>CAZMLV010000020.1:0-6728 GCA_964567235.1 uncultured Chloroflexota bacterium | reverse complement strand
CGGCGCGGCCCGACGTGTTGCTCGGCCAGACGCTCTGCGCGGTGTGCGCGGTCACCATCGCGCAGGTCCCGGCCACGATCGATCCCGCGCCAACGGTCGTCCCGCTCGACGGCGATTCGCTCGAGGGCATCTTCGCCGACATCGACCGTGCCGGCGTGGCGCTCGGCCGCCGCGACGCCGCGTCACACGTCGTTGCCGACCTCCGTACACGGATCGCGCACGTCGGCTTCCTCATCGCGGGCGCCGGCCGCCCGAGCGTCGCGTGCCTCGAGTGGCTCGCGCCGCTGTTCAACGCGGGGCATTGGGTCCCCGAGCAGGTCGCGCTCGCCGGTGGCCGCGACGTCCTGGGCGAACCGGGGGCGCGCTCGCACGAGCTGACCCTCGCGGATGTCGGGGCGGCCGACCCGGACATCATCGTGCTCATGCCGTGCGGGTTCGACGCCGACCGCGCCGTGGCCGAGTCGCGCGCGCTCGCCGCGGATCCAGCGTGGGAGCGGCTGCGCGCGGTCCGCGACGGCCGGGTCTTCGCGGTGGACGGCAACGCGTACTTCAGCCGCCCTGGGCCACGGGTCGTCGACGGGATCGAGCTGCTCGCGTCGCTGTTCCATCCGGACCGCACCTCCGCGCCGAAGGGCGCGCGAGCGATCCGGCTCGCTACTCCGAGCGCTTCGTCTTCTGTCGCATGAGCTCGGCCATCGACGGCGCGCCGTCGGGACGTGACACGACCCGTACGTCGTCGTCTGCGCCGACCGCGCCCGCCTCAACGATCCGGAGGTAGGCGCCCGGCCGTCCACCGTCGATGAACTCATCGATGAACCCGGCCCGGTCCATCCGGAGCTCGAGCTTGTGGCAGGGGAGCCGCGGCTGGGTCACTTCGAGCAGCGCGGTCCCGACCCGCCAGCGCTCGCCGACGCGCGCGCCGCTCACATCGAGGCCCTCGGTCGTGAGGTTCTCGCCGAACGTCCCCGGATCGAGCGGCCGGCCGAGCCGCTCGCCCCACCAATCCAGGTCCTCGCGCGCGTACGCGTACACGGCCTTGCGGTCCCCGCCGTGGACGCGCCGGTCGGCCTGGTCGTCGCCCGCGAGATTGACGCCGCGCACTGCGACGCGGCCGGCGACCGGCTCCTTCCAGATGCTCGTGCGAACGATCGTGTCGCGGACCGCGATCTCTCGCGGCCGGCCCACGTTCACCGATGCGACACGGCCGTTCTGCATAGCCATCTGCATACGCGAGGCTAGTACGCTCGACTCGATGCTGATCAAGAAGCACGACGCAGCGATCTCCGAGGACGAATGGCGCGGCTTCCTCGCGTCGCGCGATTTCGGCGAGCTCATCGCGAGCGGGCGCGGCCGCGACGTGCCGATCGTCGTCCCGACCCACTTCATCTACGACGGCGAGCGCACCATCCGGCTGCATCTCGCGGTGCCGAACCCGGTGTGGGAAGCGCTCGCCGAGAACCCGATCGCGCTCGTGTCGGTGTACGGCGACTACACGTACATCCCGACCCAGTGGAACGCGGAACAGGGCAAGGCGATCGAGTACGGGGTGCCCACGTCGTATTACGCGGCGGTCCAGGCCATCGTGCGCACGCGACCGGTCGACGACCCCGAGGAGCTCGCGTCGATCCTCCGCGCGCAGCTTGCGCACTTCCAGCCGGAGGGCGGCCACGCGCCGGTCGAGCCGGACAACGACTACGGGAAGCTGTTCGGTGCGATCCGCGGGATCGTCGGCACGATCGAGGACGTCCGCGCGAAGTTCAAGTACGGCGGCAACCGGACCGTCGAGCACCGGCTACGCGTTGCGGATCGGCTCGATCAGCGCGGCGCCGGGTATGACGAGGCCGCCCGCGCGCACCTCCTTCGGCGCAGCACGTGAGTAAGTCGCCGCTATTTGGTGTGTCAAGCTCGATGCTCCTGCAAAGGCCGTTGCTCGAGGCCGTCGAGTTCGCGCGACGGGCTGGTCTGAACGGGTTCGAGGTCTGGGCGGATCACCCGCATGCCCACCCCGACGAGACGTCGGGCGATTTCCGGACGAAATTGCGGCGCGAGCTCGCTGACTTCGCGCGAGTTTCCGTCCACGGACCGTTGGGCAACTCGAGCCTGGCTTCGATCAACCCGGGTATTTGGCGCGAGTCCCTCCGCCAGTACATTGGCGCGATCGAGCTTGCCTCCGACATCGGCGCGGCGATCCTCGTGGTCCATCCCGGCGATCTCAGGGATCCTCGCTTCTTTGCCGGTTTCGCGCGTTTGGCGGAAGAAGCACTCGGGCGGCTGGCGCGCAGAGCGGAGGAGCTCGGGGTCATGCTCGCAGTCGAGAATTGCGGTCCGTACCATGCCGGCATCGACCGCACCGCGGCGGATCTCAGGTCGTTGATCACCAGCGCCGGTTCACCTCAGGTCAGAGCATGTCTCGACGTCGGTCACGCCGCAGTCAACCGAAACATGTCGGAACTCGTCGCACTCTTCGGAAAGGACATCGTTCATCTTCACGTGCACGACAACCACGGCCAACGGGACGAGCACCTTCCCGTCGGTCGCGGCACGATCGATTTCGCGCCGCTCGCACCGATCCTGGCTGACTACGACGGACTCGTGATCGCCGAGGTCGTTTGGGACGAGGCGAACACGACCGAGACTCCTGAGGACATGCTTCGCGCCGCACAGGCTGGATGGGACGACGTTCGCGTGCGGTCGTTTGCGCCACCCCAAGTTGCGTCAACCGATCGACCGACCTAGCCTTCGCGCGCATGACGACATCACTCAACCGGCGCGATCTCATCCGGCTCGGCCTTGTCTCGACCGCGGGGCTTGGTCTCGCACCATTGCTTGCAGCGTGCGCGACGCCGGCTCCCGTCGGCGCTAGCCAGCCGGCGGGATCTGCGACCGTCAAGCCAACCCCGAAGGCGGCCACCGTCACGGTCCAGGTCGGCGTTCAGAACGTCGAGTTCGCGGGCTCACTGGCCGCGGACGCGAAGGGCCTGATGCAGGCGGTGAACATCACCCAGCAGCTCCTGCCGTTCGGACCGAACGTGCAACCCGTGACGGTCGTGGCGGGCGGCTCTGCGCTCGCCGGCGTCATCGGCGGCGCCGACACCTTCCTCAAGGCGCGCGCGAGCGGCATCCCGGTCGTCGCGATCGGGACGATGTATCAGAAGGCGCCCTCGGGTTTGGTCAGCCTCGCTAAGAACCCGATCCGCACGCCGAAGGACGCGGTGGGGAAGAAGATCGGACTGCAGGCGGGTGCGCGCGGTCCGTGGGCCACGATCTTGAGCCTCGCGGGCCTCAAGGAATCGGACATGACGATCGTGCCCGTGCAATTCGATCCGACGCCGCTCGTGCAGGGTCAGGTCGATGGCTTCTGGTCATTTGCCTTCAATCAGCCCCTCGTCCTGCAGGCGCAGGGACTGGACACGGTGTTCATGACCGCGTTCGACGCCGGCTACAAGTTCTACGGCGACGTGATCATCACCACGGACGCCGCCGTGAAGGCGAACGCCGATGAGCTAGGCCGCTGGCTGGGCGCGACGCAGAAGGGTTGGGACTACGCGTTCGCGAATGTGGACGAGATCGCGAAGCTCGTCGCGGGCAAAGACGCGGCGTTGAACCTGGACATCAAGCAGCAGACCGCCCAGCTCAAGGCCGAGAAGGACTTCATGACATCGAGCAAGCCGTTGTTCACGATGGATCCGGCGACATGGCAGGCAGGGATCGACATCCTCAAGAACCTCAACCAGATCGACAAGCCGATCGCGGCGGCCGAAGTCATGAACACGTCCATCTTGGAGTTGGCGGCGAAGGGGTCCTAGCGACGGCGACCGGGCCACTGAACGGCGGCGCGATCGCCGTCGAGCACCTCACGAAGACGTTCGCCCTCCGCGACCGCTCGTTGACCGCCCTATCTGATGTCAGCCTGCACATCCGCGAGCGTGAATTCGTCGCCCTCATCGGCCCGAGCGGTTGCGGCAAGTCGACGATCCTACGGATCCTCGCCGACCTCGATACGCCGACCACCGGACGAGTTCTCGTTCACGGCGACTCTCCGGACTCCGCGCGTCGCCGCCGGCTTCTCGGTTTCGTGTTCCAAGACCCGGTACTCCTCCCCTGGCTCGACGTGCTCGGCAACGTGCGGCTCCCTCTCGAAGTGGCCCGTGACCGCGACGCGGCGCATGCCGATCCGGAGGAGCTGCTCCGGCTCGTTGGTCTCTCCGGGTTCGAGCATGCGCGCGCGTGGCAGCTGTCAGGGGGAATGAAGCAGCGCGCGGCGATAGCGCGCGCTCTCGTCCTGCAACCTCGGGTGCTGCTGCTCGACGAACCCTTCGGGGCGTTGGATGAGATCACCCGCCAGCGGATGAACCTCGAGCTTCTGCGGATCTGGGCCGACACAAATACGACAGCACTTGTCGTCACACACAGCATCAGCGAGGCTGTCTTCCTCGCCGATCGCGTCGTCATGATGAGCCCGCGGCCGGGCCGCATCGTCGCGGAAGAACCGGTCACGCTGTCGCGGCCGCGCACGCTCGAGACCTTGGCGTCTCACGAGTTCCTGAGCTCTGTCGCTGCCGTCACCAGGCAGATGTACAGCGCTGCGGAGAATACGGAATGACGAGGCGCCGGGTGTGGCTCGAAGCGTCGCTCTCGATGCTGGCGTTCATCGCCGTCTGGGAGATCGTTTCGCGTCTCATTGGCGGCCGTTTTCCTGTGGTACCCGCGCCAACTGCGATCGCGGCGGCCGGCGTTCAAGCGAGCTACCCGATCTGGCTGAATCTGCGACTGACGTTGATCGAGGCGGCGCTTGGCCTCATCGGAGGCAGCGTCCTCGGTCTCCTGCTCGCCGCCGCGTTCGCCGCATGGCCGAGGACCGAGGCCACCCTCTACAACCTCGTCGTGACCATCCACAGCATTCCGCTGGTCGCTGTCGCGCCTATCCTGCTCATCTGGTTCGGCGTCGGCATCACCGCGCCGGCAGTGGTGGCCGCGCTCGCATGTTTCTTCCCCATGGTCGTTAGCGCGACCCGCGGCTTTAGGGCTGCAAGTCCAAGCTCGCTGGACCTCATGCGGGTGTTGGGCGCAAGCACGACGCAATCTTTCTTGCGCGTGCGGCTGCCGGCGAGCCTGCCGTTCATCATCGCGGCGCTGAAGATCGGCGCACCCGCGGCGGTCCTGGGCGCAACGGTCGGAGAGTGGCTCGGCACAGCGGGGATCGGCTACCTGCTCTTCTCGAGCATGGCGAACTTCCAGGTGCCCCTCCTGTGGGCGACCATGCTCGTCGCGGCGGGAGTCGCCGCGGTCGGCTACCTCATCTTCGCGGGGATCGAGGGATTGGCCGTGGACTGGCGCGGACGCGGGACGGCCACATGAGGCTGGCCCGGCTGCTCGCAGGGGTCTTGCGTGATGCCGGCGCCGTCATCGCGTTCCTCGTCGTTTGGCAGGTCGTCACGATCGCCTTTGCGGTGCCAGCGTTCCTTGTCCCACCGCCGTCCGCGATCGCCGGAGCGCTCGCCGCGAACGCCGGCCGGATCGGCGCCGCGCTCGCGCAGACGGGGGCGGAAGCCGCGGTCGGTTTCGTGGGGGGCAACCTGCTGGGTCTCATCCTCGCCGCGGCCTTCGCACGGTCACGGCGGCTTGAGCGCATCGGCTTACCCCTCGCGATCGCGTTACGCAGCGTCCCGCTCATTGCGATCGCGCCGCTGTTGACCATCGTCCTCGGGTTCGGCCCAACGACGATCGTCGTGATGGCGGTCCTCATCAGTTTCTTTCCGGCACTGGTCGCCGGGTCCGCGGGTCTACGCGCTCCGAGTCCCGACGCGCTCGCGCTCATGCGTGTCCTCGACGCACCCGAACGCGTGCGCTATCTGCGCCTTCGGATCCCCGCCGCTCTGCCGTTCATCTTTGCCGCGTTCAAGATCACGGCTCCGGCCGCGGTACTTGCGGCGATGGTGGCCGAGTGGACCGCCGCCAACAGCGGGCTTGGCTACTTGATCATTGATGCAGGCGAGCAGTACCGGTTTCCGTTGATGTGGGCGGGGATCGTCGCTGCGACCGCGCTCGCGGTCGGGGCGTTCATCGTCGCGTCGTTCGCGGAACGCCGCGTCGTGTGGTGGCCGCTCGAGAACGCGTGACCCTCAATATCGCGAGCTACTCGGATGACTGGCGCTCACGTTTGCTTTCCACATTCGCCCACACGCCCTTCGAGCTCATGTTGGGCGATGAGCGCGCGCGCTGCGAAAGCGTTGAGGGCTTCTGGCAGGGACTGAAGTGGCCCGCCGGCTCGGCCGATCGGGAGCGTGTCTTCGGCCTCTGGGGACTTGAAGCGAAGCTTGCCGGCGTCGACGCGCCGGCCGGCGAGATCGAAGTCGCGGGGCGCCGGATCCCGCGCGGCGGCCCGGCGCATCATGAGCTGGCGGCTCGGGCGATGCGCGCCAAGCTCGAACAGAATCCCGATGTTCAAGACGCGCTTCGCGCCACCGACGGTTTGCGGTTGACTCACGAGCTGGTCGACGAACACGGGGAGCCGGTCCCCGACAGCCTGACACTGCCGAAGGCCGTGTTCGTGGAGATCTGGACCCGGCTGCGGGGCGAGATCACTGCAGCGTGACCTCGTCAGGACCCACGGCATGGGGTCGAATTCGGCCCGAAAACGGCCTTCCTATACTCGCGTTGACGCCGGAGCTTTCCCGACGCCGAACCGAATACGGAGCGGGAGGAACTCATGAACTCGAGCCTCATCT
>CAZMLV010000019.1:17408-20167 GCA_964567235.1 uncultured Chloroflexota bacterium | reverse complement strand
CGATCCGAACACCGCGACGCCCTGCGACGGCAAGGTGCTCATCTACAACACGACCGCGAATTTCCCGTCCTCGACCGGTAGCTGCTCGGACGTCGGCGACGGCGGTAACCACCCGATCGTCCTTCGGCCGATGACCACCGGTAGCTACGCGAACATGGGCGTCTACCAGGACCCGGCCTGCACGACCGACCTGCGCGTCGACGGCTCCGGAAGCCTGGACGCCGGCGGCACGATCTACATCCCGAACGGCGCCATCCGCCTCGACGGCAACAACGCGTCGATCGACGGCGGTCAGCTGATCGCGAAGACGATCGACCTCCAGAACGGTGACCTGATGATCAACTACACCCTGGGCACGACGGCCACGCCGATCCTCCCGCGCCTGGCCGAGTAGGCCGCTAGAGCCCGATCTCCGCCGCCGCCAGCGACGGCGGGATCGAGCCGCAACCGAGCAGCGCGTCATGGAATGCGCGCATGCCGTAGCCCTTTCGCTGCGCTCGTTTGCGAAGGTCAAGGATCGCCGCGCGGCCGAGCGCATAGCTCGACGGCTGGAGCGGGTTGAGGGTGTACCGGCGGCACTCACCGACGGCGTTCGGCCGCTCGAGCTTCGGCCCCTCCATCATGAAGTTCACCGCCTGCTCGAAGCCGAGCGCGCCGGTCGAGAGCCCGACGTCCACGCTCACGCGAGCGGCGCGCCAGAGCAGATCCTTCAACCGAAGGAGCCGCGTCTCGGGGTCGTCGAGGAATCCGAGCTCGGTCATGAGCTCCTCGACGTACAGGCCCCACCCCTCGATGAACACGTTCGACCGCACCGCCTTGCGCGCGAGCGACGCGTGGTCCGCCGCGGTGGCGAGCTGCAGGTGATGCCCGGGATAGCCCTCGTGGCAGGCGATGACCGGGATGCCCTTGCGCGGGTGGCCCGAGAGGCGCTCCGCCTTGACCGGGTCGGGCTCGCCCCCAGCCGGAAGCGTCACCCAGAAGCGCCCCCGGCGCGAGCGCTCGAACTGCCCCGGCTGGATGTACGCGGCGTACGGGAGGGTCGGCCGGGCGAAGTCGGGCATCGCCTCGACCGTGAGCGACTCACCGTCCGGGAACGCGGCCAGGCCGGCGACCGCGGTCGCCTCGCGCGACCGCTCCATGTCGGTCCGGTACGCGGCCACGAGCTCGTCCTCGGCGGGATGCGCCTTCCGCAGCCGGTCCACGCTGTCGCGCCAATCGGAGTCGCCCAGTGCGCGTGCAGCCTCCGCCAGGCGCGACGCGGTCTCGGCGTAGAGCTCCTCGCCCCACGCCTTGAGCGTGACCGCGTCATAGGGCAGAAGCTCCTTGTCGCGCAGCAGCGCGTCGAACGCGTCCCGCCCGATCGCGAAGCTGCCCTTCGCCCGGCGCATGAGATCGTCGCGGAGCCACGAGGCGTACTGGTCGAGCGCATCGCCGGCTCGCTTCCCCGCCCCGACGAGCGCGGCCTTCGCTTTCGAGCCCTCGGGCGCGAGCGACGGGAGCACGGCCCGGACGAACGTCGCCCCGGCGGTCGCGCTCTCGCCAGCGACGACGACGTACACCGGCGGGACTCGGTCCGGATCGAGATTCGCGACGGCAGCGCGCAGCGCCGCGGGCGCCTCCTCGAGCCGATCGGCGAGCGCGCCGAGCCGTGTCTCGACGTCGCCCTCCTCGCGAATGAGCGCGTAGTACGCGCCGCGCGTGATCGCGTCGGAGTACAGGGAGGGCTGGCGCGCGTGCCGCTCGAACGGCCGGAGCGCTTGCTCCCCGCGCAGCTCGCCCAGGACGAGCGCCAGATCGGTCCGGTCACCGGCGGTCCACGACCGGGCGTCGTGCGACTCGAAGACGCTCAGCCAACGGTCCGTGAAAGCGTCGCGGGCCGCGAAGCCGTCGGCCGAGAGATCGGCGAGCCGCGCGTCGTGCTCGTGCACGCCGGCGATCGTCGCCGCGGTCGGGTCGAGCGCGTAACGGTCGTGCACGAACGCCGCGATCTGCTCCCGGAACCCCTCAGCGTCACCTACCATCGATCGCAGTCTTTCAGGTCCGTGCGGATGCAGGGGAGTTGCCTCATGGCGGTCATACCGAAGTATCCCGATTGCCAGAATTGCGAGGCGCCCTGCTGCACGAAGCAGTTCATGGAAGATTCCGACAGCTGGTTCAAGCTGTCGGACATCCGCCCGATCTACAAGGCCGCGGGCACCGACGTCCACGTCGTCGGATGGGCCCGGCAGCCCGACGGCCGGCAGCCGATGATCGCGTGCGACGCCTTCGACACCAAGCACTTGCAGTGCGGCATCTACGCCACGCGGCCGGAGCACTGCCGCACGTACGACTGCCGCGACGACGATCCGGATGAGTGGCAGGCCCGTGCGCACTGCGACCTCGAACGCCACCGCAAGCTCGAGCGCGTCCGCGCGAAGACGTGACCCACTCTCGCGCGAGCGTCATCAAGCGCGTCGAGGCCGAGTACAAGGCCCTCGACGCCATCGTGCGCAAGCTCACGCCGGCCGACTGGCGCAAGCCCGCCATGCGCGAGGAGGCGCCGATCCGATTCACCGCGAAGGACGTGCTCGCGCACATCAACGCCTGGAAGTTCCGTCAGGCCCGCGTGACGGCGAACGACAAGAGGAGCCCGCTCCGGCCATACGAGCCGCCGAAGACCGGCACGATCACGGACACGAACGCGGGCATCTTCAAGCGCTCGCACCGCACGCCGGCCCGGACGATCGTGGCCGAGCACCGCGCCGCGCAGCGCGCGATGC
>CAZMLV010000019.1:5063-17308 GCA_964567235.1 uncultured Chloroflexota bacterium | reverse complement strand
CGGGTGATGAGCGGCTCGCCGTCGAGCTCGATCCAGGCTTTGTCCTGGCCCATCCGCGTGCTCTTCCCGCCGGCCATGATCGCGGCCGACACGCTCACCGGCTGATCCGGCCGGCGACGAAGTCCGCGATCGCGGGCGCATCGCCCGGGCCGAAGTGCGGAACGTCCGGGCTCACGTCGAAGTCGGTCACGGTGGCGACGAGATTACGGTCGTTCAGACAGAGCAGCTCGGTCGAGAGCACGCGGCGGGCGACCTCGATCTTCGGCAGCGGCTCGGCCTTGAACCCCTCGACGACCAGGAGATCGAGATCCTCCCGCGCGTACCGCGCGATCGCCGCGTCGAGCCCGAGATCCTCCGCGTCATCGATGACCGCGGTCTGGCCGCCGCCGGTGACGATCGTCTGGAGCACCCCGGTGCGTCGCGCGCGGTAGCTGTCCTTCTCCGGCTGATCGATCTCGAATCCGGCGTGAGCGTGCTTCAGGTAGCCGACACGGATGCCCTTGGCCACCAAGAGCGGGAGGACCGCGATGAGGAGCGTCGTCTTGCCGCTGTTGTGGCGGCCGACGAACGCGATGCGCGGTGCCTTCACCGCGGGCCGATCAGGCCGCGAGCGGTGTCCCGCAGCTCGCGCAGAACTTCGCGCCGTTGGCGTTCGGCTTCCCGCAGCTCGAGCAGTACTTGCTGGCGCCCGGTGCCGCGGCGGCCCCGGTCGCGGTCGACGCGAGCGGCTCGCTGTCCTTCTTCTCCGCCTCGTCGCGGAAGGTGCGGACGCCCTTGCCGAGCTGGCCGAACACGGTCGGGAGCTTGCCGGCGCCGAAGACGATGAGCACGATGATGAGGACGAAGACGAGCTCCGGTCCACCCAGGTTGAACGGCATGGTCACTTCCTCGTTTGGCGCGAAGCGCGCCGGTATCTCTACCGGAGTGTACGAGAGCCCCGGTCAGCCGAAGAGGCCGTCCAGCAACGTGAGGAACAGCGGGATCACCACGAGAAGCATCAGGGCCGGGAGGTAACAGAGCACGAGGGTGAGCATCAGCTTGCCCTCGACCTTCGCCGCGACCTCGATGGCCGCGGCCCGCTCGGCCGCGCGCGCGGCATCACGGGCCTCGCGGATCACCGCGATCGAGCCCTGGCCGAGGCCCCGCGACCGCTCCAGCGCGCCGGCCAGCGCGGCGAGCGCCGGAATGCCTTCGGCCCGCGCCGATACGCCAAGCGCCCCGTACAGCGGTGCGCCGAGCGCGTAGGCGTCGGCCGCACCGCGGAGTGCCGCATCGAGTACGGGCGAAGACGTCGGGATCCGGGCAAGGGTCGCCACCGCCGTCTCGATCGGGCGGCCGGCCGCGGCGAGCGCCTCGATCCGCTCGAGGAGCGGGCCGAGGGCACGGTCCGCGATCTGGCGACGCGATCGGGCGCGCCGCTCGACCGCGATGGACGGCCCGACGAAGCCCGCGTATCCGAGCGCGGCGGCAAGGCTGACTGCCCCGATCACCCCGCCGATCACCGCACCGACGACGAGACCGAGGCATTTCATCGCGACCAGCCCGGTCTGCGAGCGGATGAGTCCGGCTTGACGGAGATCGCGGTCCGCCACCGGCCGCCACGATGGTGCGCGACGGGCCGACGGCGCGAACAACGCGAGCCGGCGCTCGACGAACGAGCCGCGCCGCGCGGCCGAGGAGATCGCGACGATCGAGAGCAGCACGCAGACCGCGCCGATCGCCGTCACCGCGAGACCCCGCGAACGACCCGGCGGTTCACGACGATCCCGGCGACCTCGAGGACGGCCGCGACCGGGATAAGCACGGTGCGCCCGAGAGGCGTGGCCAGCGTCGTACCGAGTCCCGGCATCGTCGCGACGAGGTAGGCCGACAGCGCCGGCACGATCGCGGCCAGCAGATAGCTCTGCACCCGCACGCCGGCCGTCCGCGCGCGGACATCCGCATCGAGTCGCTCGTCGTGCACCGCGCGCTCGGCCATCGCGCCGAGCAACGCCGCGGCCCGCTCGATCGGCAGGCGCTCGCTGACGCCGAGCGCGAGCGTGTGGAACGTCGCGGATAGCCGGCGGTCCGTCGATCCGGCGACGGCCTCGCGGAGTGCGTGGTCGAGCGCGTCACCCAGGTCGAACCCCTGGAGCGCGGTCTCCAGCGGGCGGCGAGCGAGCCGATCGGGGCATCCGGCCGCAGCGCGACGCAGCGCGTCGGGGAGCGCGATGCCCGATCGCAGCGCCGCGTGCGCGTCGAGCAACAGGTGCGCGAGGGTGCTTCGCGCGCGATCGCGAGCAGCCTGCGCCCGGACACGCGCGGCGATGGATGGGACGAGCCCCGCGGCGACGGCCCATAACGGTGTGACCGATAGCGCGTCGGCGATGCCGATCGCAACGATGACGACTGTCCACCTGAGGCATTCCCATCGTGCGAGGCCGTGTGTCCAGTCGACGTCCGCGAGCGCGTCGCGATCCGGATGACGGCCGAGACGCGGCGACCAGCGGCCGAGCAGGGGAACTACCCCGACGGCGAGAACAGCGGCGCCGGCGGCGAGCGCGCCGACGAGGGTCGGGCTCACCGCTCGTGGCTCCATACGATCGTCGCGATCTCGTCTTCGACGCGCGCGATCTCTCGGACGATCCGCCTGCCGTCAGGGCGACGGTCGAGGTGCGCGATCACATCGATCGCGCGGGCAACGTGGCGGACGATCGCGTTGGCGGACAGCTCCCCGGCCCGGGCGAGCAGCAGCTCCAGGCGGCCAAGGGCATCGCGCGCGGAGCCAGCGTGCAGCGTCGTCAGCGAGCCTGCGTGGCCGGTGCTCAGCGCTTCGAGCAAGGCCGACGCGTCGCGTGGAGACCGCACCTCGCCGACGATGATCCGGTCCGGCCGCATGCGAAGGGCATTCACGACGAGGTCGGCCACGCCGACGCCGCCGTCGCGCGCCGGGATGCACTCGAGGTGGACCGCATGGTGATGCGGCAGGACCAGCTCGTTGGTGTCCTCGATGACCACGATGCGCTCGTCGGCGGGGATCGCCGCCGCGAGGGACCGCAGGAGCGTGCTCTTGCCCGAGCCGGTGGCGCCGCTCACCAGGATGTTGCGGCGCCGACGAACGGCATCGACGAGCAGTGCGGCGGCTTCTCCGCTGAGTGCGCCGGCCGAGACCCACGAGACCGGTCCGGCGAGCGGCATCGACAGCGGCCGGAACTTGCGGATCGAGAGACACGGCCCGCCAACGGGCTCGATGACCGCGTTCGCCCGCGAGCCGTCGCGCATCCGGGCGTCGACGAACGGCTGCTCGATCGTGAGCTCGCGCCCCACGCTCGCGGCGATGCGGTAGATCAGGTCGGACAGCTCCGCGGGATCGCGGAAGCCGAGCGCCACCCGTTCAAGCCGTCCGTCGCGCTCGACGAAGATCCGATCGGGTGCGTTCACGAGCACGTCCGTCACCTGCGGGTCGTCGAGCAGCGGTTGCAGGCAGCCGAATCCGAACAGGTCGGCGCACAAACGCTCGAGCTCGGGATCAGAAAGACGGGAACCCGCCACGGCGCGGACGCGTTCGCGGATGAGCCGGCGGCGCGCTGGGTCCGCGTACAACGCGAGCAGCGTCGCCGGATCGAGCCCGGAGGCGACCTCGCTCCGGACTCGAGCGACGAGCGCCCCGTCGATCACGCGAGGCCCCGGATGAGCGAATCGATCGCTCGCAGCGTCGGTGCTCTCGTCGCGAACCGGTCATCGGCGAGGAATTGATCACGCGGGATCGCCGCGCTCAGGGGCCACGGCAGCCGCGACGCGATGCGCGCGGCGTCCACCGGCTCGGCGCCGACCACCACGACGCCGACCCAGACGCCAAGGCCTTCCAGCAGCGGCACCGCGCAGAACGCCGCCTGAAGCTGCGCGACCGAAGGGCCGGCGACGAGGCAGAACCGATCGACGACACCGAGGAGCTCAGCGTCGAGGACGTCCGCGCCGCATCCGAGATCGATCACGACCGGACGGTCACGATGGAGCCGCGCGACGAGCTCCGCGACGCGCGCCCCGTCGAAGACCCGATGCAGGTGCGGCGTCCCGGGCAGGAACGGCACCTCGCCCCAGCGCGACAGGAGGGCCGACTCGGACCCGGGTTGAAGCAGAAGGTCCGCGACCGTGGCACCCGCGCAGTGCGCTCGCAGGGCCAGCGTGGGGACGCGACGATCGAGGTCGATGAGGACCGGCGCCCGTCCGGCGGCGGCTGACCGATGCGCGACGAGAGCGGCGACCGTCGACGCGCCGACCCCGGCCGTCAGCGACCAGAATGCGATGCCGCGGTCGGCGGGAAGGCTGGCCGCGCGAGCGGGGAGCAGCGGCTCGAGCGGTTCCTCGCGACCGGTCGCATCTCGCATGAGCGCGAGGGCCACCTGCGCGACCGGCGACGCATCGAGCCAGCTGCGCCACGTCACCCCGCGATCCACCCGCTGAGCCGCTGCTCGGACGCGCGGGCTCGGAGGGTGCGCGGCGCGGCGATCGGATCGAAGAGCGCGGGCCGGAGGGTATGCCGGCTCGCGCGCAGCGTCCGGCGCGAACACCAAGCCGTCCTGCGGATCTCGAACGCCGCGTCGGTTCCGCGAAGCAGGGCCCGGCATTGGGCTCGCCGCCGGGCACCCAACGGCCATCGCCGGACCGGACGCCGCAGGACGCGGGTCGTGGCTTCGCCGAGCGGAACGAGGCGCACTTCGAGGACGTCCAGATCATCCGGATGCAGGTGCGCGGGGAGGAGCGCCGTGCCGAGCGCGCGGACCAACATCGGCGGCGGCGGTAGGTGACCGTCGATCACCGTCGCGCGCACACCGCGGAGCGCGAGGCTTCGCCGAATTCCGTCGGCGAGACGGTCGTCGACGCTCATCCGGACCTCTACGCCTTGCCGCCACAGCGTGAATCGAGGTGCGTCCAACGCGATGTCGAACGGCTCGGGCGCGACGGGCTCGATGAGCAGCGTGGTCACTCGCGGACGGGGATGAACACGAGGACGAACGTGCTGGTCGCGATCCGGTCGGCGACCCGCAGCTCGTCGCTCGGCGCCAGCGCCACGACGACGCTCCCGAGCCGGTCGACCGATGCTCCAGTCGCGCCTCTCGCGCCGGATGGACCGAACGGTCCTCCGTTCTCGCCACGCACGTCGAGCACCGTGACGTTGGCTGCAACGAGCTCGGTGATCCGACCGGCCGGCGCGCGCCCGGCGACAGGCACTGCGATCACGTCCACGTGGGCGCCTGCGACGAGTGCCCCGCCGACGGCCAGAGACGGCGTCGCGGGTATCGCGATCGCGCGCTCGCCGGCCGGTGGCAGGAGACCGCTGTGGAACGAGGCGGCGCCGTTCGTCAGCGCCGACCCGATGAGGATCTGGCCGGGCCATTGCGGAGCGCGGGGCACCCGACCAACCGCGTCGCCGGCCGAGCGCAGCGCGCCGGCCGGGACCGCATTCGGCGGGAGCTCGATCATGGCGAGGTCATCCGGGCCGATCGGTCTGTCCGCATCGAGGCTGTTCGCCGCGACGACGATCGTGATCCGCTGGATGCTCGCGTAGTAGATCGTGCCGGCGATCGCGCCACAGACCAGCGCGATCGCGAGGAGCGCGCGCTGGCCGATCACTCGACGAGCCCAGGCGCACGGACGGCGACGCGAAGCACGCGCTCGTGGGTCGTGCCATCCGCGTACCCGACGAGGAAGCGCACCACCCATGTCACTCCGGCCGGAGGGAGCACATCCCATCGCGCGATGAATGGGTCAGCCGCCGTGCCGGTGAGGGCGCCCAGGGCGACGCCTTCGCCCGAGACGAATCGCCACGACCGGACGTCGCCGCCGAGGAACGAGATCGTCGTCCGCCGTCCGCGGAGCACTTCGATGGATCGGTCCGGCAGCAGGACCGACGGGCGGAGCGGCGGCAGTGTCGGCGCTGGTGCCGGGAACGGCGGGTCGCCGTGTACCGGCGGCGCGATGGTCGGTGCGCCGGCTGGACCGAGCCCCGACGACGGCGCGGGCGGACGCTGGGCCGCTCCGGCCGGGCTGGGCTCGGCAACGGCCCGGCTCTCCTCACGAGCGATCTCGCTGTCGTCCTGGAAGAACACGACGCTCACGGGAACGAAGCCGGCTTCGGTCCAGATGTAGTTCTCGTAGTACGTGCCCGCGACCGACCGGCCGTCAGTCAGCGCCGCGCGCCCGTTGAACGCAGCACCGTCGTACCCGCTCGATCCCCCCGTGACGACGGTCTCGAGCACCCGCGCATACGAGCCGGTGGTCTCGTGCACGGTCTCCGTCGTGTACGTCGTGAGCGGTCCGGATCGCGTGACGGAGTCGCCCGCCCACGTGTCGGTCACGAGGTAGATCCCGGGCGGCGGAGCAACCGGGGCCGGTCCGGGCGACCAGCTCGCCGGTCCGGGCGCGGTGAGGTCCCCCTCGTCGCGATAGGGATCGCGCGCGAGCGCGGGCCGCGCGCTCGCGACCAGAGTGACGACGACGAGAACCAGGGTCAGATGTTTCATCGGGCGCCTCCATTCGCCAGCACGGCGACATCGGTGATCGGATGGAAGAACAACGCGCCGAATAGGGGCGTGCGGACCGGAACGGTGACGCGCAGATGCACGGTCGCGGGCTTCGCGTCCACTTCGACCGCCGCGTCAGCCGCGATGCCGGCGGGTGCGGCGGCGAGGAGCGGCGCGATCGGGTCGAGGTTCGCCGCGAACACCGCCCGTGCGACGTCGGCGGCGTCAGCCGCGGGCACGAGCGTGCCGCTCCGCTGGAGCTCGCCGTCGTCCTGGTCGTTCACGGCGACCAGGACCGCGAGATCCGCGGCCGACCGCGCCCGTGCCGCGACCACCCGCAGGCTCCCGAGCTCCAGCGTGGTCATCAGGACGACGATCAGCAGCGGGAGCGCCGCGATCGTGGTGATCGCGCTCAACGGGCCAGCTCGCCGCGAACGACGGCGGTCGTCCGGAGCGGGATCGCCGCGTTGAACAGGAACGGGATCGCGACCATCGCATTCGTCCGCACGCTCACCGTCAGCGGCTCGCGCCAGCCGACGCGCGCCGGTGTGATATCGAGACTCGCCGCCGATGGGTCGATCCCTGACAGGCGCAGGGACTCGTCCAGGAGCGCTCGGACCTCTGGTGCGTCGCCGCCGAGCTCGGCCGCGTAGCGGGCCACCTGCACGGTCGCGCTCTCCTGAGCGAGCCAGCGCTGGAACACGTCCCCGAATTCGATGACCGCGAACAGCAGTGGAATGAGGATCGTGATCATCAGCGTGGTCTCGAGCGTCGCGAGACCGGACTCTCCCCGCACGGCCCTAGTGGACCGAGCCCATCTGCGTGGCCAGCGCCTGGAGCCGGGCGACGAGTCCGTTGTTCCACGCCTGGACCCCGACGACCAGCGTGCCGAGAACGACCGCCGCGCCGATGATGTACTCGATCGTCGCGAGGCCCTCCTCCGCCGAGGCGAGCGATCGGATGCGCCGGATCGACCTGAGCTGCGCCACCGTGCACCTCCCGGAACGATCGGCCGAGGCTGCGCCCGTATCGACCCGAGCGCGATGGGAGAGCGGGCCGGTACCGAGGTACCGCTCGTAGCATTCCGCCCGTGGCAGGCAGAGCACATGAGGAACGACGGCTCGTCACCTCACTGTTCATCGACGTCGTCGGCTCGACCGAGCTCACGGTCACCCTGGGTCCGGAGCGCCTGAAGAGCGCCCTGGATCACGCGTTCACCGAGCTGCGCACTGTGATCGAGCGCGAGGGCGGCACGGTCGAGAAGTACATCGGCGACGCGATCTACGCCCTCTTCGGGGCGCCCGTCGCCCACCCGGACGACCCCGAGCGCGCGCTCCGCGCGGCCGCCGGCGCACGGGCGTGGTCCGCGTCGCGCGGCCCGGCCGAGATCCCGTTCGGGGTACGGGTCGGCCTCGAGACCGGCGAGGCGATCGTGGACCTCGCGGCGGCCGTCGACACGAAGCAGCAGATGAGCGTGGGCGCGGTCGTGAACACCGCCGCGCGGCTCCAGCAGCGCGCCGAGCCGGGGCAGGTGCTCGTCGGTCCGGTCGCCCACGACGCGACCGCCGACGTCGCGACGTTCACGCCGCTCGGCACGATCGACCTCAAGGGGCTCGGCCAGATCGAGGCGTGGGCTCTGGAGCAGCTGCACGGCGTCGTGGGCCGCCGGCGTCTGCCGTTCGTCGGCCGCGATGCGGAGCTCGAGCTCCTCCGGCTCGCCCACCGGCGGGCGAAGGCCCGCTCGGTGCTCGCGCTCGTCTCGGGTCCGCCCGGCCAGGGCAAGACCCGACTGGTCGAGGAGTTCCTCGGCGGCAACCCCGGCCTCCGGCTCCTCGCGGCGCGCTGCCGTCCGGGCGGCGAGGTCGGCGCGCTCGCGCCGCTGCGCGAGCTGTTGATCGGGGACCAAGGCGAGGACGCGCTCGATCCGCTCGTCGCCGGCGCGATCGCCGATCCCACCGAGCGGACGCGGGTCCAGGACGCCCTCGCCCACTCCGCGGGCATCCGCGCGAGCGGCGCGCTCGCCGGCCTCGGGAAGGACGAGCGCGACGACGAGCTGCTGAACGCGTGGCGCAAGCTCGTGCGCGGCCTCGGCGCGCGCGAGGCGGTCGCGCTCTGGGTCGAGGACGTCCACTGGGCCGCGCCCGAGGTCGTGGCGCTGATCGATCGGCTGAGCCTCGCGGGCGAGCCGGTCCTGGTGATCGCGACGGCGCGACCCGAGTTCGCGGAGGCCGCGGATATCCGGCCGGGCGGGGACCGGTTCTTCATCGACCTCGATGCTCTCGAGGCCGATGCCGCCCGGGCCCTCGCGTCGAGCGCCGGCCGCGACGACGCCGGCGCGATCGCGCGGGCCGGCGGCAACCCGCTGTTCATCGTCGAGCTCGCGCGGGCCCGCGATCCCGGCGGCGAGCTCCCGCTCACGGTGCAGGGCGCGCTCGGCGCGCGGCTCGACGACCTCGACGCGGACGATCGGGCGCTCCTCGCGCACGGCGCCGTCGTGGGCGAGACGTTCGCGGCGTCTGACGCAGCGGTCCTCTCCGGCCGCGACCGGGCGGGCGCCGCACGCACGCTCGCGCGGCTCGCGGAGCGGCAGTACCTCGATCCGGTCGATGGCCGCTACCGATTCCACCACTCGCTCCTGCGTGACGTCGCGTACGGCCGGCTCTTGGTGGCCGACCGGATGCGGCTTCACGCGCGCTATGCGCGTGAGGCGGAGCTCGACGATGTCGAGGTGCTGGCCCACCACTGGTGGGCGGCGCTCGGCGGACCGGAGGCCGAGTGGGTCTGGCGCGGCGACAGTGCGCTCGCCGCGATGCGGCGCGATGCGTACGCCGCGCACCTCGCCGCGGGGCGCAAGCACGGACTGCTCTTCGCGGCCGACCGCGCGGCCGCGTTCTTCGACCGCGCGTACGCGCTGGCTGACGACGAGCGCGGTCGCGCGGAGGCGAAGCACGGGCTCGCCGACGCCTACGCGCAGGATCTGCGCGGCGACGACGCCTGGCAGGCCTACCAGGATGCGCGCGAGCACTACCTCGCAGCCGGCGATCCGCCGGCCGAGCTCTACATCGGCGCACTCAAGGTGCTCATGCGCATCGGCTCGTTCCACCGCGTGCCGACGCAGGCGGAGCGCGGAGCGCTCGCGGTGGAGGGCCAGCGGATCGCGCGGGCCGGCGGCGACCCCGGCACCCTCGCGCGCGTGCTCGTGTACTCGGCGTTCCGCGACATGGACCCCGGCTCCGAGGCCGCCGATCCGGAGCTGCTCGCCGAGGCGCTGCGCCTGTCGGAGGGGAGCGACCCGGCGACCCGCCGCGAGATCCTCGGCTGGGAGGCGGAGAACCACATCCGTGCGATGCGCATCGCCGACGCGCTCGCGGTCTTCGACCAGATGGAGGCGCTCCCCGGCGTGATGACCGAGCTCGACCGGATGGAGTACCTCCGCGGCCGCGCGCTGATCGCGCTCCGGCGCGGCTCGTTGCCCGAGCTCGCGTCGGTGGCGGAACGGCTCTTGGCCACGAGCCGCCAGGCCGGCCCCCACCTTCGCACGCACGCGGAGGTGTACGCGTCGCACCTCGCGTTCGCGCGGGGCGAGTGGGACGAGGTCGCGAGGTTGGCCACGGACGCCGACCAGCTCATCCGCTCGTCGCCCACGACGGTCTTCTGCGTCTCCGCCGGGATCATGCTGGCGAACGGCGCCGTCGTGCACGCGCGCGCCGGCCGCGCCGAGGAGGCGCGCGCGCTCATCCGCCAGGTGGACGCCATCGCGTACGAGAAGGTGGTGCCGGCCGCGCTCAAGGCGATGGGCCTCGCGTTCACCGGCGACCGCGTCGCGATCGACGTGACCCCGCAGAACGTGACCAGCCGGCTGCCGTTCCTGGCGGCGGCAGCCGTTGCGACGCGCCGCCATGACGAGGCGCTCGCCCTCGCCGAGGCGCTCGAGGCCGACGCGCGCGGCGGCGCGCGCTTCTACGCCGCGCTCGCGCAGGCCGTCCGCGAGGAGGTCGCCCGCGACCGCGGCGGCGCCCCGCCCACGCATGCGCTCCTGAAGGAGATCGGCTACGCCGGGTGGAGCGACGTCTTCTCGGCGCGGGCGTAGGCTCGCGACCCGTGGGAGCGATCCTCTACCCGGTCGCGGCGCTCGCGATCATCGTGCTCGGCGCGTTCGGTTTCGGCTCGTCGTTGCCGGTCGCGCACGTCGCGTCGCGCTCGCGCAAGGTGCCCGCGCGCCCGGAGATCGTGTGGGGCCTGATCAACGATCCGGTCGCGACGAAGGGCTGGGCCGGCGACGCGAAGACCGAGGTCGTCGAGCAGGACGCGCCGCGCCTGCTGGTCAACAAGATCGTCGGTGAGAAAGCGTTCGGAGGAACGTGGACCTTCGAGATCGCGCCGGAGGGCCACGACGCCTCGACGCTCACGATCACCGAACGCGGTGAGGTCTACAACCCGCTGTTCCGCGCGGTCATGCGCTTGACCGGCCAGACCAGGGGCATCGACGCGTACCTCGCCAAGCTGCAGGCCGCGCTCACCTGATCTGAACCCGGGTCACGACGTCGCGCTACTGGTGGTCGTGAGCAAGGCGGAGTTCCTCGCCGACGTCCGCGCAGCGCGCGCGGAGCTGGAGCACGTCCTCGCGGGGCGCGACGAGCGGACGCTCGCCGAAACGACGCTCCCGGGACAGAGCTGGACATCGAAGGACCTGCTCGCCCACCTCATCGGTTACGACCACGCGGTGCGCAAGGCGATCGCCGACGTCCGCTCGGGACTGAAGTGGACCTGGCCGTGGACGGCGCCACGCTTCGATGCCTGGAACGAGAGCCAGGTCGCGCCGCGGCGTTCGCGGTCGTATCCAGCGGTGCGTGCGGAGCTCGATGCGAGCCGCGCCGATCTGCTGGCGGAGCTCGAGCGCTGGCCGGAGGACGCCGGGCCGTTCGGGCCCGCTACTTGGGATCCACAGGCGAGCGCGATCTCGTGGCTCGGCCCGCATGAGCGCGAGCACGCGGAGATGATCGCGAAGCTCTAGACGGCGAGCCTTCCCGCGTCGTGGAAGATGCGGAGCTGATCGCGGCGCACGTACCCGCAGAGCGCGATGTTCGCCTCGACCGCGAGCGAGACCGCGAGCTCGGTCGGGCTCGTGCGCGACGCGACGACCCCGCAACCGAGTCGCGAGGCCTTCACGAGCATCTCGCTCGAGATCCGGCCGGAGGTGAGGATCGCCTTGCCGCGCGTGTCGAGGTCGGCGAGCAGCGCTTCGCCGGCGATCCGGTCGACCGTGTTGTGTCGGCCGATGTCCTCGACCAGCAGCTCCAAACCCCCGTCGCCGAACAGGCCGGCGGTGTGGGTGCCCCCGTGCTCCTTGTAGCCGGCCGCCTTGTCGAGCAGCTCCTCCATCCAGGCCATCAGCTGCTCGGGGCGCACGGTCATCCCGCCCTCCACCGGCACGACGTCGAGCGAGAACGTGACGCCGCGGCCGCAGCCGGAAGTGAGGATCCGCTTGCGGTCGTGCGGGACGGCTCGCGCGGTCGGCGCGAGGCGCACCTTCACCACGGTCTCCTCGTCGCAGACCTCCATGAGCGCCACGTCCTCGGCGCCCTGGATGATGTCCTCGACCCGCAGGAAGCCGAGGGCCAGCGCGATGACCCGCACCGGCGAGCACGCGATCGTCGCGAGCTCCTCGCCGTCGACGATGAGCGAGACGGCGCGCTCGGGCGGCGGTGAGCGGTCGAGGTCGGTCAGCTTTCCGTCGCGATA
>CAZMLV010000019.1:1226-4963 GCA_964567235.1 uncultured Chloroflexota bacterium | reverse complement strand
CGACGAACAGCGCCGTGATCCACCGGGGGAGCTGCAGCCGGGTGCTCTCGAGCGCGCGCGGGGTCGGCGCCACCTCGCTAACCGAGCAGCGGCAGGAAGTTGAACAGCTGGTTCAGCCGCGTGAGCTGGCCCGAGAGGAGAAGGAGGCCCATCACGATGACCAGCGTACCGCCGACCGCATTCACCGCCCGGATATGGATGCGCACCCAGTCGAGCGCGCGGCGCACGCTGCCAAACCCGCCGGCGACCAGGAGGAACGGCACCCCGAGGCCGAGCGAGTACGCGAGCAGCAGCACCGCTCCGGACGCGACGTCGTTGTTCAGGAGGATGGTGAGGATGAGCGCCAGGTACGGACCGATGCACGGCGTCCAGCCGGCACCGAACGCGATGCCGATGAGGATCGACCGGCGGTAACCGGACGACGCGCCCTCGAGTCGCAGTCCGGCGGTCCGCTCGAGGAACGGGATCGTGATCAGGCCGAGCATGTGCATCCCCAGCACGATCAGGATGAACCCGCCGATCCGCTGCAGCCACGTGACGAGGTCGGTGCCGAGCGTCCCGAGGAGCGCGATGCCGACCCAGAGCAGCGTGAACACCGCGCTGAACCCGGCGACGAATGCCGCGGCGTGAGCGATCGTCCGCCGGCGGTCCATGCCCGAGAGCGCCGTCTCGCCGGCGAGGTTCACGAGATACGCGGGCACGAGCGGGAGCACGCACGGCGAGACGAACGAGAGGATCCCCGCGCCGAAGGCGATGGCCAGATTCATCCGATCGCGTGCGCGAGGTCCGCGATGAGATCGCCAACGCTCTCGATGCCGACCGAGAGCCGGATGAGGCCCGCGGGCGGCGCGAGCTTGGTGCCCTTCACCGAGCCGTGGGTCATCGCGAGCGGGATCTCGATGAGCGACTCGACGCCCCCGAGCGATTCCGCGAGCGCGAAGATCTTCGTGCGCGCCGCGACGCGCTTCGCCGCGGCCTCCCCGCCCGACTTCAGCTCGAAGCTGAGCATCCCGCCGAAGCTCCGCATCTGCCGGCGTGCGAGGGCGTGCTGCGGGTGCGTCGGCAACCCCGGATAGTTCACGCTCTTCACCTTCGGATGCTCCGCAAGCCACTCCGCGATCGCGAGGCCGTTGGCGGAGTGCCGTTCCATGCGCACGGCGAGGGTCTTGGCGCCACGCAGCACGAGCCAGCTGTCGAACGGCCCAGGCACACCGCCCGCGGCGTTCTGGATGAACTTCAAGCGCTCGTGCAGGTCCGGTGAGTTGCCGACGACCGCGCCGCCGACGACATCGGAGTGGCCACCGAGGTACTTCGTCGTCGAGTGGGTGACGAGGTCCGCTCCCATGAGCAGGGGTTGCTGAAGGTACGGGCTCGCGAACGTGTTGTCGACGACCGCGAGCGCCTTGGCCTTGTGGGCGAGCTCGGCCATCGCGGCGATGTCGATGACCTTGAGCATCGGGTTCGTCGGCGACTCGATCCAGAGCAGCTTGGTCTTCCCCTTCTTGATCGCGCGGCGCACCGCTGGGTGATCCCGCATGTCGACCGCGGTCATCCCGACCCCGTGACGCTCGAAGATCCGCTTGAACAGCCGGTACGTGCCGCCGTAGACGTCGTCGCCCATGACCACGTGGTCGCCGCTGTTGAGCAGATGCGCGATCGCGTCCTCGCCGGCCATCCCGGAGGCGAACGCCAGGCCCCAGGCGCCCGACTCGAGCGCGGCGAGGCAGGTCTCGAGGGCCTTTCGCGTGGGGTTGTTCGTACGCGCGTAATCGAAGCCCTTGTCCTTGCCCACGGCCTCCTGCGCGAACGTGCTGGTCTGGAAGATCGGCACGGTGACCGCGCCGGTGGCCGCCTCGGGCTCCTGACCGGCGTGGATCGCGAGCGTCTCGAAGCTCTGCTTGCGGAGATCCTTCCCCATCGCGTCAAGTATGGGCGTCGCGGGAGGCTCAGGCGCCGAGGTAGGTCACCCCGTGGGTCTCAGCTGGTCGAACGCATTCGCCACGTTCTCGAGCACCTCGGCGTTGACGTGCTCCGAGAGCGAGTACACGACGAATTGGCCATGACGCTCCGCGGTCACCGCCTCCACGCTCCGGAGCACCTTGAGGTGCTGGCTGGTCGCCGCGCGGGTCTTGGCGATGACCTTGGACAGCTCGCTGACCGTCAGCGGCGTCGCGCGCAGGGCTTGAACGATCCGCAGGCGGCTCGGGTCGCAAAGGCTCTCAAGGATCTTGTCGGCGTGCTGTTGCACCGAGCTCGGCAGGAGCTCTGCTTCGGCGGCCGCGACGGCGCTCGGCTGGACCGCGTTCTCTTCTAGTTCCACTGGAGACATGGACCTCTCTTCTACCCGCGTTCTGTATCCGACCATCTGGTTTGCAGATGCGGTGCCAGTCCGCCGGGCAGGCAAGCGCGCGGTCAGCGCGAAGCGCCGTTCAGCGCGAAGCGCGGCGTTGGTGGGCCACGAATTCGAGCAGATCGGCCTTCGTGATCACCGAGACCGGCCGGCCCTCGTCGACCGCGAGCAGCGCGGGCACGCCACCGGCGAGCTCCGCGTAGAGGCGCTCGACGTCCTCGTTCGCCTGGACCATGGGGAACGGCGCCTCCATCACCCGCTCGACGGTCGCGTCGACGAGTGCGGGCTCGCGGAACACGCGGTCGAGCATCGTTCGCTCCTGCACGCTGCCGACGATGTCGGTCACCGATGCGGCGGTGCCGTTCGCGACCACCGGGATCTGCGAGATGCCGTAGCGCTGCATCGTGTCGATCGCCGACCGGACCGTGTCGCTCCGTGAGACGACGACGATCTGCGGCGTGACGCCCTCCCGATCACGGATCACGTCGCCCACCCGCATGAGGTGCGCGAACCGCTGCAGGAACCCGTTCTGGCGCATCCATTCGTCGTTGTACAGCTTCGAGAGGTACGACTTCCCTGAATCGGGAAGCAACACGACGACGAGCGCCGACTCGTCCAGGGTCTTCGCGACCTCGAGCGCCGCGAACATCGCCGTGCCTGACGACACGCCCGCGAGGATGCCTTCCTCGCGCGTGATGCGACGCGCCGTGAGGAACGTGTCGCGGTCGGAGACCCGCACCCACCGGTCGACCAGCGTCGGATCGAAGGTCCCGGGCCAGAAGTCCTCGCCGATGCCCTCGGTCTTGTACGGATGGACGTCGCCGGTGTAGATCGACCCCTCTGGATCGGCGCCGACGATCTGGATCTTCGGGTTCTGCTCCTTGAGGTAGCGGCCCGCGCCGGTGACCGTACCGCCGGTCCCGATGCCGAGGACGAAGTGCGTGATCTTCCCCTCGGTCTGCGCCCAGAGCTCCGGTCCGGTCGTCTTGTAGTGCGCCGCGACGTTCTGCTGGTTCCAGTACTGCCCGGGCATGAACCCCCCGGGCAGCTCGTTCGCGAGCCGCTCGGCGACCTTGTAATAGGACGAGGGATCCTCCGGCGCGACGGCCGTTGGGCAGATGACGACCTCGGCACCGTATGCGCGCAGGATGTCGCGCTTCTCCTGGCTCTGCTTGTCCGGCATGGTGCAGACCAGCCGATAGCCCTTGAGCGCAGCCGCGATCGCGAGTCCAACACCGGTGTTGCCACTGGTCGGTTCGACGATCGTGCCGCCGGGCCGGAGGGCGCCGCGCTTCTCGGCCTCCTCGATCATCGCGAGCCCGATCCGGTCCTTCACCGAGCCGCCCGGGTTCAGCATCTCGAGCTTGGCGACGAGGCGCGGCCGGAG
>CAZMLV010000019.1:0-1126 GCA_964567235.1 uncultured Chloroflexota bacterium | reverse complement strand
AGGTAGGCGCCCGTGACGATGAGGATGATCGGGACGAAATACGGCTTGAGCGCGTCGGGCACGATCGGGATCGTCGTGAAGATGTCCGCGAGCGCCACGACGCCGATGACCGCGGCGACCGCCAGCGGGATCTTCCGGTTCGGCGACAGGAGGTAGATCACGGTGTACGCGATCGCCAGCGACGCGAGGAAGATGCCCGAGGCCTGGTCCTGGAGACTGAACGCCGTGGGGATGATGAGCCCGAGCCCGAAGCCGATCATCGTGCAGGCCGGCACGAGATATACGAACTGGTGCGTGCCCGCGACGTAGGCGAACGCGAACGCGATCCCGAGGAACAGGAACAGGTAGGCCCCGGCGTCCGCGGTGCCGAGCGCCTGCATAAGCACGCCGCAGCCCACGGCCAGGAGGACCGCTCCGCCGAGGATGCCGCGCCCGCCGGTGATCCCGCGCATGCTCGGCCGCAGTCTAGGTCGCGGCCTGGCGCTCCAGCCGCGGAAGCGGCGCGCCTTTCGCGAGCGCGATCGGCGGATCGCCCTGCAGCGACTCCGCGTACTTCAAGCCACTGCCGGTGTTGATCACGAGGACATCCTCGTGCGGGTCGATGAACCCCTGCTTCGCGAGTTGGTGCGCGCCCTCGATCGCGGCGGCACCCTCGGGACAGACGAGCAGTCCCTCGCTCACCGTGACGAGCCGCATCATCGCCGCGATCTCCTCGTCGGTCACCTCGATCGCGATGCCACTGGACTCACGGAGGATCCGCAGGACGAGGAAGTCGCCGAGCGCTTTCGGCACGCGGATCCCCGCAGCGAACGTGGTCGGATCCGGCCACGGCTCCGACTCGAGCTTGTCGGCGTGGAACGCCTTCACGATGGGCGCGCAGCCGCTCGCCTGCACCGCGACGAACCGCGGCAGCTTGTCGCCCTCGACCCAGCCGATCCGGCGGAGCTCATCGAACGCCTTCCACATGCCGATGAGCCCGACCCCGCCGCCGGTCGGGTAGACGATCACGTCGGGCAAGGTCCACCCGGCCTGCTCGGCGATCTCGAAGCCCATCGTCTTCTTGCCTTCGATGCGGTACGGCTCCTTCAGGGTCGAGGCGTCGAACCAGCCGTAGTCCGCGCAGGCT
>CAZMLV010000018.1:6960-22510 GCA_964567235.1 uncultured Chloroflexota bacterium | reverse complement strand
ATCTCGAGCTCGCCGACCGACGTGCAGCCCGTGCTCGACGCGATCGCCGAGAGCGCGGCCCGTTTTTGCGCCGCCGAGAACGTATCGGTGATCCTCCAAGGGGACGACGGGTTGCTGCAGGTGCGAGCCCACGTTGGCCCGCTGGACACTCGGGTCGCTCCGTGGGCTGTCGATCGGACGACCGTGAGCGGCCGATCGATCGTCGACGGACGGACGGTCCAGGTCGCCGATCTTCAGGCGGCGGGCGACGAATTCCCCATCGGTCAGGCCCAGGCGTTCGTACTGAACGAGCGCACCACGATGGCCGCGCCATTGCTTCGGGACGGCCGAGGCATCGGGGCGCTGCTCCTCCGACGCGGCGAGGTCCGGCCGTTCAACGACAAGCAGATCGAGCTCGTCAAGGTCTTCGCCGACCAGGCGGTCATCGCCATCGAGAACGTGCGGCTGTTCAACGAGACGAAGGAGGCGCTCGAGCGTCAGACCGCGATGAGTGGGATCCTCAGCGTGATCGCGGCCTCGCCGACCGACGTCCATCCGGTGCTCGTGGCCATCGCCGAGAACGCTATCCGGTTCTGCGCGGGCGAGGACGCGATCGTCATGCTGCCGGACGGGCAGGCCCTGCGGATCGCGGCGCACAGCGGCCCGGTCGCAGTCCCGCCGGACCTGACGTATCCGTTCGACGGGACGTCAATGAACGCTCGCGCTTTCGCCGACGCTCGCACCATCCAGACGACTGATATCCAGACGGAGGCCGATCGCTATCCGCTCGGCGCCGCGGAGGCGCGCGCGGACGGCTATCACGCCGCGCTCGTCACGCCGCTCCTCCGCGAAGGCACGTCGATCGGGACGATCGCGCTCCGGCGCGTCGAGGCTCGGGCGTTCACCGATCGGCAGGTCAATCTGCTGCGCACGTTCGCCGACCAGGCCGTCATCGCCATCGAGAACGTCCGCCTGTTCAACGAGACGAAGGAAGCGCTCGAACAGCAGACCGCGACGAGCGACATCCTGAAGGTCATCGCCACGTCGCCGACCGACGTCCAACCGGTGCTTGACGCGATCGCCCAGAATGCCGCGCGCGTCTGCGGCGCACATGACGCGCACGTCTACCGGGTAGACGGAGACCGCCTAAGGCAGGTGGCGCACGTCGGGCCTGTCCCCGCACTCGAGCCGGGTGAGTCCTTGCCGCTCGACCGCCGGTCGCTCATCGGACGATCGATCCTCGACCGCGTGCCGATCCACACCCGCGACGCCGCCACCGACCTCGATCCGACCGAGTATCCGATCAGCGTCGAATTGCAGCGGCGCTGGGGCTATCGGACCGCGCTTTCCATGCCGCTCCTGCGCGATGGCGTGGCCATCGGTGGCATCGCGATCCGGCGCACCGAGGTACGGCCGTTCACCGCGAGGCAGGTGGAGCTGCTGCAGACCTTCGCAGACCAGGCCGTGATCGCGATCGAGAACGTGCGGCTGTTCAACGAGACGAAGGAGGCGCTCGAGCGGCAGACGGCACTTTCGGCGATCTTGCGAGTCATCTCGCAGTCGCCTACCGACGTGCAGCCGGTGCTCGATGCGATCGTCGAGAACGCACTGCGATTCTGCGCCGCCGAGGACGCGGCGGTCATGCTTCCTCATGGCGATGACCTCCGGCTCTCCGCGCACCGGGGAGCAGTACCCGTCGCGGACGGTCTGCGCTACCCGAACGACGGAACCTCCCTGAGCTCGCGAGCTCTCCTCGAGGCCAGAACTATCGCGGTGCAGGACCTGCAAACGTCGACCGACTTCCCACTGGGTGCAGAGAACGCCCGATCGGGCCGCTACCGCGCCACCGTCGGCGCGCCGCTGCTTCACGATGGCAGGGCCGTCGGGGTGATCGTGCTCCGTCGCTTCGATGCCCGGGCGTTCAGCGACCGCGAGATCGGCGCACTGGAGACGTTCGCGGCCCAGGCGGTCATCGCGATCGAGAACGTGCGGCTGTTCAACGAGACGAAGGAGTCCCTCGAGAGGCAGACCGCCCTTGCCGGGATCCTTCGAGTCATCTCGCAGTCCCCCACGGACGTACAGCCGGTCCTCGACGCGATCGCCGAGAGTGCGGTCCGGTTCTGCGCCGCCGAAGACGTGGCCGTCGGACTGATGGAAGGGGAGCTCTGGCGCGTCCGCGCCCATCACGGTCCGGTCGAGACGCGGTTCGACGAGGGCAGCGCGCTCGTTGGGCCGACGTTCGTATCGGGTCGGTCGATGATCGAGCGACGGACGATCCATGTGCCCGACCTACAGGCCGAAGCGGACCAGTACCCAGACGGGGTCAGCGCTTCGCCGACGACGCGCGCGATCGTTGCGACGCCCCTCTTGAGCGCCGCTGGGCCGATCGGCGCCATGTTCCTTCGCCGGACCGAAGTAAAGCCGTTCACGCAACGCCAGATCGAGCTCGCGGAGACCTTCGCCGCACAGGCCGTCATCGCTATCGACAATGTGCGGCTGTTCAACGAGACGAAGGACGCGCTCGGCCGCCAGACGGCGATCAGCGAGGTGCTCGCCTCGATCAGCCGCTCGGCGTTCGATCTCGATACGGTGCTCGGGACGATCACGGAGCGGGCGGGCCTCCTCGCGCGTGCGGAGAACGCGACCCTGATGCGACGCGACGGGAATGAGATGGTCATCGCGGCGTTCGCGTCACCGACGCCGGTGGTCCTCGTTCCGGGCGGCTCCGTCATCGGAAGCCGCCAGCCGCTCGACGAAACGACGCTGGTGGGCCGGGCGATCTTGCGACGCGAGAGCTTTGTCACCGCGGACGCCCGGCTCGAGCCGGACCTGCCCCAAGACGGGCCGATCAGCCGGCTCGCGATCCCGGTGCTCAGCAACGGGCAAGCGATCGGCGCGATCGGGCTGGGCCGGAACAGCGGGGCATTCACTACACAGGAGGTCGAGCTCGTCAACACGTTCGCGGACCAGGCGGCGATCGCGATCGAGAACGTGCGCCTGTTCAACGAGACGAAAGAAGCGCTCGCGCAGCAGACCGCCACCGCCGACGTGCTCCAGGTCATCAGCCGCTCGGCGTTCGATCTCGGCGGCGTGTTCCGGGCAATGCTCGAACGAGCGGTCTCGATCTGTGACGCGGACTGGGGCTCCATCCAGCAGCTTGACGGCGACGCATTGGTGCCGGTGGAGCAGACCGGCGGCACACCGGAATGGCGCGCGCTCAACGCGACGAAGCGCTACCTCCCCGATCGCGGCACGGTCAACGGCCGGGTCCTCCTCGAGCGACGGACGGTCCACGTGACCGATGTCCACAACGACCCCGAGTACGCCTGGCCCGAGGGCGCGACCGTCGGGACCTACCGCACCGCGCTCGTGGTGCCGATGATCCGGGACGACCGGATCATCGGAAGCTTCGCGATGAACCGCGGCCAGGTGCGACCGTTCAGCGAGCGCGAGATCCGCCTTGTTGAGACGTTCGCGCGACAGGCGGTCATCGCGATCGAGAACGTCCGCTTGTTCAACGAAACGAAGGAGTCTCTGGAGCGCCAGACGGCGATCGGCGACATCCTGCGCGTGATCTCAGCCTCGCCCACGGACATCCGGCCCGTGCTGGACGCGATCGCGGAGAGCGCGTCCAAGGTGGCCGGAGCCGAGGACGTGACCGTCTTCATCGTGCGCGGCGAGCAAGGTGTCGCAACCAGTCACATCGGCCCGATCGAGATGCCGACCTCGATAGCCATCGACGCGACGTCGGTCACCGGCCGCGCGATCCTCGAGCGGCGGCTCGTGCACGTGCCCGACGTCAGAGCGACCGACGAATACCCGCGGAGCAAAGAGGCGTCGCTGTACGAGGATGGCCAGCGGACGGTGCTCAGCGCCCCTCTTCTCCGCGGCGGCACGGCACTTGGCGCCATCGTGCTGCGACGTCGCGAGCCCCGACCCTTCTCCGATCGTCAGATCGACCTCGTCGAAACGTTCGCGGACCAGGCGGTCATCGCCCTCGCGAACACGCGACTGTTCACGGAGACACAGGAGGCGCTCGAACGGCAGACCGCGGTAAGCGACATCCTCAAGGTGATCTCGTCGTCCCCGACGGACATCCAGCCGGTGCTCGATGCGATCGCCTCGAGCGCCGCGAGATTCGCCGGCGCCGAGGACGCATCCGTCGTACTGGTGCACGGCGACGCCATCGAGCCGTCTGCTCATTACGGGCCAGTCGCGATGCCGCTCGCGACGCCCATGGATGGCCGCTCGGTGGCCGGGCGCGCAATCCTCGAGCGGCGGACCATGCACTCGGCCGACGTCACGGCGGACGACGAATTCCCGCAGAGCAGAGAGTCGGCCCTGGGGATCGGCGGGACCGGGCAACGGGCGGTCCTCGCGGCGCCATTGCTCGTGAAGGACGCCGCGCTGGGCGCGGTCCTGCTTCGACGGCGGGAGCCCATCCCCTTCACTGATCGGCAGATCGAGCTCGTTGAGACGTTCGCCGATCAGGCCGCGATCGCGATCGAGAACGTACGACTGTTCAAGGAGACCAAGGAGGCGCTCGAACGGCAGACCGCCACAGCGGAGCTCCTCGCGGCGATGAGCGAGAGCGCTTTCGATCTCAAGCCGGTGTTCGAGATGGTCCTCGAGAAATCGCTCGCGCTATGCAAAGCGGAGTACGGCTGGCTGCGGCAGTTCGACCGCGACGGCACATCCCGCACCGTTGCTGCAATGCGGCCTGATCAGACAGTTGACACTCCCCTACCGCCACTCGATGTCAAGACGGGCGGTGGACTGCTGGGCCGCACGTACCGCGAGCGGCACACGGTCCACGTCGCAGACATCGCGGAGGACCCGACGGTCTCGAAGTCGGCCGCCATGGTACGCATCGGCGCTCGCACCGGACTCGGTGTCCCCCTACTGCGGGGCGATGAGGTCCTCGGTGTCCTCGTCCTCGTCCGGATCGAAGTGCGGCCGTTCAATGAGCGCGAGATCGAGCTCGTGGAGGGGTTCGCCCGTCAGGCCGCGATCGCGATCGAGAACGTGCGGTTGTTCAAGGAGATCCAGGAGAAGTCGGCGCAGCTCGAGGTCGCCAACCGACACAAGAGCGAATTCCTGGCGAACATGTCGCACGAGCTCCGGACCCCGCTGAACGCGATCATCGGGTTCTCGGACGTCCTGCTGCAGAAGATGTTCGGCGAGCTCAACGAGCAGCAGGCCGACTACCTCGAGGACATCCGCTCGTCGGGCAGTCACCTGCTGACGCTGATCAATGACATCCTCGATCTCTCGAAGATCGAGGCAGGCCGGATGGAGCTCGAGGCCGCGCCGTTCTCGCTGGTCGCGGCGCTCAACAACGCCGTCACGCTCGTGCGCGAGCGCGCCCAGAGCCACGGGATCAAGCTCGAGCTCGAGGTCGCGCCCGAGCTGGACACGGTCGTCGCGGACGAGCGCAAGGTGAAGCAGGTCGTCGTGAACCTCCTTGCGAACGCGGTGAAGTTCACTCCGGACGGCGGCCGGGTGACGCTGCGCGCGGCGCGCGAGGATGGGCAGATCCGGCTGGCTGTGCATGACACAGGGATCGGGATCGCGCCCGAGGATCACGAGCGGATCTTCGATGAATTCCAGCAGGCGTCACATCAGAACGAGAAGTCGCGCGAGGGGACCGGCCTCGGATTGAGCCTGTCCAAGCGGATGGTCGAGCTGCATGGTGGGACGATCACCGTCGACAGCGCCCCGGGGAAAGGCAGTACGTTCACCGTGGCGCTGCCCCTGATCAAGGAGAAATGATGGCGAACGAGCTCATCCTCATCGTCGAAGACAACGAGAAGAACCTGAAGCTCGCGCGCGACGTGCTGCGGTTCCACGGCTACCGCACCATCGAAGCGACCGACGGAGAGTCGGCGATCGCGATGAGCCTCGAGCACCTGCCCGCGCTGATCCTGATGGACATCCAGCTGCCCGGGATCGATGGCATCGCCGCGATGACCCGGATCCGCTCCGACGATCGCACCAAGCACATCCCGACGGTCGCGCTCACCGCGTCGGTGATGTCCGGTGATCGGGAGCGGTTCAACGTCGCCGGCTTCGACGGCTTCATCGCGAAACCGATCGAGGTGAAGAACTTCCCCGATCAGGTCCGCGGGTATCTGGACGCGACGCGGTGACCAAGATCCTCGCGGTCGACGACGTCCCGCAGAACGTTCGGCTGCTCGAGGCCGTGTTGACGTCCAACGGCTTCGAGGTGGTGACCGCCGCGACGGGCGAGGAGGCGCTCTTGCGCGTCCTGAAGGACAAGCCCGACCTCGTGCTGCTCGACATCATGCTGCCCGGGATCGACGGCTACGAGGTCTGCCGCCGACTGCGCGCGGATCCGAAGACGAGCTTCCTGCCCGTCGTGATGGTCACCGCTAGCGGGCTTCCCGAGAAGGTGAAGGCCATCGAGGCGGGGGCGGACGACTTCGTGCCGAAGCCGTTCGACCAGCTCGAGCTGCTCGCGCGCGTGCGCTCGCTGCTGCGCGTGAAGACGTACCACGACGAGATCGAGCACCAGAAGGCCGAGCTCGCCGATTGGAACCGGACGCTCGAGGACCGGGTCCAGCAGCAGGTGGACGAGCTCGGACGGCTGGGCCGGCTGCGCCGCTTCCTCTCGCCGCAGATCGCGGACGTCGTCATGTCGCAGGGCGGCGACGAATTTCTGGCCGGTCACCGTCGCGAGATCAGCGTCGTCTTCGCCGATCTTCGCGGCTTCACCGCCTTCTCGGAGACCGCCGAGCCCGAGGAGGCGCTCGGCGTGCTCCGCGCGTATCACGCGGCGATGGGCGAGGTCATCTTCCATCACGAAGGGACGGTCGAACACTTTGCCGGCGACGGGATCATGGTGTTCTTCAACGACCCCGTCGCGATCGCCCAGCCGCAGCTCCAGGCGACGCGCATGTCGATCGCGATGCAATCGCGCTTCGCCGAGCTTCAGGCCGGCTGGAAGAAACGCGGCTACGACCTGGGCCTCGGGATCGGGATCTCCGTCGGCTACGCGACGCTCGGTCGGATCGGCTTCGAGGGCCGGTTCGACTACGGCGCCGTCGGCATGGTCGTCATCCAGGCGTCGCGGCTGTCCTCAGCGGCCAAGAGTGGCGAGATCCTCGTCAGCAGCCGGGTGCACGCGGCGGTCGAGGACGCGGTCGAGGCGACGTCGGCAGGCGAGATCGAGCTGAAAGGCTTCCACCAGCCGGTCCCCGCGTTCCGGGTGACGGCGCTGCGCACAGCCGCCGCTAGCTGATCTTTCCGAGCTCGTTGCCCCAGTTGAACGCCGAGTAGTGCGGCGGCTCGATGCCGTTCGCGCCGAAGATCGAACCGAGCTGGGCGCGATGCTCGTTCCCATGATGGAGGAACTGCGCGATGAGGATGCCGGTCGGCATGTGCTGGACGCTGCCATCCGCCCCGCGCCGCGTGACGACCCGCTCGACGTCGATCGGGCCCTTCCCGAACTCGGCGAACCACTCGCTGAGCTTCTGTGCGCGCGCGACGACCTGGTCGAGATCCTTCGTCCTCGTCTCGAGAATGGCATCGTCCGGTGGCGGCGTCCCGCGGAACGCCGTCGCGTACCGCTCCTTCGCGGCGACCAGGTGGATCAATGTCGCTTCCACGGTGCCCATCGTTCCCGGCGTCGTGAGGGCGCGCTGGTCGGGCGGGAGCGCGGCGCAGAACCGCGCGACCTTCTCGGTCGCCCAGTTGTCGTAGTCGATCGCCACGCCGAGATCGCTCATTCCCCGACCTCCGAGATGCCGGCTGCGCGGCCGTAGCCCCACCCGCTGAGGGCCGGGGGCTCAACGCCGTTCGCGCCAAGGATCGTGGTCGCCTGCGTCCGATGTTCGTTGCCGTGATGGACGAGCTGCGCCAGGATCACACCCACCGTCGAACCCTCACCCTCGTTCACGTCGATGCGCCGGGCCACATCGTCGGTCGATGCCACCGCCAGCACCCGCGTGCCCGTCGCCTTCGTCGTCGCGATGAGGTCGGCGAGGGAGTGCCGTTCAGTGCGGCGGATCCGCGCGCGACCGAGCAGCTCGCCGGTGAGGAGCTGCAGGTACCACTGCTCGGCGCCGACGAGATGCTGCACGGTGCCGTACAGGGTGCCGTAGGTGCCGGTCGCCTTCGACTCGAGCGATCCCGGGTCGAGGGCTGAGCAGAATTCGAGCAGCGTCACGTTCGCCCACGTGTTGTGACGAAGGACGTGATCGAGCGGGCCGGCCACTACGTCTGGAGGAGCGGGCTACCGCGTTTGAGGAACCGGCCGCGGCCCCTCTTCCCCAGGAACTTGCCGTCCTGCACGATGACCTCGCCGCGCGAGAGCACGACCGTCGGCCGGCCGTTCACCTTGCGGCCCTCGTACGGGTTGTAGTCGACACGCATGTGGTGCGTCTTCGCGGAGAGGGTCTGGGTGGCCTTGGGGTCCCACACGACGATGTCTGCGTCGCTGCCGATCGCGATCGTCCCCTTGCGCGGGAAGAGGCCCATGATCTTCGCCGGCGCGGTCGCGGTGAGCTCGACCCACCGGCTCGCGGTGATGCGACCTGACGCGACCCCGCCGTCGAAGAGCAGGGCCATGCGCGTCTCGACGCCCGGCGCGCCATTCGGGATCTTCGAGAAGTCCCCCTTCCCGAGCTCCTTCTGCTTCGGAAGCCCCATGAAGCCTTCCTTCATGCAGAACGGGCAGTGATCCGTCGAGACGACCTGCAGGTCGTTCTTCTGTAGCCCCTTCCAGAGCTCGTCCTGGTGCCACTTCGGACGGAGCGGCGGCGACATCACGTACTTCGCGCCGTCGAACCCAGGCTCCTCATAGTTGTCGTAGCTGAGGAAGAGGTACTGCGGGCAGGTCTCGGCGTACGCGGGGAGCCCGCGATCGCGGAACAGCCGCACCTGCTCGAGCGCCTGCGCCGCCGAGAGATGGACGATGTAGAGCGGCACGCCGCCGGCCATCTCGGCGAGCCGGAACGCGCGGCCGGTGGCCTCACCTTCCGCCTCGGGCGGCCGGGTCAGGGCGTGCCACTTCGGCTCGGTGTGCTTTGCCGCGAGAGCCTTCTTCACCAGCACGTCGATCACGCCGCCGTTCTCGGCGTGCATGCAGATGAGCGCACCGATCTCCGCGCTGCGGACGAGCGCTTTGAAGATCGCCGCGTCGTCGACCATGAAGACGCCCGGATAGGCCATGAACAGCTTGAAGCTCGTGATCCCGTCCGCGACCATCGTCTGCATCTCGCGGAGGACCTTGTCGGACACATCGCGCACGATCATGTGCAGCGCGTAGTCCACGACCGCCTTGCTGCGCGCCTTCTTCATCCACGCGTCGCGGGCCTTCTCGAGCGGCTCGCCAAATCCCTGCACGGCGAAGTCGACGATGGTCGTCGTCCCGCCGAACGCGGCGGCCGTCGTGCCGGTCTCGAAATCGTCCGAGGCCATCGTGCCGCCGAACGGCAGCTCCATGTGCGTGTGGACATCGATGCCGCCGGGGATCACGTACCTGCGGCTCGCGTCGATCCGCTTCGCGCCGGCCGCCTTGAGCCCGCTCCCGATCGCAGCGACCTTCTCGCCGTCGATCAGCACATCGGCCTTGTACGTGTCGGCGGCGGTAACGATCGTGCCGCCGGTGATGAGCGTCTTGGCCATTGCCCTCTCCCGTGTCGCGGCGGCGATGCTACCCCGAACGTATCGCGGTTGATGGTCCGGCCACGCCCGGCGGGTACGCTCTCGGCATGGATGTGAACGGGTACACCCTCGACCACGTGGAGCCAGCCGAGCTGCCTCAGGCCGAGCAGGAGGCGATCGCGCGGCTCTTCCAGGCGATGAGCGCTGAGGTCGTCCCTGAGGAGCCGCTGCGTCCGCTTCCGGCGATCCTTGCCCGGCTGCGCTCGAAGCCGCAGAACCAATGGAGCGCGCGGGTCCGCGCCCGTGATGCATCCGGAAATGTCGTCGGCTTCGTTGGCGGCGGCCGCAGCCTCAACGAGCCTGAGAACGCCCACATCATGTGGTCGGAGATCCAGGTCCACCCGCAACATCGCCGCAAGGGTCTCGGCACCGCACTGTTCCGCGAGTTCGTGCGCGCGTGCGAGGGCCAGCACCCCGAGCTCGTGTTCATGGGAATGACGAACGACCGCGTGCCGGCGGGCTCGGCATTCCTCGACGCGGCCGGCGGGAAGCCCGGTCTCCCGATGAAGACGAACCAGCTCGACATCGGGTCGGTCGATCGAGCCAAGATCGCCGAATGGGCCACGCTCGATCCGGCCGGGTACAGGCTCGAGCGGATCGACGGCGTGGTCCCCGACCGGCTCATCCAGGCCTACATCGATTCGTCGAACGGCATGAATGACGCGCCGAAGGGCGACCTCAAGATGGCCGATTGGAAGCTCACCGAAGAGCAGGTCCGCGACCGGGAGAACTGGTTCAAACAGGTCGGGATCGAGTGGTGGCTCCTGCTCGCGGTCCACGAAGCGACGGGCCAGGGCGCCGGATTCACCGACGTGACCTACGACCCGAAGCAACCCTGGGTCATTTGGCAGCAGGGCACCGCCGTGGTCGACCCGCACCGTGGTCACCGCCTCGGGCTGTGGATGAAGGCCGCGATGCTCGACCGGATCCTTCGTGAGCGACCGGCCGCCAAGCTCATCCGGACGGGCAACGCGAACACGAACGCGCAGATGCTCGGCATCAACACTCAGCTCGGATTCAAGGTCGCCTGGCAGTCGACGATCTACCAGCTGCCCATCGCGGACGCGAAGAAGGCCCTCGGGCTCGCGGAGGCGGCCGCCACCTCCGGCTAGCCCGACGCGACCAACGCGTTGACCTGCTAACTTTTCGCCATCAGATGAAGGTCGGAGTGCCGCGAGAGACCGTGCCCGGCGAACGGCGCGTCGCGCTCGTGCCGGAGGCGGTGGGCAGGCTTACGAAGGCCGGGACCGAAGTCGTCGTCGAGTCCGGCGCCGGCACCGGGAGCGGGCATGACGACGAGGCGTACCGCAAGGCCGGCGCGGCCGTCGGCGACCGGAGCGCCGCGTTCGGCGCCGATCTCGTGGTCAAGGTCCAGAAGCCGTCGGCCGAGGAGATCGCGCTCCTGCGCGAGGGGGCGACGCTCATCGCGACGATCCAGCCGCTCACGAACGCGGACACCGTCCGCGCGCTCGCGGCCAGGCGGACGACCGCGATCAGCATGGACGCGATCCCGCGGGTCACGCGGGCGCAGCCCATGGACTCGCTGTCGTCGCAGAGCAACATCGCCGGATACAAGGCCGTCGTGGCCGCGGCCAACTCGCTGCCCAAGTTCTTCCCGATGCTCACGACCGCCGCGGGCACCGTCACGCCGGCGCGCGTCCTCGTTCTGGGCGCGGGCGTCGCCGGCCTGCAGGCCATCGCGACCGCGCGCCGGCTCGGTGCGGTCGTCGAAGCCTTCGACACCCGGCCCGTGGTGAAGGAGCAGGTCCAGAGCCTTGGCGCGAAGTTCCTCGAGATCGAGCTCGGCGAGCAGGGCGAAGGCACCGGCGGCTACGCGAAGGAGCTCTCCGAGGAAGCGCACCGCAAGGAGCAGGAGCTCGTGGGCAAGCACGTGAAGGACGCCGACGTCGTGATCACCACGGCGCTCGTGCCCGGCCGGCGGGCGCCGATCCTGGTGACCGCGGACATGGTCAAGGCGATGAAGCCCGGATCGGTGATCGTGGACCTCGCCGCGGAGATGGGCGGCAACTGCGAGCTCACCTCACCCGGCGAGACGGTCGTGAAGGAGGGCGTGACGATCCACGGCGAGGTGAACTGGCCCAGCACCGTCTCGGTGCACGCGAGCCAGCTGTACTCCCGCAACGTCGGCGCGCTTCTCGGCCTCCTCGTCAAGGACGGTGCGCTCGCGCTCGACCGGGAGGACGAGATCGTCAAGGGCGCCCTGATCACCTACCAGGGCGAGGTCGTGCACGCGGCGACGAAGGCCGCGCTGGAGAAGGTATGAGCGCCGAAGCGATCGTCGGGCTGTACGTGTTCATCCTCGCGATCTTCGTGGGCTTCGAGGTCATCTCGAAGGTCCCGTCGACGCTCCACACGCCGCTCATGTCCGGCGCGAACGCGATCCACGGGATCATCGTCATCGGCGCGATGCTCGTGTCGGCTGCCATCGGCGGTCCGCTCGGGCTCGCGCTCGGGTTCTTCGCGGTCGTCCTCGGTACCGCGAACGTGGTCGGCGGCTTCGTGGTGACCGACCGGATGCTCGCGATGTTCAAGCAGAAGCCCGGTCAGCGGCCGGGGCCGAAGGCCTAGTGGATCTCCACACGCTCATCCCGCTGACCTACCTCATCGCCGCGGTGACGTTCGTGCTCGGGCTCAAGGGCCTCTCGGGCCCGAAGACCGCGGTGAACGGCAACCGGATCGCGGCGGCCGGCATGCTGCTCGCGGTCGCCGCGACGTTCTTCGACGTCGAGTTCCAGAGCTACGGGACGACCGGCCTCATCGTCACCGTCGCCGGGCTCCTGATCGGCGGCGCCGCAGGGTTCGTCGGCGCCCGCGTCGTGAAGATGACCGCGATGCCGCAGATGGTCGCCCTCTTCAACGGAGCGGGCGGCGGGGCAGCTGCGCTCGTCTCGATCCTCGAGCTCATGCGCGGCCTCGGCGCAGGCGGCCCCGGCGTCACGCCCGGCGAAGCGATCAGCTCGATGCTCGGTCTCATGATCGGCGCCGTCTCCTTCTCGGGCAGCGCGATCGCGTTCGGGAAGCTTCAAGGGCTCATCACGCCGCGCGCGTTCAAGTACGGCGGCCAGCAGATCGTCACGAGCGTGCTGTTCGGCGGGATGATCGTGCTCTCGCTGCTGCTCACCGCATCCGTCGCCGGCTGGATGACCGTGCCGCAGTTCCTCGTGATGGCCGGCGTCGCGTTGCTCGCACTGTTGTTCGGCATCGCCCTGGTCATGCCGATCGGCGGCGCCGACATGCCGGTGGTGATCTCGCTGCTCAACGCGTTCACCGGCCTGGCCGTGGCGGCCGCGGGCTTCGTGCTCGGGAACCAGCTGCTCATCGTGGCCGGAACGCTCGTCGGCGCCTCGGGCACGATCCTCACCCGCCTCATGTCCAAGGCGATGAACCGGTCGATCGCCAACGTCCTGTTCGGGGCCTTCGGCGCGGCGCCCGCGGGCGGCGCCGAGACCGGCGGAGCGATGCGCGCGGACGACGGCCGGACGGTGCGCTCGACGACCGCGGAGGACGCGGCGACGCTGCTCGCGTACGCACGGAACGTGATCATCGTGCCCGGCTACGGCCTCGCGGTCGCGCAAGCCCAGCACAACGTGCGCGAGCTCGCCGACCTGCTCGAGTCGCGCGGCGTGAACGTCGTGTACGCGATCCACCCGGTCGCGGGTCGGATGCCGGGGCACATGAACGTGCTCCTGGCGGAGGCGAACGTGCCCTACGAGAAGCTCATGGACATGGACGCGGTGAACCCGGAGTTCCCACGCGCGGATGTCGCCCTGGTGATCGGCGCGAACGACGTGACGAATCCCGCGGCGCGCAGCACGAAGGGCAGCCCGATCTACGGCATGCCGATCCTCGACGTCGACAAGGCGCAGCAGATCATCGTGATCAAGCGGAGCATGAAGCCGGGGTTCGCCGGCATCGACAACGATCTCTACCTCGACCCGAAGACCCAGATGCTGTTCGGCGATGCGAAGGAAGCGGTCGCGAAGCTCGTCGCGGGGGTCAAGGCCTCCTAGCGGACGCGATCCAGCTCCGGGCGAGCGCGTGGTGCGCAGCCCATGCCGACCAGACCGATGCTGCCCAGCGCAGAACGACCGGGTGCCGATCCTCGGGCGCCGCCGCGATCACGTCGTCGATGGTCACGTCGCCGCGGAACGCCGGCACCGCCGGCTTCGGCAGCTCGCGCGTCCGGCTGAGCCATTGCTGCACCGCGCGCAGCAGCGACTCGTCGCCGGCGTGCTCGAGCGCGATCCCGACACCGGTCAGGTGCGCGGCGAGCGAACGGCCCGACAAGATGTACCTGTCGTGCTGCACGGAGTAGCAGTCGACAATGAGCCGCCAGTCCGAGGCGAGCTCCGAGTCATCGAACCGCTCCGCCCCGAGATCCTGGAACCGCTTCTCGCACGCCTCGCTCGTCGCGGCGCCCGGTGCGCCGCACTCGGGACACCTAGTACCCGACGTACACCACGCGCTGTTCGGTGAAGAAGTCGAACGCGGCGGTCCCGCACTCGCGATCGCCGAAGCCCGAGTCCTTGATCCCACCGAACGGGACGTGCGCCTCACCACCCAAGGTCGGCAGGTTCACGTGAAGCATCCCGGCCTCCGACGCCTCCGCGTACCGGAATGCCGAGTGCAGGTCGCGCGTGTAGATCGACGATGACAGTCCGTACCCGACCGCGTTCGCCTTCGCGAGCGCCGACTCCAGGTCGTCCGCGGGGATGACGCTCACCACCGGGCCGAAGATCTCGTCCTGCGCGACACTCATCCGCGGATCGACCTCGGTGAAGATCGTGGGCGCGACGAAGTAGCCGTCGTTCATGCCCGGGTCGGTTCCATCGCGCACGAGCGTGGCGCCCTCCCGTTTGCCATCGGCGATCTTCGCGCGGACCTTCTTGAGCTGCGACGCGTCGACGAGCGGCCCCATCTTCACGCCGTCGGCGAGGCCGTCGCCGGGCATGAATGACTCGGCCTTCGTGCCGAGAAGCTTCACGAAGTCCGCCAGCAACGGCTTCGCGACCACGGCCCGGCTCGTCGCCGTGCAGCGCTGACCCGTCGCGCCGAACGCGCCGGACGCGACGCTCTCGGCGGCCTTCTCGAGATCCGCGTCGGCGAGCACGATGACCGCGTTCTTCCCGCCCATCTCGAGCTGGACCTTGCAGAGGCGCTTCGCGGCCTGCGCGTACAGCGCGCGACCCACGGCCGACGAGCCGGTGAACGAGATCGCCTTGATCCGCTCGTCGTCGACGAGCCCGCTCGAGAGCGCCTCGCCCGAGCCGAGGACGAGGTTGAGCACGCCATCGGGCAGCCCGGCGTCGAGGAAGCACTGCACGACCTCGGTCGCGCAGAGCGGCGTGAGCGACGCCGGCTTGAACACGACCGTGTTGCCCGCGACGAGCGCCGGCGCGATCTTCCAGGCGGGAATGGCGATCGGGAAGTTCCACGGGGTCACGCAGGCGACGACACCGAGCGGCTCCCGGGTCGTGTAGATGAGCGTTCCACGCTGGGCCGACGGGATGGTCTCGCCGGTGAGGCGGGTCCCCTGGCCGCTCGAGAACCGCACGTTCGCGATCGCGCGGTCGACCTCGGCGAACGATTCCGCCAGGACCTTGCCCTCTTCCTGGGTGAGGAGCCGCGCGAGCTGATCCCGGCGGCGCTCCATGAGGTCGGCGGCCTTGCGGACGATGTCGCCGCGCTGCGGCGCCGGCGTCGCGCGCCATTCGGGGAACGCCTGCGCCGCGGCGTCGATCGCGTAGCGGATGTCGGCGGCGGTCGACGCCGTCGCGTTCGCGAGGATCCGGTCACTGTGGGCTGGATCGCGATCCTCGACCGTCGCGTGCGACGACGACTCGACCCAGGCCCCGCCGATGTG
>CAZMLV010000018.1:0-6860 GCA_964567235.1 uncultured Chloroflexota bacterium | reverse complement strand
TCGTACATCGGCGCGATGATCACCATCGAGTGCTTCTTGGCCCGCTCCTGCATGAGCTTCGTCGTCGGGCCGTCAGGGACCTTCTCGGTGTAGGCGTAGCCCTTCTTGTCTTCGACCTGGCAGAAGTACGGGCCGTAGAAGAGCTCCTGCAGGCAGATGACCTGCGCGCCCTGCTTCGCGGCATCGTCGATGTGCCGCAGGTGCCGCTCGACCATCGAGTCCTTGTCGCCGGTCCAGGCCGCCTGCACGAGCGCGGCCTTCACCTTCGTCATGCCACACGTCCCTCCATCACGGCTGCGGACAGTACACGCTAGCGAGGACGAGAGACCGAGCTTGCTCGGTCGTGAGGACGAGCGACGCGTGGAAAGGTGCGAAGCACCTTACACGCACCGTTATCGCAGCTGCTCCGCGAGGCTGATCAGCTCGTCGGACGAGAACGCGCCGCCGACCTGGTATTGCATGCCGTCCGCGACCCACGCGATCGCCCTCGGCTGGCTGGCCTGCAGGGTGTCGAAGATCGCGCCGTTGACTCCGCGTACGGGCACCTTGGTCCGCGCGGCCGGCGCGATGAGCGCGCCATTCGCCGGATCGGGATACTCGATCACGATCACGCGGCGGCCGTCCCCCAGGACGTAGGTATCGCGGAAGCCGTCGCTCATCTCCATGCTGGTCAGTCCGGTCACGCCGGAGAACTGCAGGCGCGTCTCGAGCGTCGCGAGCGTGCGCGGCAGCTCGATAGCCTTGATCCCGGTCGCCGGCGGCGCCGCATCGAGCACATTCACCCGGGCCGGCTCCACGCGCAGGAAGCTCGTCGCGAGCACGACGGCCAGGAGCATTCCTCCGGCGAGCGGCAGCAGCCACCGCGCGGGCCATGAAGGGCGCGGCTCGATCACCCCGTCGAGGTCTTCGATCAAATCGGTCTTGCTCCCACGTCCGATGGTATGGCGCCACAATCCGCGCGTCCGTGCGCCGGTCATCGCTCGAGTGGCTGCTCAGCTTCTCCGACCCCGAGCTCGGGGTCGGCTGGAATCCCCGTGCGAGCCGTGCCGCGCGGTGGCGGCTCGGACGCATGCGCGCGCTGCTGGATCTGGCGGGCGCTCCCGACCGCCGGATGCGCGTCGTCCTCATCGCGGGCACGAAGGGCAAGGGGTCGACCGCGGCGTTCCTCGCCTCGATCCTGCACACCGCGGGTATCCGCGCCGGGCTGTTCACGTCGCCACACCTGCAGACGTATCGCGAGCGCGTGCGTGTCGACGGTGCGATGCTCGGGGAGGCCGACTTCGAACGAATGATCGACGGGCTGCGCCCGATCGTCGCTCGGCTGCGGCGCACACGTCCCCTGGCTGGCGAGCCCACGACCTTCGAGCTCACGCTGCTGCTCGCGATCCGGGCGTTCGCCGATCGCGGCTGCGCGATCGCGGTCGTCGAGGTGGGCCTCGGTGGTCGGATCGACGCGACGAACGCGCTCGATCCGGTGATCTCCGTCATCACCTCGATCAGCTACGACCACACCGCGATCCTCGGCCGCACGCTCGCGGCGATCGCAACCGAGAAGACGGGCATCGTGCGCGCGGATCGCCCGGCGCTCGTCGCGGTGCAGCGGCCCGCGGCGGCTCGCGCGATCGCTCGGGCGTGCCGAGCCGTCGGGGCGGACGAGCGCGTGGTGCGGCCGCTCGGCGTGCATGCCGACCTCGGCCTCTCCGGCGATCACCAGCGGCAGAACGCGGCCCTCGCGGGCGCGGCTGCGGCTTCGCTCGGCCTCGACGCCGCGGCGATCGCGCGCGGGCTGCGCAGTGCGACCTGGCCAGCGCGGTTCGAGCGGGTCCGCGGGCGGCCGTCGATCATGCTCGACGGCGCGCACAACGGGGCGTCCGCGGCGGCGCTCGCACGCACGCTCCGTAACGAGCGCGGCGGCCGCCGGCTCGTGCTCGTGATCGGCATCAACCGCGACAAGGACGCGCGCGCCGTGCTGCGCCCGCTCGTCCGGATCGCCTCGTCGGTCATCATCACGCGCTCCGCGAGCCCGCGGGCGGCGGACCCGACCGCGGTCGCGCGCATCGCGGCGCGCGGGACTCACGTCCCGGTCACGACCGCGGGTGATGTCGGCAGCGCGCTCGCCACGGCTCGGGCCGCCGCGGGACCAGCTGGGCTGGTGTGCGTCGCGGGATCGCTCGCCCTGGCCGCGGACGCCCGCACGGCCCTCGGCCTCGTACCGTCGGAGCGATGGTGGTGATCCGCGGGCTGGTCTTCGACTTCGACGGGCTCATCCTGGAAACTGAAACGCCCGCGTACCAGGCGTGGGCCGAGGTTTATCGCGAGTTCGGCCACGAGCTGCCGAAGGCGCTCTGGCTCGAATACATCGGGCGCGAAGGCGGCTGGTTCGACGCGCTGGCGTATCTCGAGGAGCTGGTCGGACCGCGCGAGGACCGCGACGCGATCCAGGAGCGGCGCGACGCGCGCAAGACGGAGCTGGTCATGGCCGTCGCCGAGACCGCCGGGCTCCGGGCGCTCCTCTCCGATGCCCAAGCCCGCGGGCTGCGGCTGGCGGTGTGCTCGAGCTCGACGCCGAAGTGGGTCCTCGGCCACCTCGACCGGCTGGACCTGCGGACATTCTTCGATCACATCCAGTGCCGCGATCGCCCCGAGCTCCGCGCGAAGCCGGCACCCGATCTGTACCTGGCGGCGTGCGCCGGACTGGGGATCCGGCCCGCCGAAGCGATCGCGTTCGAGGACTCGCGGAACGGCATGCTGGCGGCCCAGGCCGCGGGGATGCGCTGCGTGGTCGTGCCGAACGAGCTGACCATCGCGATGGACCTCACGGGCGCCGACCACCGCTTCGAGTCCCTCGCGTCGGTATCGCTCCAAACGCTCCTCGACGCGTCCTAGGATGCGGACGTGGCCGCCACGACCCCCGCCGATGCGAAGATGGTCGCGCAGCAGTACCCGACCACTCCACGCGCGAGTCGCGCGCGCCACATCCTTGGCTACTGGCGGCACCCGGTGGCGCAGGCGATCCTCAAGGCGTTCCTCACCGTGTTCGTCACGACGAGCATCACGTTCTTCCTGATCCGGCTCATGCCCGGCAACCCGATCGACATCAAGATCGACGAGCTCACCAAGGACGGCCTCATGACGTACGCGGAAGCGCGCTCGCAGGCCGCCAGTCTGTTCAGCATCGACCTCGACAAGCCGGTGCTCGAGCAGTACATCTCGTTCGTCGGCAACCTCGCCCACGGCAACCTCGGCTACTCGTTCGTGTCCCAGGGCACTCCGGTCATGGGGATCGTGCTCGCGGTCCTCCCCTGGACGCTGTTCTCGGTCGGCACCGGCCTGCTGCTCAGCTTCAGCATCGGCGTGTTCCTCGGACTGTTCGCCGCATACAACCGGAACACGAAGATCGATCACATCCTCTCGCTCGGCGGCTCGATCATCAGCGCGGTCCCGAATTACTTCATCGCGCTCCTCATCGTCATCGTCCTCGGGGTCGAGCTCCGCTGGGTCCCGATCACGCAGATGCGCGGCGCAACGAGTCCGGGCATCCAACCGGGCTTCACGCCCGCCTTCGTCGGGGACGTGCTGTTCCACGCCGCGCTGCCGATCAGCGTGTTCTTCCTCTCGACGCTGGGCCACTGGATCCTCGGGATGAAGAGCGCGACGATCAACGCGCTCGAAGAGGACTACGTCAACGCCGCGCGCGCCCGCGGTCTCTCCGACGGCCGGATCATGACCGCGTACGTGGGCCGGAACGCCGTGCTGCCGCTGGTGACGCAGCTCGCGATCACCGCCGGTCTCGCCATCGGCGGCTCGATCATCATCGAGCAGTACTTCGTCTATCAGGGCGTCGGCCTACGGCTGCAGGCCGCGGTCACGCAGCGCGACTACCCGGTCATGCAGGGCATCCTCCTGATGGTCACGCTGGCCGTGGTCCTGGCGAACCTCGCCGCGGACCTGCTCTATAGCAAGCTGGATCCGCGGATCGGCCGCGCCGGCGGAGCGACCGGGACATGACCGCCACCGCACTCCCGCGCCGTGGCGATCGCACCCTGCCGCGTCCGATCGAGAGCGCGATCGAATTCCTGCGCCTGCTGTCGAGACGGCCCAGCGGCCTGATCGGCTTCATCGGGATCGTGTTCTTCCTCGTTCTCGCCTTCGTCGCGCCCATCTTCGTCCCGAATCAGGTGAATCCCGACGTCACCGCGCTGTACGAGACGCCGTCGGCGCAGCACCTCCTCGGGACCGACAACAGCGGGCGCGATGTCCTCAACCAGATCGTCCAGGGCGGCAAGGAGATCATCAGCGTCGCGCTCGTCACGGCGTTCCTGACGACCCTGATCGCGACGCTCCTCGGAGCCATCTCGGCGCTCGTCGGCGGGAAGTTCGATGCCTTGTTCGTCGGCATTGCCGACATCGTGCTGACGGTGCCGCCGCTCATCGTGCTCATCGTCATCTCCGCGCTCGCGCGGCCGACGAACTTCTTCGCGCTCGCGATGGTCCTTTCGTCACTCGGGTGGGCCGGCCTGATGCGCCAGGTCCGGGCACAGGTGCTCACCCTGAAGGAGCGCGACTACGTGGAGGCGGCGCGATCGCTGGACCTCGGGCTCACCCACATCGTGTTCCGAGAGATCCTGCCGAACATGCGGAGCTACATCGTCATCCACTTCGTCCTCGCGATGACGGGCGCGATCTACGCGCAGGTGGCCCTCATCATCCTCGGCCTGGTCCCGTTCTCCGGAAAGAACTGGGCCCTCATGCTGTACTTCGCCAACACCCAGGGCGCCTTCTACTTCAAGGACGCGTTCTGGTTCGTGTTCAGCCCGATCCTGGCGATCGTCCTCCTGCAGCTGTCGCTCGTCCTGTTCGTGAACGCGCTCGAGGACATCTTCAACCCGCGCTTGCGCTCCTCATGACCCCGGTCCTCTCGGTCCGCGACCTCTCGATCGACTACCGCACCCGGCGCGGTCCGGTCCACGCGGTGCGCGACGTGTCGTTCGATATCGCGAAGGGAGAGACCGTCGCGATCATCGGCGAGAGCGGCTCCGGCAAGACGACGCTGGCCGTCAGCCTCATCCGCCTGTCTCCGCGGTCGGCGCGCATCACGAAGGGGTCGATCCTGTACACAAGCGATCGAGAGACCATCGACATCCGGACCGTGGCCGAGGACGAGCTGCGCCAGTACCGGTGGAGCGAATGCGCGATGGTGTTCCAGGCCGCGCTCAACTCGTTCAACCCGGTCATCAACATCTGGGAGCAGTTCGCCGATACCGCGCGAGCCCACGGGATGAAGGACAGCGCGACCATCCACACCCGGGCCAACGAGCTGCTCGACCTGGTCCATCTCGATCCCGCCCGCGTGCTGAAGTCATATCCGCACGAGCTGTCCGGAGGGATGAAGCAGCGGGTCCTCATCGCGCTGAGCCTGCTGCTCGAGCCGCAGCTCATCATCCTCGACGAGCCGACCACCGCGCTCGACATCCTCACCCAGCGCGCGATCATCGATCTCCTCGGCACCTTGAGGAAGAAACTCGGCTTCTCGATGATCTTCATCTCACACGACCTGTCGATCGCGGCCGAGCTCGCCGACCGGATGATCACGATGTACGCGGGCACCGTCGTCGAGCGCGCGAGCGTGACGGACCTCTTCTACCGACCGCGTCATCCGTATTCGGTCGGGCTGCTCCGCGCGGTGCCGCGGGTCTCCGGCGCGATGGGCGCGGTCGAATCCATCCCAGGCTCGCCACCCGATCTCATCCGTCTCCCGCCCGGCTGCACGTACATCCCACGCTGCCCCCTAGCGATCGCCGCCTGCGCCGACCGCGAGCCCGATCTCGTCGCGGTGGACACGCCGGATCACGAGGCGCGCTGCATCCGGTGGAAGACCGTGGCCGAGCAGGTCGGGACGGCCGAGGTCGCCGTGGCGGAGAAGATCGCGACCGCATGAGCGTCGTCGACCCGACCGTCCGAGGCACGCCGCTCATCGAGCTCGACCACGTGAGCCGCGCGTTCAAGGTGCCGGGCGGGACGATCACGGCCGTAGACAGCGTCTCGCTCGCGATCACGGCCAGCGAGGCGCTCTGCATCGTGGGCGAGAGCGGCTGCGGCAAGACCACCACCGGGCGGATGCTGGCGGGCATCCTCCGCCCGACGAGCGGGCGGCTGGTCTACGAAGGGCAGGACGTCTGGCAGAAGAAGGGCCACGACCTCTCGGCCTTCCGGCAGGCGGTGCAGCTCGTCCACCAGGACCCGTACGCGTCGCTGAATCCAACGCGCACGATCTTCCAGACGCTCTCTGCCCCGATCTACCGCCACAAGAAGGCGAAGGGCAACCGCGACGCGATGAACCGGGTGCGGCACCTCCTCGACGTCGTCGGGCTCACGCCGCCCGACGACTTTCTGAGCAAGTACCCGCATCAGCTCTCCGGCGGCCAGCGCCAACGGGTCGCGATCGCACGGGCCCTCACGGTGGATCCGCGGGTGATCGTCGCGGATGAGGCGGTCTCGATGGTGGATGTGTCGATCCGGATCTCGCTCCTGAACCTCCTGCTCGGGCTGCGCAGCGAGATGGGCGTGAGCATCGTGCTCATCACCCACGATCTCGCGGTCGCCCGTTACTTCGCCCGCGAGGGCCGGATCGGCGTCATGTACCTCGGTCGGATGGTGGAGCTGGCACGCAGCGAAGCGCTCGTGTCCGACCCGGCCCATCCGTATTCGGCCGCCCTCATCGCAGCGATCCCGGAGGCGGATCCACGGATCACGCGATCGAAGGACCGGGTCACCCTGAAGACCGCCGACGTGCCGAGCCTGCTCGCGCTGCCGCCCGGTTGCACGTTCCATCCACGGTGCCCGCTCGCGGAGCCCGGCCT
>CAZMLV010000017.1:0-22749 GCA_964567235.1 uncultured Chloroflexota bacterium | reverse complement strand
TAACTGCATCGAGACCTGCGCCGAGCGGGCGTTCGCCATGTGCTTGGGCAGGAGGAACGGCGACAGCGGGCTCGGCCCGCGCTTCTCCATGAGCAGCACCTGCTCCACGAGCGTCTCGAGCCCGCCGACGCCGGTCGCGATGGACACGCCGATGCGCTCGGGCTCCTTCGCCACGTCGACCTTCCCGTCGGTCAGCGCCTGCGACGCCGCCGCGACCGCGAACTGCGCGAACCGATCGGTCCGCCGCGCGTCCTTCCGGTCCATGTACTTCGTCGGATCGAAGTCCTTCACCTCGCCGGCCATCTGCGACTCATAGGGGCTCGGATCGAATCGGGTGATCCGCCCGATGCCTCCTCGGCCGTGCATCATCGAGTCCCAGGTCGCATCGACCGTGTCCCCGATGGGGGTGACTGCGCCGATGCCGGTCACGACGATGCGCTTCATGACCCCACCCGGGCTCGAAGCGCGCGGATCGCCTCGCTGATCGACGGCGGATCGGAGACGTTGATGAGCTTCACGTCGGCGATGCGCTTCACCAGGCCGTTCACGACCTGTCCGGCGCCGATCTCGACGAACGTGGAGGCGCCGCGCTCGGCCATGAAGCGGACCGAGCGGAGCCACTCGACACGCTGCGAGAGGTGCCGAACGAGCGCTTCGGGGATACGCGCGCCGCTCTCGTGCGGCGCTCCGCTCGTGTTCGCGACGATCGGCACGACCGGCTCGCGGAACTTCATCGTCCGCATGAACGCGGCCAGATCCCCGCCGATCGCGCCCATCGCCGGGAAGTGGAACGGACCGGAGATCCGCAGCGGCACGACCTTGCGCGCGCCATGCTTCGTGAGCGCGGCGCTGACCTTCGCGACCGATTCGCTGTCGCCGGCGATGGTCACCTGCGAAGGACCGTTGTCGTTCGCGACGACCGCGCTTCCCTGCGGCACCGTGTCCGCGATCACGCGATCCACGTCGGCGGCGGACAGGCCGATGACCGCCGCCATCGCGCCGCGTGCGCCCTTCGTCGAGGCGAGCCGACCGCGCTCGGTGACGAGGCGGAGCGCGTCGGGGAACGTGAGGACACCCGCGGCCACGAGCGCGCTGAACTCGCCCAGCGAGTGCCCGGCCACGAACGACGGCCGGATGTCGTCGGGCAGCGCCGCTACGCCGCGCGGCTCGTGCCCATCGCTCAGCCGCGCCGGCGCATCGACCGCATCCTCGGCGAGCGCCTCGAGCAGCGCGACGCTCGTGGTGAGGATCGCCGGCTGCGCGACGCGAGTGTCGTCGAGCCTCGCCGCCGGACCGCTGAAGCAGATCTCGCTCAGCCTGTAGCCGAGGACCCGGTCGGCCTCGTCGAACACGGCGCGCGCGCGAGCCGAGGCTTCGTACACGGCGCGGCCCATGCCGACCGACTGCGAGCCCTGCCCGGGGAAGACGAACGCGAGGGGCGAAGCCATCCGCGCAAGGCTAGCAAAGTGCGCGCACCTGGACCCGCTTTCGCTACAGTTCTCCTGTAGCGAATATTCGAGGCTATGACCAGCGAGAGCGCGCCCGGCGGCGTGCGCGGACTCACGCGGCCATCGAGGCCGCGACCCTGCGCGAGGCCGCGAAGCGCGGCTACGCCGGGTTGCGGATGACCGAGATCGCCCGTCGGGCCCGTGTCTCGCCGCGGACCGTGTACCTGCACGCGCCGTCCAAGGAGCGGTTGGTCCGCGACACGCTGCGCCGGCGCGCCGACACGATCATCCGGCGCGTCGAGCGGTGGCAGCCCCGGGGCGACGCGCCGGAGGGGATCCTGAACGAGCTGGTCGCCCTCCACGAGCGCACCTACCGGACCGAGAGCGCGACGCTCGAGACCCTGACGAGCGGCGGAGTGCCGCGCGACGTCGCCGAGATCCTGCGAGAGCTGGACGACGTGCGGCTCGCCCTGATCACGCGGACGCTCGACGGGCTCGCTCGCCGGCGCGTGCTGCGGGTCCGTCCGTCCGAGGGCATCGCGCTCGCGCACGCCTTGCTCGCGTACCCCACCTGGCGCACCGCGCTGACCGGACCGGCTGGCCGGCGGGCGCCGCGATTCGTGGCCGCAGCGCTGCGCAGCTCGCTGCTGTCATGAGCGAGGCAGCCGAGTCGTGGCTGCGCGAGGTCCTCCGCGAACGGCGCATCGCGCTCACCGGGCCGATCGAGCTCGTCCACAGCCGGCCGTGGTCCACGGTCTTCCGTGTGCCGGCCGGTGAGTCCGTCATGTTCCTCAAGATCTGCGCCGCCACCCAGGCTCAGGAGCCACGGGTCATCGAGCTCGTGGCCCGAGAGTCGCCGGACCTCGTGCCGGGATTCGTCGCGCGGCACCCGAGCGAGCCGTGGGTCCTCCTGCGCGACGGCGGCCTTCGCCTCCGGCGCGCGGTGCCAGGCGTCGCGCAGCTCGCGGTGTGGCGCGCACTGCTGCCTCGATATGCCGAGCTTCAGCGCTCGCTGCTCGGGCGCGAAGCAGATCTGCTCGCGACCGGACTGATGGACCGCCGGCTCGATCGCATACCGGGACTGCTCGGTCGGGTCGTCGACGACGACCGCTGGGCACCGCCGGAGTCGCGCGCCCGGGTGCGCGCGCTCCTGCCGGCGGTCGAGCGGCTCTGCGCCGAGCTCGCGGACATCGGCATCGGCCCGTCGTTGGACCACGACGACCTCCACGACCACAACGTCCTCATCCACGGTGGACGCCCATCGATCATCGATTGGGGCGACGCCTCGCTCACCCACCCGTTCCTGGCCCTCGCCGTGACCGAACGCTTTGCCGCGCTGGCAGCCGGCGTCGCACCGGACGCGCCCGCGATCCGAGGGTTACGCGAGGCCTACCTCGAGCCGTGGGCAGGCCTCGCGCCACACGACAGGCTTCGCCGCGGGGCCGAGATCAGCTCGGCACTCGGGGTCGTCACGGGCGGACTCACGTGGTACGAGGTCATCACGCGACTCGACGGTGGGCACGCTGAGGAGCCTGCCGAGATGGCGGCGGCCCTCGGACGCATCGCGGATGCGTTGGGCCGGCTCTAGGTCTTCTCGAGCTCCAGCTCGGTCGCGACGCCGTTCAGGTCGCCGGCCCACTTGTGCCCGCGGCCGGCGATCCCCGGTCCGACCGACGTCGCGAGCGTCTCGCTGCCGACCAGGTCCTTGAAACGTTCGACGGTCGGCGCGATCGCGCCGCCATAGCGGATGGCGATGCGATCGGAGATCTCGAAACCCGCTTCCTTTCGGAGATCGTTCACGCGCCGCACGAGCTCGCGCGCGAGGCCCTCCGCCTCGAGCTCGGGCGTGAGCGTCGTCTCGAGGGCGACCACGGCGCCGGCGTCCCTGCCGACGGCATGTCCGGCGGTGCCCTCGTGCGACACGAGCACCTCGGCCGCGCTCAGCGTGAACCCTTCGACCTCGAGGCCACCGTCGACCCTCCGGTACCGGCCGGCCTGCAGGGCCGCGCGGACACGCGGGAGATCCTTCCCGAGCTTCGGCCCGAGGCTCTTGAGCTCCGGCTTCACGATCTCGCGCATCAGGCCCTCCGCCTGGTCGCGGACCTCGAACGACTTCACGTTCAGCTCGTCGCAGATCATCGCCGCGAGCTCGGCCTCTCCGTCGAGCGCGCCGTGATCGCGATCGCCGGCGTCGAACACCGCGATGAGCTTCGTGAGTGGCGTACGGGTCTTCACGCCAGCGGCCGCCCGCGCGGCGCGCCCGAGCGCGACGACGCGCATCGCCGCGCGCATCCGCCGCTCCAGGTCTTCATCGATCCGATCGGTCTGTGGCGCCGGGTACGGCGTGTGGTGGACCGAGGCCTCGCTACCCGCGCGCGCCGTTCGGACGAGGTTCTGGTACATCGACTCGGCGAGGAACGGCATCATCGGCGCGAACAGCCGCGCGAGCGTGGTCAGCGCCTCGTACAGCGTCTGATACGCCGCGGCCGAGTCGGAGGACGAGGCGGCCTGCCAGAAGCGGCGACGGTTGCGCCGGACATACCAGGTGGAAAGCTCCTCCCAGAACGCCTCCATCTTCCAGGCCGCAGTCGCCGAGTCGTACCGGTCGAGGGCTTCGCGGCAGTCACGGACGAGCCGGTCGAGCGCCGAGAGCAGCCAGCGATCGATGAGCGGTCGCTTCGCGGCGGCCACCGCCGGCGTGTTCGGATCGAAGCGGTCGAGGTTCGCGTACGTCACGAAGAACGAATAGGTGTTCCAGAGCGTCAGGAGCCGGCGCTTGATGTCGTCGGTCGGCGCCTGGCCCCAGTACACGTCGGCCTGCGGATCCTGGCGCGCGTACAGCCAGCGGATCACGTCGGCCCCGACCTCCTCGCAGGACTCCCCGAGGTCGAGCATGTTCGTGCCGGTCTTGTGGAACTCCTCGCCCGGCGCCGCGAGGACCTTCGCGTGCGAGCCGTTGGTCCGATAGGGCGCCGTGCCGGTGAGCACGACGCTGAAGAACAGCGCGGAGTAGAACCACAGGCGGACCTGCTCGACCATCTCGACGACGAAGTCGGCGGGGAACCACTGCTCCCAGTACGCGCGGTCGTGCAGCCAGTCGAGGGTCGAGAACGGCACGACGCCCGCATCCAGCCAGCAGTCGCCGACCTCCTTCACCCGCTTGCTCTCGGCCCTGCAGGTCGGACAGCCGACGACGACCGCGTCGATCCACGGCCGGTGCAGGTCGCGCAGCCCCTCGAGCCCGCGCAGCGCGCGCTGGCGCAGCTCCTCCTCGCTGCCAAGGACGAAGAAGTGGCCGTTCGCGCACGTGTAGAACGGAAGCGGCAGTCCCCAGTAGCGCTTGCGCGAGATGTTCCAGTCGCCCATGTTCTGGAGCCAGTTCTGCATCCGCGCGCCGGCGGCCGGCGGGACCCACGTGACATCCTTCGCTGCGGCGATCAGCTGCGGACGCAGCTCGTCCATCGCGATGAACCACTCGTCGTCGACCCGGAAGACGATCTCCTCCTTGCAGCGCCAGCAGACCGGGTAGCGGTGGGTGTACGGGAGTGTCCGGAACAGGAACCCCCGCGTGCCGAGGTCGTCCGCGATCTCCTGCGCGACGTCTCGCGCTTCCTTGCCCTCGAGCCACCCATACCCCGTGACGAACCGCGCGCTGTCGTCGATCGGGACGAGCACCGGCAGCGTCTCGGTCTTGGCGAGCGCGAAGTCCTCAGCTCCACAGCCGGGCGCGATATGGACGATGCCCGTCCCTTCGGCCTCGCTCACCGCGTCCCAGGCGATGACCCGGTGGACCGCCTTTGCCGGGGCGGCCGCCGGAAGCTCGTCGAACGGGCCGCCGTAGCGCTCGCCGACGAGCGTCGCGCCCTTGACCGTGGCGACGACGGTCGCGCCGGGCAGCGCCAGTGCCTCGAACACCTTCTTGCCGAGCACGAGCGTCTCGCCGGCCACTTCGGCGCGCACGTAGTCGAGCTCGGGATGGACCGCGAGGGCCACGTTCGCCGGTAGCGTCCAGGGCGTCGTCGTCCACACGAGGAAGAACGACTTCGGCTGTCCTTCGATCGGGAGCTTCGCGTAGATCGAGGTGTGGGTCATCTCGCGGTAGCTGTCGATCATCTCGTGCTGCGACAGCGCGGTGCCGCAGCGCGCGCACCACGGCATCGAGCGATGTCCCTTGTAGAGCCAGCCGCGCTCCTGGCAGATCTTCAGGACGTGCCAGATGTGCGAGATGTTGTTGTCGGTGTACGTGAAATACGAGTTGTCCCAGTCCATCCACTGGCCGAGCCGGATCGACTGCTTCGTGATCGCCTTGGCCGAGCGGTCGACCCGCGCGCGGCACGCGTCGGAGAACCGGTCGATGCCGTAGGACTCGATGTCGCGCTTGCTGTTGAGGTTCAGCTCGCGCTCGACCTGGACCTCCACCCAGAGCCCCTGGCAGTCGAAGCCGTTCTGGTAGCGCTGGTCCTGGCCGAGCATCGCGTGATAGCGCTGGTACACGTCCTTGTACGTGCGCGACCAGCCGTGATGGATGCCCATGGCCTCGACGTTCGCGGTGATCGGACCGTCATAGAAGGAGAAGCGCGCTTTGCCGGCGTTCCTCTTCCGCAGGACGTCGAAGCTGTGCTCGCGCTCCCACAGCTCGAGCACGCCGTGCTCCAGCTCGGGCAGGTCGACGCTCGAGCTGACCGCGGTGAATCTTGGCTTGTCGCTGACCACGATCCCTCCAGACAGAGAACGACCGTCCCGTCATGGGACGGTCGGTCGGACCGCGGTACCACCCAACTTCGGCACGCCACGTTGGCGCGCCGCGCTCGTTCCCGCCGATAACGGTGCGGGTCCGTCCGCGTCTAGTTGCCCCGCCGGCGGCGAGGCGTTCTTGCGGAGGCTCGGGGTCGATCTCCCCTCAACGCCTCTTCGGCCATTCTACGAGGAGCGCGCGATCCGCGATCGCCCTACCGAGGCTGCGCGCGGACGATCACCCATGCGTTGCGCAAGGCCATGTAGCCGAACGCGCCCAGCATCGCCACTCCGACGAGCAGTGCCACGCTCGCTGAGCTGAAGAGATCCGCGCCTGCGTCGTGCCTTCCGAGGATGCCCGCCGCGATGCCGGCGTTACCGACCGCGGTGGCGTAGTAAGCCAGGACCAGTCCGATGACCGCGAGGCCCGCGTACGCGAAGACGGAGCGCCAGCTTTTCTGTTCCATGCGGTGGGTTGTACCTGTCGCGGACTGGCGCGGCAATGGCCACTTCGTATCTCCCTCCGTAACAGCCACACGCCCCGGACTCCGCCGATGCGGAGAATGGGGGCATGCACACCGGCCCGTTCTCCCGCAGGGCCCGACCGCTGACGGGGCCGATGCGCGCCGAGATGGACCGGCTGGCCGGCCGGCTGGGCACGCCGATCGCGCGCGACGTGCTGCTCGACGACATCGCGTTCGATCCGGTCGGGAACCCCTCGCGCTTCGCCGAGGTGTGCATGGTCGTGCGCCGACCGAGCGGCAACGTGCTCCTCTCGATCAAGACCTTCTACCCGCGCGGCGCGTACCGCCTGCCCACGGGCGGCATCGACAAGGACGAGCCGATCCTCGACGCTGTCCTTCGCGAGACGCGCGAGGAGACCGGGCTCACCGTCGAGGTGCGGCGGTTCCTCGCGGCGCTCACGTACCGCGACGGCACCGACGGCCCGCCGGTGTTCCACACGTTCGCATTCCTGCTCGACGACCGAAGCGGCGCACCGGTGACGCCGCTCGACGAGCACGAGCAGATCGAGTCGTATCGCGAGGTGCCGGTGAGCGACCTGCCCAGCGTGGCCGAGCGGCTCGATCGCATTCCTCCGGATGGCGCGCGCGGGATCCCGAACTGGGATGCGTGGGGCCGCTTTCGCGCGCACGTGCACCGCGCGGTGCACGAGGCACTGACGGCGCGCTAGAAGCGGTCGAAGCGGAAGAAGCGCACCGCGAGCAGGAGGCCGATCGCGGTCCAGACGAGCAGCCCGAGCAGCTGCCCGCGCACGTCCCAGAGCGTCGCACCCTGCACGGAGATCTCGCGCAGCGCGTCGTTGAGGAAGGTCAGGGGCAGCAGGTTCGTGACCGGCCGGATGAACGCGGGCGCCGCCTCCTTCGAGAAGAAGACGCCGGAGAAGAAGAACTGCGGCAACGTGATGAGCTGCGCGATCGCGGGCACCTGATTCTCGGTCTCGGCCCAACCGGCCAGCGCGAACCCGATCGTGAGGAACAGCACCGCCCCGAACAGCGACACGAGCAGCAACGGCAGGATCCCGCCGAGCGGGTGGACGTCGAAGAGGAACACCGCGACCGCGAGCATGATCAGGACCTGGAGCGTCGCCATGATCAGGCGGGTGACCACCTGGGCGACCAGGAACGTCAGGGGCTTCAGCGGGGTCGCCATGATCCGCCGGAGGACGCCGCGGCGCTTGTCGACGACGAGCGCGAAGCCGACCGAGAAGATCGCGAGCTGCATCACATTCACGCCGAGGATGCCGGGCACGAGGAAGTCGACGTAGCGGAGGCGAACGCCCTGCACCTCCTCCTGCTTGAGGTTCAGCACCGGCGCGGTCTGGTTCACGGCGAACGAGAGCCGGGTGATGACCTCGTTCACGATCGACTCGCCCACCGACACCTGCTGCGGCCGCGCGTCGTTGCCGTACATCGTGAGCGTCGGCACGGGCTGGCCCGCGCGGGTCGGCGCGATCGCGAAGTCCCTTGGGATCACGAGCAGCATGTCGAGCTCGGTGCGTTTCAGCTCCGCCAGCGCCGCGTCGGCGGAGACGTGCTTCACGGCGAGGGTGTCGATCTTCTCGAGCGCCGACACGAAGGACTGGCTCGCGGCGTTGTTCGCCTGATCGTCGATCGCGAGCGAGACCTGCCCGAACGCGCCGAGATTGAGCGAGCCGAAGATGAGCAGGAGCATGAGCGGCACGACGAGCGAGAAAAAGACCGCGGTGCGGTCTCGCAGGTACGCCCGGAGGTACATGAGCGTGAGCCGCAGCGCCTGGGCCATCAGTCCTCCCGGAGCTCGTGGCCGGTGAGGTCGAGGAACACGTCCTCGAGGGTCGCCTGCTGCTGGACCATGGGCTTCGTGAAGCCCCGCCCGAGGAGCGCGGTGATCAGCGTGCGCGGCGGATCCATCGCGATGATCTGCCCGTGGTCCATCACCGCGACGCGGTCGCAGAGCACCTCGGCCTCGTCCATGTAGTGCGTCGTGAGGAAGACGGTCGTGCCGGACTGGCGGATGCCGCGGACGAGCTCCCAGAGGTTCCGCCGGGCCTGCGGGTCCAGCCCGGTCGTCGGCTCGTCGAGGAACAGGACCCGCGGCTTGTTCACGAGGGCGGTCGCGATCGAGAGCCGCTGCCGCTGGCCGCCGGAGAGCTTCTCCTGGCGCTGGCCGGCCTTGTCGGCGAGGTCCACTTCCTTCAGGAGGGCCATCGCGTCGACGGTGACGCCGTAGCAGAGGGCGAAGAGCTCGACGGTCTCCTTGGCCGTGAAGTTCTCAGGGAACGCGCTCTGCTGGAGCTGCACCCCGACGCGCTCTTTCGCCTTCGCGGGCTCCTTCGAGACGTCGATCCCGTCGACGACCGCCACCCCGCCATCGGCCTTGCGCAACCCCTCGAGGATCTCGACCGTCGTCGTCTTGCCCGCCCCATTCGGACCGAGCAGACCGAAGATCTCGCCCTGCAACACCTCGAACGAGATCCCGCGCACGGCGTGGATGTCGCCGTAGCGCTTCTGCAGATCGCGCACGGAAACGATCGCGGTCATTCGCCCCAGTATCAGTGCCGGACGAAGGACCGCAATGCAAGGTCGTATACGAATAGCGCGATCGGGAAGAGCACCACGGCGACGACGACGATGCGGACGATCACCGGGTGCGGCCGCCTGAGCCGCGTGTACGTGAGGACGAGCGCGATCGCGACGAGCCCGAGCAACGGCACCTGGACGAACCAATGGAGGGCGTCCTGGCCCGGCTCGACCACGAGCGTGTAGGCGATGGCGCCGGTGAGGAAACCGCTGGCAAGCCCGATGACGGCGTAGACCCCGGCGTTCCGGACGGGGTCCCGGAGGGCGAGCGCGAGGCCGAGGCTGAACGCCAGGAGCGTGGCAGACAACATGCGTTGGTAGGCGTCGTGATACGGGGCGAACAGGAAGGCCTGCGGGAAGACGACCGAGAGGATCACCGGGGCGACGAAGGCGACGGCGCAGACGATCCCGACGGCGCGGGCGCCGCGCAGGGTCGCGGTGCCGACCGGCGGGACGCGCTCCACGCGCTATACGCTACGGGTCCCATGCGGAGCCCGCGCGAGCCATGGTCGTGCGCCCGCTGCTCGACGCTCAACCTCTCGACCGCACGTTCGTGCCGCCGATGCGGCAGCGCGCGCAGCCGCATCCTGACGCGCGGTACCGGCGGTTCCCCCGGCCTTGCCGCGATCTGCAGCGCCCTCCTTCCCGGACTCGGCCAGCTCTACCAGGAGCGCTGGATCCGTGGCCTGGTCGTCCTCCTGATCCCGGTCCTCGCGATCGCGCTCGGCGGCGCGTTCGTCGCGACGTTCGACCCGCTCACCTCGCTCGTGGTCCGGCACGCGGTGGAGTTCACCATCGCGTTCCTCGGAGCGTTGCTGCTCTACCACCTCTGGGTCGTGGGCGACGCGTTCGCGAGCGTGTTCCGCGACGGCACGTCGCTCCGCGGAAGGCACGCCGCCGACTACGCCGCGCTCGGCATCGTGACCTTCGCGCTCATCGCGGGCTACGCCGGCGTGTACCGCGGTGCGAACGCGTGGGCCAACGTGGCGGCGAAGGTCTTCGCGCCGGTGGCCGGCGCGACCGCTCGCGGGGTCAGCACGTCGTTCGCGCCCCCGCCGTGGAACGGGCGCGACCGGCTCAACGTGCTCGTGCTGGGCATCGACTCCCGCGGCGTGCCCGGCGATACGCAGAACACGGACACGATGATCGTGCTCTCCATCGACCCGGTGAATCGGACCGCGGCGATGCTCTCGGTGCCGCGGGACACCCTCTCCGCCATCCCCGGGCACGGAAGCGGGAAGGTCAATTCCGCGTTCGCCCTCGGCGGGCCGGAGCTGGCCCAGTCGACGATCGAAGGCCTGCTCGGCATCCGGATCAATAGCTACGCGCTCATCAACTTCGACGCGTTCATGAAGATCGTCGATTCCGTCGGCGGTGCGCTCGTCGATGTGAAGCGGCCGATCCGCGACGAGGCGTACCCGACCGCCGACTTCGGCGTCCAGCGCCTCAACATCCAGCCGGGACCGCAGCTCATGCCCGGCGACGTCGCGCTCGAGTACGCCCGGACCCGGCACGACAGCAACGACTTCTCACGTGCCCGCCGGCAGCAGGACGTCATCGCCGCGCTCCGCGCGCGGCTCGCGACCGACGGGATGCTGGCGCGGCTCCCGAGCATCATCAACGACGTCGGCTCCGCGGTGGAGACGAGCTTCGACCCCGCGAACATCCTGCCGCTCGCCGGACTCGGGGGCGGGATCCCGTCGAGCGAGATCAAGAGCGAGGTGCTCCTTCCCTGCGACGTCGACGTCCCGCACTGCGAGCTCACGGAGGACAACTCGCAGCTCGGCTACTACCTGATCCCGGACAAGGCCAAGATCGCGAATCTCGTGGCCGAGCTGTTCTACGACCCCCGGGTCCGGCAAGAGGGCGCCCGGATCGAGGTCCGTGGCACGAGTGCCAAGAGCACGACCGCGCAGGAGGTCGCCGATCGCCTTGCCGCCCGGGCCTTCGGGGTCGCGAGCGTGACCACGAGCGCGCCGGCGCGCTCCGAGATCCTCGTGAAGAACGGGAGCAAGCGCTACACGGCGGACCAGCTGTCCCAGCAGCTGAGCGGCATCCCGGTCCGCGATGCAAGCTCCTCCGAGCAGACCGACGCGGATATCGTCGTGGTCGTCGGATCGGACTTCAAAGGACTCGCCACGGACCTGCAGCGCTAGGAGGTCACGAATGCCGCTCAAGAAGCAGCTTGCCGGGTTGAAGCGGTTCGCGAACATCGTCGATACCAGTGCGAAGGATGCGAGCCGTGCGCGCAAGGTCTCGCGCAGCCCGAAGCTGCAGCAAGAGATCACCGACGACCGCCGGACGGCCCTCGCGAAGAACTTCGGGACGGTGCGCGAGTCGCTCGCCGAACGCGACAAGATCGCGAAGCAGAAGGCGAAGAAGGCGAAGTCCCGCCAGCGCGGCTAGGGCGAATAGATCGGCGTCACCCAGGCCTTGTAGCGATCGCTCTTGCCCCGCACGGCGTCGAAGTAGATCCGGCTGAGCTGAGCCGTGATCGGGCCGGCCGAACCCTCGCCGATGCGGCGGTGGTCGACCGACGTGACGGGTGAGAGCTGCGCGCCGGTGCCGCACAGGAAGAGCTCGTCGGCGATGTACAGCTCGGTGCGGTCGATCGAACGCACCTCGAGCGGGATCTTCTGGTCCGCGGCGATGCCGATGAGGCTCTGGCGCACGATGCCCTCGAGGATGTTGTCGGTCACCGGCGGCGTGATGAGCGTGCCGTTGCGCACCATGAACAGGTTCTCGGCACTGCCCTCGGACACGTGGCCGTCGTTCGTGAGCACGATCGCCTCATCGAAGCCGGCCTCCTGGGCCTCCGTCTTCGCGAGCGCGGCGTTCACGTACGAGCCGGTGATCTTGCTGCGCGCCGGGATCGCGTTGTCGTCGACACGCCGCCAGCTCGACACGCCGCAGCTGATGCCGCGGTCGACGTCGATGTAGGTGCCGAACGGGACCGCGAAGACGGTGAACGCCGACTCGAGATCATGGAGTCGCACGCCGATGAGCTCGCTGCTCTTGTAGACGAGCGGGCGGATGTACGCATCCTCGCGGTAGCCGCAGCGCCTCAGGAGCTCGACGGTGATCTCGACCAGGCGCTCCGGCGAGCACGGCAGGTCCAGGCGCATAACGCGGCACGATTTGTGGAGCCGGCGGTAGTGCTCGATCAGGTGGAGGCCAAAGAGCTGCTGGCGATCGGCGTTCCAGTACGCCCGGATGCCCTCGAACACGCCGGTCCCGTAATTGAATGCGTGCGTCAGCACGCTCACCTTCGCATCCCGCAGCGGAACGAACTCTCCGTCGAAGAAAGCCCAGGCGGTCTCCGGCGCCGCGCCACGCCGCAACGGCGTCCCCGGCCGGGTCAGCTCCTTCACCATGGCTTGCCTCTTTCCCTGCGCTTGGTGTCCACCGGAAGCGGGTGACGCATCAGCCGTGCCGTCTCCGGTCAATTCTGCCACCGGCACCGCCCGCCCAGCGAACCACCGTACTTCCGGCATGTTGCGTGGCTTGGACCGACGGGCCTACGATGCCGCCGGTCTGACCACGGTGAGGTCTGGTCTGACCAGCATCTTTCCGGAACGGCCTCGCGTAGCAACAGCGGGAGGTCACCTCGATGCGGAATCAGGTCGCTCGATCGATCACGGTCGCGCTCGCGGGCCTGCTCGTCGCAGCGGCGTGCGGAGGCGGTGCGGGCGGAGGGGCCACGCCGACGACCGCGGGCAGCGGGACGGCCGCGGCGCTCATCCCACCGACCAAGCCGGTCGAATTCGTCATCAGCACCGCGCCGGGCGGTGGCAGTGACATCTACGCCCGGAAGATGCAGGCGATCATCGACACGCTGAAGCTCTCGCCCCAACCGGTCACGCCGGTGAACAAGGACGGCGGCTCTGGCGCGGTCGCGTTCCAGTACGTCTACGACCACAAGGGCGACTCGAGCCAGATCATGATCACCCTCAACTCGTTCTTCACCACGCTCATCGTCCAGAAGCTGCCGTTCAAGGGGACGGACTTCACGCCGATCGCGAATCTCGCCCTCGACCCCTTCTACCTGTGGGTCAACGAGGACAGCCCCTGGAAGAACGCGGGCGACTTCATCGCGGCCGCGAAGGCCGACTCGCTCGTCGTCGCCGGCACCGGCTCGAAGCAGGAGGACGAAGCCCTCTTCGACCGGATCCAGGTCACGGCCGGGACGAAGGCGTTCAAGTTCGTTCCGCAGTCCGGCGGCGGCGCGGTCGCCACGGCCCTCGCCGGCCATCAGGGTGGCGTGGTCGCCACCGTGAACAACCCGAGCGAAGGCAAGGGCCTCTACAGCGGCACGCCGCGCAAGCTGCGCCCGCTCTGCACGTTCGAGCCGGCGAGCCCGACGACCGGCCCGTTCGCGGGGCTCGCGACGTGCACCTCGCAGGGCCTCGCGATCAGCGACTACTTCATCATGCGCGCGATCATGGCTGCGCCCGGGCTCTCCGCGGGACAGCAGGCGTTCTGGGTGGACGTGTTCAAGAAGGTCTACGACTCGCCCGACTGGAAGCAGTTCATGACCGACAACAACCTGAACCCCGACTTCCGCTCGGGTGCCGATTTCCAGAAGCTCGTCAACGACTATCAGAAGCTCCACGAGGACATCGCCAAGCAGTTCAACTGGGTCCAATAGCTCGATTGAGGCCGTATCAGGTCGCGACGGCGGTCGCATTCATGGTCGTGGCCGCCGTCGCGATGATCGACTCGCGCGCCGGCGCGATGGTCGACACCACCGGCCGCGAGCCGGGCGGCGTCGGGGCCGGGTTCTACCCGTTCTGGTCCGCGTTCCTCGTCTTCGTCTGCGCCGCGGTGGTCGGCTACAAGTCCTGGCGGAGCACGGTGACCGGCCCGCCGGTCTACGAGGGACGCGAGGGCATCTTCGCGGTCGTCAAGCTCGTGATCCCGATGGTCGTCGCCGTCGTCGCGATCGCGTGGCTCGGGTTCTACATCGTGAGCGGCCTCTACATGGGCCTCTTCGCGCGCTGGATCGGCCGCTACAACTGGCTCGTCGTGGCGCTCCTCACGGTGGGCATGCCCGCTGCGATCTACGCCGCGTTCGAGATCGGATTCCGCGTCTCGCTGCCGAAGAGCTTCCTCTACAACATCGGCGTGCTCCCCTTCTAGTCCATGGAAGTCTTCAACGTCTTCGGCGACCTCGCCGGCGGATTCGCCACGGCGCTGCAGCCGTTCAACATCTTCATGCTCTTTGTCGGTGTCCTGCTCGGCCTCGTGGTCGGCGTCCTGCCCGGGCTGGGCGGCACGAGCGCGGTCGCGATCCTCCTGCCGATCACCGTCATCATCGCCCGCACCAGCCCAACGAGCGCGGTCATCCTGCTCGCGGGGGTGTACTGGGGCGCGCTGTTCGGCGGCGTAGTGACCTCGATCCTGTTCAACATCCCGGGCGAGCCGTGGTCGGTCGTGCTCCTCTTCGATGGATTCCCGCTGGCGAAGCGCAAGGGCAAACCCGGCGTCGCTCTCGCCTCGTCGTTCTTCGCATCGTTCGTCGGCGCGTTCCTCGCCACCGTGATGTTCACGTTCTTCGCCCGTGCCCTGGCCGACTTCGCGCTCTCGTTCGGTCCGCCCGAGCTCTTCGCCGTGTTCGTGATGTCATTCGCGACGCTCATCGGCCTGGGCGCCGAATCGCCGGTGAAGGCCGTGATGATGATCGGCTTCGGGCTGCTCCTCGCGGCGGTCGGCTTCGACACGCTCACCGGCCAGCCGCGCCTCACGTTCGGGCAGATCGGGATCCTCTCGGGCATCAACTTCGTTCCGGTGACGATCGGCCTGTTCGGGATCGGAGAGATCCTCGCCTCCGCCGAGGAGTCGGGGATCGGCTTCGTCGAGCGCCTCTCCGCGAAGGTCGGGTTCTCGGACATCCTCGAGACCCTCGGTGAGCTCCGCAAGCGCATCTGGCTCGTCGTCTCGACCGGGATCATCGGCTTCTGGTTCGGCATCCTTCCCGGTCACGGCGCGACCGCGGGATCGTTCCTCGGCTACGGCCTGGCCCGGCAGTGGTCGAAGCATCCCGAGGAGTTCGGCAAGGGCGAGATCTCGGGGATCATGGCGCCGCAGGCATCGGCCGACGCTGCGGCGGTCGGCTCCCTCGTGCCGATGATCGCCCTCGGCGTGCCGGGATCGCCGACCTCGGCGGTGATCATGGCCGGGCTCTTCATCTGGGGCCTCACCCCGGGTCCGCTGCTCTTCACCGAGCATCACGATTTCGTATGGGGCCTGATCGCGAGCATCTACCTCGGACATCTGCTCACGTTCATCATCTGCCTGCTCGCCGTGCCGCTCCTCGCGTCGATCATGCGGATCCCCTACGCGATCCTCACGCCGTTCATCGTGCTCATCTCGATCATCGGCGCGTACTCGCTGAACAACAGCATGCTCGACGTCTTCATCACGATCGTGTTCGGACTGATCGGCTACTGGCTGCGGAAGATGAAGTATCCGCTCGCGCCGCTCGTCGTCGCGATCGTGCTCGGTGACTCCACCGAGAAGACGTTGCGCCAGTCGCTCATCGCGAGCGGCGGCAACCCGCTGATCCTCGTGCAGTGGCCGATCGCGACGATCCTCATGGCGCTCGCGGTCATCCTGCTGCTCATCCCGTTCATCCGGCTGCTGCGCTCGCGCGGCCGTGCGCGGACGGCGGCCCTCGAGGCTGAGACCATCGGCACCGCGATCGACTGAGCAGTGGGCCCGTTCGACGCGGTCATTCTTGTCGCGGGCTTCGTCGCGATCCTGCTGGGCGCCGAGGTGTTCACGAACGGCGTCGAGTGGCTCGGACGGCGCCTCGGCCTCGGCGCGGGCGCGACGGGCAGCGTCCTCGCGGCCATCGGCACCGCGATGCCCGAGACCGTCGTCCCGGTCGTCGCGATCGTGTTCACGAATTCAGTGAAGGCCGATGACATCGGAGTCGGCGCCATTCTCGGCGCGCCGTTCATGCTCGCCACGCTCGTCATGCTGCTCATCGGCGCGACCGCGTACGTGTTTCGCGGCAAGCGTGAGCGCCTCACGCTCCGGGTGGACCGGGCGCACGCGTCACGCGATCTCGGCTTCTTCCTGATCTGCTACTCGGTCGCGGTGGCCCTCGCGCTCCTACCCGACCCGATCCATGGCCTTCGATCGGTCGTCGGCTGGTTCTTCATCCCGGCCTACGCGCTGTACCTGTTCCTCGTGCTGCGGCCGCAGGAGCGCACGCCGATCGACATCGAGGAGGAGCGGGAGGAGAGCGCGGCGTTCGAGGGTCTGACCGCGACCGGCTACGCCGGCCGGCTGGGCATCAGGACCGACGCACAGAACCCGCCGCTCTGGCTGATCTTTGCGCAGGTGCTGGCCGGGTTCGCGGCGATCGTCCTCGGCGCGGAGCTCTTTGCGGGGTTCATCGACCGCGCATCCACCACGCTCGGTCTCAACGCGCTCCTGGTGTCGCTCCTGCTCGTCCCGATCGCGACCGAGCTGCCCGAGGCCGCGAACAGCCTCATCTGGACCCGCGACGGAAAGGACGTCATCGCGCTCGGCAACGTCGCGGGCTCGATGGTCCTCCAGTCGACGATCCCCGTCACCTTCGGGGTGCTGCTGACCCCGTGGCAGCTCGGCACGTTCGGCACGGTCGCCGCGCTCTTCGCCCTCGTCGCCGCGGGCCTTGTCTTCGTCCAGCTCCGGTTCCGCGCCCGCGACGACTCGCTCGGCCTGTCGGCGCTGGTCCTCGGCGGCAGCCTGTACGTCGTCTTCATCGCCTACGTCGTGAAAACCGTCGCGGCGGGTTAGCGAGCGGTCTGACCGCGCCATTCTCATGCGGTCCGGGTCACGAGGTCCTACCATCGCCAGCGGTCGCGCCGACATCACGAAGGGCGCGAACGACCTAGGGAGGGGTTCCGCGCCAATGAAACGAATCCTCGCGTTCTCCGTGCTCGCCGCCACGATCGTGGCGTCCTGCGCATCCACCGGTACCACCTCGGGCTCGAGCGCACCGAGCGGCAGCGGCAGTGCGACCGGCCAGCATCCGAAGATCGGCCTCGTCACCGACGTCGGCGGCCTGAACGACAAGAGCTTCAACTCATTGGCTGACAAGGGCCGTCAGCAGGCCCAGGCCCAGCTCGACGTCGACACGTCGGTCACCGAATCGAAGCAGCAGGCCGACTATGTGCCGAACCTCACCAAGTACGCGCAGGACAAGTACGACCTCGTCATCGGCGTCGGCTTCCTGATGCAGAACGCCATCTGGAAGGTCGCGACGCAGTTCCCGAACGTGAAGTTCGCGATCATCGACGGCGCGCCGAACGATGACGCGGGGAACGTGAAGAACCTGCCGAACGTGGCCAACCTGTTCTTCAAGGAGCAGGAGGCCGGCTACGTCGTCGGGGTCATCGCCGCGACGATGGCGAAGAACAAGGTCGGCGCCGCGACGCACAACACCGTCTGCTCCATGGGCGGCCTCCCGATCCCGCCGGTCGATCGCTACATCGCCGGCTACCAGGACGCCGTGAAGACGGTCAGCCCGACCACCAAGATCCTCAACGGCTACAGCCAGGACTTCGTCGATCAGCAGAAGGGCATCGAGGTCGGCAAGAGCCACATCGCCCAGGGCTGCGACATCCTGTTCCAGGTCGCCGGTGGCAGCGGCCTCGGCTACATCCAGGCGGCCAAGGACGCGAAGGTCTACGCGATCGGCGTCGACGCCGATCAGGCCGCGGTCGCGCCCGGCACGGTGATCACGAGCGCGCTCAAGAAGGTGGACGTCGCGGTCTTCCAGACCGTGCGGGCGCTCCGCCTGGGCACCTTCAAGGCCGGCGACAACTCGTTCAATGCGACGAACGACGGCATCGGCTTCGGGACCCTCGACAAGGTCGTCCCGGATGACGCGAAGGCCGCCGCCACGCAGGCGCTCGCGGACATCAAGTCAGGAAAGATCACTCCGAAGGACACCGTCCAAGTCAAGCCGTGATCGCTTGACGCAGCTTCAGGGAACGACGACGACGGGGCCCGGCGCGGAACGCCCGGCCCCGTCCGTGGGTCACCGCACCGTGCCGTGGGCTGGGCGCCCCGCCCTCCCCGGCCGTTCAGTGGGGATCGCGCGCGTGCTCGGCGCCGTCTTCGTGCTCCTCAGCGGCAACGACCCGGTCAAGGGGTACGTCGCGCTCTTCCAAGGCGCCTTCGGCACGCCGTACGACATCACGGAGACGATCGTCGCAGCGATCCCGCTGGTGCTCACCGGCCTCGCGGTGGCCGTCGCGTTCCGCACCGGTCTGTTCAACATCGGCGCGCAGGGCCAGCTCCTGGTCGGCGCGCTCGCCGCGGGCTGGGCGGGCTCGCAGTGGGCCACGCTGCCGGGCTTCATCCTCATGCCGATCGTCATCGTGTTCGGGGTCGCCGGTGGCGCGTTCTACGGCGGCATCGTCGGGCTGCTCAAGGCGGTCCGCGGGGTCAACGAGGTGATCACCACCATCATGCTCAACTACACGATCGTCTTCGTGATGCACTGGCTCCTGCAGGCGGGGCCGATGACCGCGCAGAACGCGTTCGGCACGCCGGCCTCGACGCCGATCGGCGTGGGCGCACGCCTTCCGGTCATCATCCCGAACGAGCTCGTGCTGTTCAGCCGGCTCCACGCCGGGATCATCCTCGCGGCGCTCGCGGTGATCGCATTCTGGTTCCTGCTCTGGCGCACGCCGCTTGGCTACCAGCTCCGCGCCGTCGGTCTCGGTGCGCGCGCGGCGGCCCAGGCCGGGATCGACCCCGCGCGCCACATGATCCTGGTGATGGCGATCGCCGGAGGGTTCGCGGGCCTGGGCGGGATGATCGAGGTGAGCGGCGTCTTCGGCCGGGTGTACGACGGCTTCTCGTCGAGCTACGGCTTCGACGCGATCGCAGTCGCCCTCCTTGGGAAGAACTCGCCGCTCGGCATCGTGTTCGCGGCCCTCCTGTTCGGCGCGTTCGTCCACGGCGGCGCGTACATGCAGTCGCACGCCGGCATCTCGTCGAACCTGGTCGCGATCATCCAGGCGTTCGTCTTGTTCGTGATCGCTGCGGAGAGCCTCGTCCGTTCGCTCACCCGGCGCCGCGGCCGCGCGCGCAAGCCGGTCGAGGCGATCGCATGACGCTGGAGATGCTCATCGGCGCGAGCGTCGCCGCGGCCACGCTGCGCCTGGCCGCGCCCATCGCCCTCGCGGCGCTCGGCGGCGTCGTCACGGAGCGGAGCGGGGTCACGAATATCGCCCTCGAGGCCTCGATGCTCGTCGGGGCGTTCTTCGGCATCGTCGCCGCGGACCGCAGCCACAACATCTGGATCGCGCTCGGCGTCGCGATCCTCGCCGGCGTGCTCATCGCGCTGCTGCACGCGTACGCGTCGATCACGCTGCGCAGCGACCAGATCGTCTCCGGTATGGCCCTGAACATCCTCGCACTGGGACTCACCACGTACCTCGACTACCAGATGTACGGCACGACCGGCACGCCGCCCGACCTCGCCGGCCTGCCGGACGTCCAGCTCGGCTTCCTGAGCGGCGTGCCGTACGTCGGTGACGCGATCGGCAGCCAGAACAGCATGGTCTGGGTGATGGCCCTGCTCGTGATCGGGCTGCAGCTCTTCCTGTTCCGCACCGTCGCGGGGCTGCGGCTGCGCGCGGTCGGCGAGCATCCGCGAGCGGCCGAGACCGTCGGCATCGACGTCCGCCGGATCCGGTACGCCGCGGTGCTGGCGAGCGGCGCGCTCGCGGCACTCGGCGGCGCATACCTGTCGCTCGGCGTCGCACACTCCTTCACCGATGGGATGACCGGCGGACGCGGATTCATCGGCCTCGCGGCGATGATCTTCGGCCGCTGGACGCCGATCGGCGCCCTCGCCGCGAGCCTCATCTTCGGCTACGGCAACGCGCTCTCGACATCGCTGCAGGGCGCGTCGATCGGCGACACCAAGGTGCCGGTGCAGCTCCTCGGCACGCTGCCCTACGTGCTGACGATCCTCGCCGTCGCCGGATTCGTCGGCCGGTCGCGGCCGCCGGCCGCGGACGGCCTGCCGTACGAGACGGAGGGACACGCGTGAGCGAGGAGCGGCCGGTGCCGCACATCGAGATGCGCGGGATCGTCAAGCGTTTCGGCGACCTCACGGCGCTCCACGGCGTCGACCTCGTCGTCGGCGAACACGAGATCCACGCCCTCCTCGGCGAGAACGGCGCGGGCAAGTCGACGCTCATGAACATCCTCTACGGCCTGTACCGACCCGATGCCGGCACGATCAGGCTGCGCGGCCAGGAGGCTCACATCCGCTCGCCGCGCGATGCCATCGCGCAGGGCATCGGGATGATCCACCAGCACTTCATGCTCATCCCGCCGCTCACAGTGGCGGAGAACGTCGTGCTCGGCGATGAGCGCTCGGGTCCGCTGCTGAGCGAGCGTGCGCTCGGGGCACGGGTGCGCGAGCTCGAGGCGCGCTTCCACATCGGCGTCGATCCCGAAGCGAGGGTCGAGGACCTCCCGCTCGGACTGCAGCAGCGCGTCGAGATCCTCAAGGTGCTCTACCGGGGCAGCGAGCTCCTCATCTTCGACGAGCCGACGGCGGTGCTCACGCCGCAGGAGGTCGACGAGCTGTTCGCGATCGTGCGCACGCTCCGCGACGAGGGGAAGCTGATCATCTTCATCACGCACAAGCTGCGCGAGGTCTTCGCCGTCACGGACCGCATCACCGTCCTCCGGGCGGGTCGGAACGCCGGCGAGCTGGTCACGAAGGGCACCTCGGCGCCCGAGATCGCCCGGCTCATGGTCGGCCGGGAGCTCCGGCCCGTGCAGGCCCGCACGCCGGTCACGTCGACCGGTCCCGTGCTCGAGATCCGGGGACTCAAGGCGCAGAGCGACCGCGGGGCGACGGCGCTTCAGGGCGTGGACCTGACGGTGAACGCAGGCGAGATCCTCGGGATCGCCGGCGTCGGCGGCAACGGCCAGAGCGAGCTTGCCGAGTGCGTGCTCGGCCTTCGCGAGCCGACGGCCGGATCCATCGTCATCGGCGGCACTGACATCGCCCACGACGACCCGAAGCGCACCCGCGAGCGCGGCGTCGCGTACGTCCCCGAGGATCGCCGGGTCGAGGGGCTCGTCCTCGCGTTCACCGTGGCCGACAACTTCATCCTCGGCAAGCAGGACCGGCCGCCATTCAGCGTGCGCGGGGTGCTCGATGCGGATGCGATCCGCGCCAACGGTGACCGGCTCGCGACGGAGTTCGACGTTCGGCCGCCGAACGCACGCGCCATCGTCGGCAACCTCTCCGGCGGCAACCAGCAGAAGGTCGTGCTCGGCCGCGAGCTGTCCGAACAGCCGAAGCTCATCGTGATCAGCCAGCCGACCAGAGGGCTCGACATCGGCTCGACCGAGTACGTCTGGGAGCGGCTGCTCGAGCAGCGCAGACAGGGGTGCGCCGTGCTGCTCATCTCGAGCGAGCTCGACGAGATCCGGGCTCTCTCCGATCGGATCGCGGTGATGTTCGAGGGCCGGCTGGTCGCCACGCTGCCGGCCGCCGAGACCACCGAGGAGCGGCTCGGGCTTCTGATGGCCGGCCACGGAGAACCCGCCCCGGCCTGATCCGCCCGGGCGTCCGGCGGCCACACTTGACCGCGTTCCCGCCCATTGATAGGGTTTCGGCGTTCTGGTCAGACCACCTGACCAATTTGTGTGGGGAGGCGACCCTGGCCGTCATCGAGCCCGTCCGACGCAGCCGGCTGTACCAGGACATCGTCAGCCAGATCCAGTCGCTGTTCGACAAGGGCGAGCTGCGTCCCGGCGACCAGCTCCCGCCCGAGCGGGCCCTCGCCGAACAGTTCCAGGTCTCGCGCGCGTCCGTACGCGAGGCGCTCCGCTCGCTCGAGCTCCTCGGCGTGGTCGAGACCCGCGCCGGCGGCGGCACCTTCGTCCGGCGCACCGGGCCAGAGGATCTCGCACGGCCGCTCTCGAACCTGATCGCGCGCGGGCACACCCTCACGGACGTCATCGAGGTCCGCGGGCTGATCGAGCCCGCGATCGCGGCATCGGCCGCGCGCCGGATCCGGCCCGAGGAGCTGGTCGAGCTGCGGGCGATCCTCGAACAGCAGGCCGCGCGGGTCGCGGCGGGTGAGTCCTATGCCGAAGAGGACACGCGGTTCCACGAGCTCATCGGCCAGGCCGCGCGCAACGAGCTCCTGGTCACGATGCTCGGCGTCATCTGGGACGTGCTCCGCAGCTCGCGCGAGCAGTGGCTACAGACCAACCAGCGCGCGCACTCCTCGATCGACGCGCACCAGCGGATCCTGGCGGCCCTCGAGTCGCACGATGCGGACGCCGCGCGCTCGGCGGCGGCCGATCACATTCGAGCGGTCGGCGAGGGGATCCTCAAGCTGATCGCGGACAAGCAGGACACCAAATCCGTCACGGCAGCCGGGAGGGCATGATGAGCGACACCGTCAAGACGGATCCCACCGGGATCACCATCGAGATCGTCTATC
>CAZMLV010000016.1:19847-24069 GCA_964567235.1 uncultured Chloroflexota bacterium | reverse complement strand
GCGATCGCTTCCGGCTCGGCGAGAACCACGCCTCCTACTACGCGATCCCGGACGCGAAGCAGGCCACACTCTGGGTCGAGCGCACCCCCGACGGCTTCACCATGGATTTCAAGGCGTTCGGCGCGATCACCACGCACCCGATCGACCCGAAGCGGCTTCCGAAGAACATCCGCGAGACCCTGCCCGCCGCCGCGCAGGAGAGGCGTCGGCTGTACCCGAAGGATCTACCGGCTGAGATCCGCGACGAGATCCACGCGCGGTTCTGGGTGTCGCTCGAGCCGATGCGCAAGGCCGGGAAGCTCGGCGCGATCCTGCTCCAGTACCCCGACTGGTTCGTCATCTCGCATCAGAACAAGGACGAGATCCTTCACGCCCGCGACCGGCTGCCCGACGACCGGCTCGCGGTCGAGTTCCGCAACGAGACCTGGATGAGCGAGCGCAATCGCGCCGAGACGTTGAAGTTCCTGGCCGACCACGATCTGACGTATGTGTCGGTCGACGAGCCCCAGGGCTTCCCGTCCAGCGTGCCGCCGGTCGCCGCGGCCACGTCCCCACGCCTGGCGATCGTGCGGTTCCACGGCCGCAACGCCGAGAACTGGAAGAAGAAGGGACTCACCGCAGCCGAGCGGTTCGACTACTCGTATTCAAAGGAGGAGCTCGCCGAGTGGCTCGGCAAGATCGAGCACCTCGCCGAGGAAACCGATGAGGTCCACGTCCTCATGAACAACTGCTACGGCGACAAGGCCGTGACCAATGCCGCGGATATGGCGAAGCTGCTCGCGAAGGACGCGGCCGTCACGGGCTAGGATGCCGCTCGTGGTCCGGCCGATCTCCGACTTCGAGCCAAGCGAGCGCATCGCGCCGATCCCGCACACGACGCGTCGCTTCTCGTGCCGCTCAGCCCTCGCGATCTCTCCGGACAACGGGACCCTTGCGTTCATCGCCGATCTCGGCGCCGGCACGTACTCCGCCTGGACGCTGCCGCTCGGCAAACCGGGCAAGCCATCGCCGGCCCTCGGCGTGGATGGCGCGGCGCTCCGCTCGCTCAGCTGGTCGAAGCGCGGCGATCTCATCGGCGCGGCCGACCGTGGCGGGACCGAGCTGCATCAGCTGTACGTCGCGCGGAGCGATGAGCGCGTCGAAAAGCTGTCCTGGAGCGAGGGCGAGCGCGTACAGCGCCTCCTCTCGTGGAACGCGGTATCACCCGACGGAAAACGCGTCGCGTTCTCCTCGAACGCACGACAGCCGACCGACATGGACATCGTGATCGAGGACGTCGAGACGGCGACCGAGCGGGCCGTCGTGACCGGCCCGACGTGGTACGTCGCGGGCGGGTGGTCACCCGACGGTCGCGCGCTGCTCGTGATGCGCGTCCAGGCGAACACGGATCAGGACCTGTTCGTCGTCGATCCCGACTCTGGAGCGATGCGCCATCTCACCGCGCACGAGGGCGACGTCTCCAACGTGCCCGCCGGCTGGCTCGCCGACGGCCGGCCGCTCGGCATCACCGACGCCGGCCGCGAGCATCTCTACCTCGCGTCATACGACGCGACAACGGGCGCGCGCGAGATCATCGACGCGCCGGACTGGGATGTCGAGCTCGCGGCATCGTCGACCGACGGACATGCGCAGATCTGGTCGGTGAACGAGGACGGCTACTCGACGCTCCGGTGGCGGCGGGACGGCAAGCGCGCGGGCGAGCGCGCCCTGCGGGGCGTCTGCGATGACCTGATCATCTCCGCCGACGGCTCGCTCGCCGCATATCACCGGACGTCGGCGACCGACGCGCCGCAGCTCTGGGTGCTCGACCTGCGGACCGGCGACGCCCGCGTGGTCTTTGAGACCGCGCGCACCGTGCGCTCGTCCGATCTCGTCGAGCCGGAGCTCATCCGCATCAAGGCCGCCGACGGCGAGATCCCGTGCTTCGTGTTCCGCCCGAAGGCCGCGACCGGCCGCACGCCCGCCGTGCTGTACCCGCACGGGGGACCGGAGGGCCAGTCGCGTCCGGGCTTCCCGGACCGTGCGGCGTACCTCCAGGCGCTCATCGACCGCGGGATCACGCTCGTCGTGCCGAACATCCACGGCTCGACCGGCTACGGGCTGTCGTGGCAGAAGGCGATCCATCGCGACTGGGGCGGCATCGACGCGCGCGACCTGCGCGCGGTCGCGGACTGGATGGCGGCCGACCCGCGCATCGACCCGAAACGCCTCGCGGTATACGGCGGCTCGTACGGCGGCTTCGCGACGCTCGTGTGCGTCACGACGATGCCGGATCGCTGGAAGTGCGCGGTCGACGTCTTCGGGGTCGCGAACCTCGTGACGATGATCGAGCACGCACAGCCCAACTGGCGCCGCTTCCTCAAGCTCTGGATCGGAGACCTCGAGACTGATCGCGCGAAGCTCGTCGAACGCTCGCCGATCACGCACATGGACCAGGTCCGCTGCCCGATGCTTGTCGTGCAGGGCACGAACGATCCGCGGGTGCCGAAAGAGGAGTCCGATCAGGTCGTCGAGCGGCTGCGCTCGCGCGGCGTTCCGGTCGAGTACATGGTCTTCGAGGACGAGGGCCACGGGTTCACGAAGCGCGCGAACCAGGACAAGGCCCACGACCGGATCGTCGAGTTCCTGACCGAGCAGCTGCTCGGCTAGCGGACCGCCGCGCGTTCGTCGCGCAAAGGCTTCCGAAGGACGAACCGCGTCGCGTAGATCTCATCTCCCAGGCTGAGGATCTTGTGGTCCACCCAACCCGTCGGCAGCATCGCCGCGTGGGCGTCGTCCCACGACAGCAGGCCCGGTCGGAGGAACGGCTTCTTCCACACGGCGATCCAGATCGCGCCTTCGGTGCTCGCGATCCGCACGAGCTCCGCTGCGAGAGCATTCGCGCCGACCGGCTCGAGTGCGAAGCACAGCACGAGGCCGAACCGCGCCGCGCGGTAGCGGAACGGGAGCTCCAGCTCGCAGCGGTCAAGCTGGCCGGCAAGATGCTCGATCGGCCGGTCGTACGTCGCGACGTCGCCGATCCGCACCGCAGGCAGGCCCGGGGGCAGCCCGAGCTTCGGGACGACCTCGTCGGCTGCTCGAAGTCCTTTTGGTCGCGCCACGGTGTCAGTATCGAACGCTGGGCCTGCGGGGAACGCTGCTTGCATGGCTGGTCGCATGGTCCTCGTGGAACGCCGCGCGCGCCCGATCCTCATCGTCGACGACGACAAGGAGATCCTGGCCGTCGAGCGAGCAGTGCTGACCGACGAGGGGTTCCGGGTCCGCGAGGCACACAACGGCGCCGAAGCGCTGGTCGAGCTTGAAACGGACCCGCCGGCGATGATCGTCCTCGACGTGAACATGCCGGGCATCGATGGGCCGACGTTCGCGCGCGAGCTGCGGACGCGGCTGCGGCACGTGCCGCTCGTCATCCTCACGGCTGCGCCCGACCCGAAGCACGAGGCGGATCGGTGCAACGCGGAGGCGTATCTCGCGAAGCCTTTCCACGCGGCCGAGCTGCTTCAGCTCGTGCGCCGCTTCTCCACCTAACTACCTACCATCGCAGCGTGACCGCGACCCTCCTCGTCAAGCAAGCCGGCGGCGTGCGGGAAGTTCCCCCGACGCAGCTCTCCGACCTTCGCGGCTCGCCCGCGTGGCTCGACGTCGTGCATCCCGACGATTCTGAGATGGCGCTCATCGCGGACGAGCTCGGCCTCCACCCGCTCGCGGTCGAGGACGCGCGCTCGCATCACGAGCGCCCGAAGGCCGACGCGTACGACGGCTACTACTTCATCATCTTCACGGCGCTCGATGCACAGAGTCCGGGCGCGCTCCGGATGGAGCTCTTCTCGATCTTCGCGTTCGCGGACGTCATGGTCACGGTTCGCGCCGGCGACTGGCCGGCCCGCAACGATGTCGAGAAGCGGTGGCGCGAGGGCCGGCTACCGAACGTCGGCATGCTCCTGCACGCGCTCCTCGACGCGAGCGTCGATGGGTACTTCCCGATCGTCGACGATTACGGCGAGCGGGCCGACGTCCTCGAAGGGCTCATCCTCCAGGACACGAACGGCGAGGCGCTGCGCACGTCGCTCTCCGAGCTCTTCCTCCTGAAGCGCGATCTCCTCCGCGTCCGCAAGCTCGTCGCGCCAGAGCGCGAAGTCCTCCAGGTGCTGAGCCGCGGCGACGTCGAGTGCTACGGCCCCGAGGAGCGCCGGTACTTCCAGGATGTGTACGACCACGTCGT
>CAZMLV010000016.1:13000-19747 GCA_964567235.1 uncultured Chloroflexota bacterium | reverse complement strand
AGTGCTACGGCCCCGAGGAGCGCCGGTACTTCCAGGATGTGTACGACCACGTCGTGCGGGTGACCGACGAGATCGACACCCTCCGCGATCTGGTGAGCAACGTCGTGGACGCGAACCTCGCGGCGGTGTCGAACCGCCTGAACGAGGTGATGAAGGTTCTCACCGCCCTCGCGACGATCCTCCTGGTCATGACCGTCGTGACCGGCTTCTTCGGCCAGAACTTCACCGCCTTCATCCCGTACGACTCGGCGGCTTGGTTCTGGGGATCCATCGCGTTCATGGTGGCCGCCGCGCTGGCGCTGGCGGTCTATTTCCGTCGGAAGGGCTGGCTCTAGTAGACTGACCTTCGCCTTGGCCGCACTCCGCACCCCGGGTGGAGCGCGTTGAACGCGGCGATCCTGGGCCAGGTCGGACTCACAATCGCGGTCCCGATCGCGTTAGGTGCCTGGCTCGGTGTCAAGCTCGATGCCGCGTTGGGTACCTCTCCGTGGGGCCTGTTGGGTCTGATCTTCGTGGGGATGGCGGCCGCGGGGGGAGGCGTGGCTCTGTTGATCAAGCGATACGCGGAGGAGAACCCGGTGACGCCGTCGAGCGACCGCGCGCGCAAGGCCGGCCAGGCGTGGCAGGCCGAGCTGGATGAGGCCGAGCGCAAGCGCGAGGAAGAGCGCTAGCGGTGGGCTTCCTGTTCCCGAACGGGTTCAAGTTCCCGGACATCCCCGGGAACTTCTCGCTCACCGGCGAGCCGATCTTCACGATCGGCCCGGTCAGCTACACGAATGCGCACTTCACGATGCTGCTCGTGATGATCCTCCTGGTGACGTTCGCGTTCCTCGCGACGCGCAACCTGCGCGAGCAGCCGTCCGGGATCCAGAACGTCGCGGAGATGCTGGTCCAGGGCCTCGGTGACTTCGTCGTGAGCATCGGCGGTCCAGGGGCGATCAAGTACCTCCCGCTCTTCGGCACGCTGTTCCTGTTCATCGTCACCTCGAACTGGCTGTCGGTCGTGCCGTTCGTCGGCCAGGTGACCTGGCTGCACTCGCCGACGGCCGACTACCACATCACGTTCGCGATGGCCTTCACGTCGTGGATCGCGTACCAGACGGAGGGCTTCCGTCACCTTGGCTTCGCGTACGTGAAGCGCTGGTTCAACTTCAGCGGCTTCAAGGATGGCCCGTTCATCGGCGCGATCTTCATCCTCGTCGGGCTCATCGAGTTCTTCAGCGAGATCTTCCGGATGCTCACGCTGACGCTCCGGCTCTGGGGCAACGTCTTCGGCGGCGAGATCATGCTCACGGTCATGAGCGCGCTCCTGCTCGTGCCGGGGCTCGCGATCCCGTTCGTCGGACTCGAGGTCTTCATCGGCCTCGTGCAGGGGCTCGTCTTCGCGCTGCTCGTCCTCATGTACTTCGTGCTCGCGATCGAGTCGCACGACGAATCTCACGAGGAGGGGAGTCACAGCGACACCGATCGTGTCGCCAACGAAGAACAGCACCCAGAACCAGTCGCTGCCTGACGCATCCGAACCAACAGCACACGCGTGTAGCGAACGAAAAAGGAGTCATTGGAATGGACTTTCAGGGTCTTGCCGCCGGCCTCGCCGTCGGCCTCGGCGTCATCGGTCCCGGCATCGGCATCGGCATGCTCACCGCGAAGTCGTCTGAGGCGATCGGTCGCAACCCCGACGCAGCGGGCGCGATCCGCACGAACATGATCCTCGGCGCCGCACTCGCGGAAGGGCTCGGCATCCTCTCGTTCGTGCTCGGCATCCTGCTCTGGACGAAGATCGTCTAGATGTCAGGGATCCTCGCCGAAGGCGGTCTGACGGTCCAGCCGTACTGGGTGCTGGTCGCGATCGTCCAATTCCTCGTCCTGTTCTTCCTGCTCCAGCGGTTCCTCTGGGGCCCGATCCAGAGGACCCTGCAGGCGCGCGCGGACCGGATCCGCGAGGGGCTCGAGAACGCGGAGGCCGCCAAGCGCGAGCGCGCGCAGATGCAGGTCGAGGTCGAGCGCCTCCTCGGAGACGCGCGGCGCGAAGCGTCCGCCATCGCGGAGCGCACGACCAAGGCGGCGGAGGCCGCCGCGGCCGAGATCCGCGCCCAGGCCAAGGCGGAGGGCGATCGGCTGCGCGAGCGCGCGAAGACGGACGCCGAGCAGCTGCACCAGCAGGCGCTCACGCAGCTTCGGGGCGAGGTCGCCTCGATGGCGGTGCTCGCGGCCAGCCGGATCCTCGGCAAAGAGGTCGATGCGACCACGCATCGCGCGCTCATCGAGCGGTCGCTGGACGAGGCCGGCAGCGAGCTCGGGAAGCAGAACTAGTGGCTCTCTCCGGATCCGCGCCCCGGCGGTACGCCGAGGCGATCCTCGATCTCGCGACGGCCGAGACGGCCGTCGAGGCGTACCGAACGTCCCTCGACAGTCTCGCCGCGGGCATCTCGCCGCAGTCGATCCGCGCGCTCCGCGACCCGAGCGTGCCGGTGAGGCAGCGCCTCGCGGCCATCGAGGCGGTGACGAAGGGCCAGCCGAAGGCGATCCGCTCGGTGCTGCTGCTGCTCGAGCAGCGCGACCGGATCGCGCTGCTGCCGGACATCGCGCGCGCGTACGGCGACCTCGTCGATCGCCGCGCGGGCATCGTCGACGCGAAGATCACGACGGCCGTCGCGCTCGACGAGAAGCAGCGCGCAGCGTTCGTCGAGCGGCTCGAGAAGAGCTCCGGCCACAAGCTCAAGGCGACCTTCACCGTGGATGAGTCGCTCATCGGCGGCGCGGTCATCCAGCTCGGTGACCACCAGGTCGATTCCAGCGTGCGTGCACAACTGAGCGCGCTGCGAACGCAGCTCTCTGGCAGCTAAGGAGTATTCAAATGGCATCGACCGCATCAGAGATCACCGACATCATCAAGGCCCAGATCAAGGAGTTCGAGGGGCAGGCTGAATCCGCGGACGTCGGCACGGTCGTCGAGATCGGCGACGGCATCGCGCGGATCCATGGCCTCGCCGGCTGCATGGCCTCCGAGCTCCTCGACTTCGGCAACGAGGTCTTCGGTCTCGCGTTCAACCTCGAAGAGGACACCGTGAGCGCGATCATCCTCGGCGATTACACCGGCATCGAGGAGGGCGGCGTCGTCCGCACCACGGGCCGGATCGTGCAGACCGGCGTCGGCCCGCAGCTCGTGGGCCGGGTGGTCGATCCGCTCGGTCGCGCGCTCGACGGCAAGGGCGAGATCGTGTCCAAGGAGTTCCGGGCCGTCGACGTCGTCGCGCCCGGTGTCATCACGCGGCAGAACGTCGACACGCCGGTCCAGACCGGGATCAAGGTGATCGACGCGATCACGCCGATCGGCCGCGGCCAGCGCGAGCTGATCATCGGCGATCGCCAGACCGGCAAGACCGCTGTCGCGATCGACACGATCATCAACCAGAAGGGCCAGGACCTGATCTGCATCTACGTCGCGATCGGGCAGAAGGAGTCCTCGGTCGCGAAGATCGTCGCGACGCTCGAGGAGCACGGCGCGATGGAGCACTCGATCGTCGTCGTCGCCGGCGCGTCGAGCCCGGCGACCCTGCAGTACCTGGCGCCATTCGCGGGCTGCGCGATGGGCGAGTACTTCCGGGACAAGGGCCAGGATGCGCTCGTCGTCTACGACGACCTGTCGAAGCACGCGTGGGCTTATCGCCAGGTGTCGCTGCTCACGCGGCGCCCGCCCGGTCGCGAGGCCTATCCCGGCGACGTCTTCTATCTGCACTCGAGGCTCCTCGAGCGCGCGGCTCGTCTCAATGAGGAGAACGGCGGCGGCTCGCTGACTGCTCTGCCGATCATCGAGACGCAGGCGAACGACATCGCGGCGTACATCCCGACGAACGTCATCTCGATCACCGATGGTCAGATCTACCTCGAGACCGACCTGTTCAACCAGGGCATTCGGCCCCCGATGAACACCGGACTCTCGGTCTCACGTGTCGGTGGCGACGCCCAGACCAAGGCGATGAAAGCCGTCGTCCGGGGCCTTCGAGCGGATATCGCGCAGTACCGGGAGCTCGCGGCATTCGCGCAATTCGGCTCCGACCTCGACAAGGCGACGCAGCAGCAGCTCCGCCGCGGCGAGAAGACGATCGAGGTCATGAAGCAGCCCCAGTACCAGCCACTGTCCCTCGTGAAAGAGGTCGTGATCATCTTCGCCGTCACGAACGGCTACCTCGACGATGTGCCGACCGCCAAGGTCAAGGACTTCGAGCGCGACCTCTTCCGGTTCATGGAGACCCAATACCGCGAGCTCGCGGACACGATCTCCAAGGACAAGAAGTTCGACAAGGAGATCGAGGCCAAAGCGAAGGCGATGATCGAGGAATTCAAGAAGACCAACAGCTACGCCGATGCGCCAAAGGCCGAGGCCCCGAAGGCCGACGCTGCGAAAGCGCCGGCCGCCAAGGCCCCGGCGCCGAAGGCGGAGGCGAAGACGGCCTAATGCCGAGCGAACGAGATCTGCGCCGGCGCGTCCGGTCGATCAAGAACATCCAGCAGCTGACCCGCGCGATGCAGCTCGTCGCCGCATCGAAGATGCGACGCGCTCAGGAGGCCGTGCTCGCGTCGCGGCCGTTCGAGGAGAAGCTGCGGTCCGTGCTGAACGACCTCGCGCCGTACGCCGACCCGGAGCTCAGCCCGCTCCTGCAGACCAGAGAGGTCAAGAAGGTGGCGGTCGTGCTCATCACCACGGATCGCGGCCTCGTCGGCCCGATGAACGTGAACCTCGTGCGGTCCACGACGCGATTCATCAGCGAGAAGCCCTCGCCCACGTACATCGCGGTCGGCCGCAAGGGCATCAACGCGCTGCGTCGGATGCGGGCACCGGTCACCGCCGAGTTCCCGAACCTGCCGGACCGGCCGACGACCGCGGACACCAACGCGATCGCCCGCGCCGCGGTCGATGAGTTCACCAGCGGCAACGTTGACGAGGTGCATCTCGCGTTCACCCGGTTCGTCAACACGCTGCGTCAGGAGCCGACGATCCGCCGCCTTCTGCCGCTCGAGCCGCAGGCCGAGGCCGCGGAGGAGGCGAGCGTCCAGTACCTCTTCGAGCCGGATCCGGCCGAGGTCATGAATCAGATCGTGCCTCGCTTCATCGAGGTCGCGGTGTACCAGGCGATCCTCGAGTCGAAGGCGTCGCAGTTCTCGGCCCAGATGGTCGCGATGCGCAACGCGACCGACGCCGCGGGCGACCTCATCGACGACCTCACCCTCGCGGCGAACAAGGCCCGCCAGACGCGGATCACGAAAGAGATGTTGGAGATCGCTTCGGGCGCCGAAGCGATGAAGGGGTAACGAGATGGCAGTTGCGACGAAGGCCGCTTCGAAGACCGGCGAAATAGTCCAGATCATCGGACCTGTCCTGGACGTGCGCTTCGAGGAGGGTGAGCTTCCGGAGATCTACCACGCCCTCACGGTGAAGCGCGATGACGGCGACCTCGTCGTCGCCGAGGTCCAACAGCATCTCGGCAACAACTGGGTCCGGGCGGTCTCGATGCAGAGCACCGACGGGCTGCGCCGCGGGATGAAGGCCGTCAACACCGGCAAGCCCATCACCGTCCCGGTCGGCAAGGAGACCCTCGGCCGCGTGTTCAATGTCGTCGGCGAGCCCATCGACGGCAAGGGCGCGGTGAAGGGCGAACGGCGCGACCCGATCCACCGCCAGCCGCCGTCGTTCGCCGATCAGGCCACCACCGCCGAGATCTTCGAGACCGGGATGAAGGTCATTGACCTGATCTGCCCGTTCTTCAAAGGCGGTAAGTCCGCGATCTTCGGGGGCGCCGGCACGGGCAAGACGGTCGTCATCCAGGAGCTCATTCGCAACGTGGCCGCGGAGCACGGCGGCTACTCCGTCTTCTGCGGCGTCGGCGAGCGGTCGCGCGAGGGCACCCAGCTCATCGGTGAGATGCGCGAGTCCGGCGTCATGGACAAGATGGCGATGGTCTTCGGCCAGATGAATGAGCCGCCGGGTGCGCGCCTCCGCGTCGCGCTGACCGGCCTCACGATCGCCGAGTACTTCCGCGACGAGGAGGGACGCGACCTCCTCATCTTCATCGACAACATCTTCCGCTTCACTCAGGCGGGGTCGGAGGTCTCGGCGCTGCTCGGCCGGATGCCGAGCGCCGTCGGCTACCAGCCGACACTCGCGACCGAGATGGGCGAGCTCCAGGAGCGGATCACCTCGACGAAGAAGGGCTCGATCACGTCGCTGCAGGCCGTGTTCGTGCCGGCCGACGACTACACCGACCCGGCGCCGGCGACGACGTTCGCCCACCTGGACGCCTCGATCCGCCTCGAGCGGTACCTCACCGAGCTCTCGCTCTACCCGGCGGTCGATCCGCTGACCTCGACCAGCCGCGCCCTCGACCCACTGGTCGTCGGGCAGGAGCACTACGACGTTGCCCGCGAGGTGCAGCGCGTACTGCAGCGGTACAAGGACCTTCAGGACATCATCGCCATCCTGGGGATCGACGAGCTCTCGGACGACGACAAGATCCTCGTCGCGCGCGCCCGCAAGATCCAGCGGTTCCTCGCCCAGCCGCTCAACGTCGCCAAGCAGTTCACCGGCCTGGACGGCGTGTACGTGAAGGTGGCGGACACCGTCCGCAGCTTCAAGGAAGTCCTGGAGGGCAAGCACGACGATCTGCCGGAGCAGGCGTTCTTCAACGTCGGCACGATCGAGCAGGCCCGCGAGAAGGGCGAGCAGATGGCGAAGGCGAACGCGTA
>CAZMLV010000016.1:11202-12900 GCA_964567235.1 uncultured Chloroflexota bacterium | reverse complement strand
TGCGCGATCGACGCAGCGGAGCTGCCGCCGACGCCGACGCCGACCGTGGCACCGAGCGAGGTCGCCGTGGTCACGGCGGCACCGGCGGCGACCGCGACGCCCGCAGCGGCCCCCATCGCACCGAGCTACGGCAAGCTCCGGGTGTTCGTCGCGAGCGAGAACACCGAGCAGGTCTGGGTCCTCGAAGGAGCGCCGAAGGGCAAGTTCGCGCTCGTGGCCAAGATCCCGGTGGGGAAGCTCCCGCATCAGATGGCGGTGTCTCCCGACGGCAAGTACGTCGCGGTGAACAACCGGCTCGGCGACTCGACCTCGATCATCGACCCGATCGCGATGAAGGAGATCGTGCGGATCAAGGTCGGCAAGCAGCCGCACGGGATCACGTTCTCGCCGGACTCCAAGACGCTCTTCGTCGCGCACGAGCGGGACAGCTTCATCATGCGGTTCGAGGTCGGGAGCTGGAAGCCGCTCCCGCCGCTCATCGTCGGGACGCCGCAGCACGTGCTCACGATCGGATCGAAGCGGCCGAACCTGCTCCTCTACACGGTCACGAACAGCACCGAGCCCGACCACCTGCGGGCCTACGACCTGGTGACGAACAAGATCATCCATTTCAAGGTGCAGGACGTCCACGACGCCTACTACACCCCCGATCAGAGCGAGATCTGGTCCTCGTCGTCCGGATTCATCGACAAGCCGTCCGACCGCATGGTGATCTACGACCCCGACACGTTCGCCGTGAAGGAGGAGATCCACCTCGGCGCGAATCACTACCCGTTCCACACGACCAAGGAGAACCAGGACGGCATGTACTTCATGGCCGACAAATCGATCATGGTGGTCTCCGACCACAAGGGCCCGTCGCTCCTCTGGATCGATTACAAGAGCCGCAAGATCGTCGCGGAGACGAAGGGCATCGGTGCGCAGCCGTTCCACACGACCTACGACCCGCTCGGCGAGCGGATCCTCCTCACGACCAACGTGGACGGCATGGTGAACGTCATCGACGTCAACACGAAGCAGGTCGTGCAGAAGCTCGCGGTGCCGACCGCCCACGGCATCGTGTCGGTGGGGATCCCTTAGCGCGGCGGTACAGTCCCGGCGATGTTCATGCGGGTCCTGGCACTCCTCTTCAATGCCTTCCCGGTCCGCTGGCAGCGCCGGTTCATGACCGCGGCGCACGAGCGCTTCCTCGTCGGCGTGACCGGGCTCGGGGTCGACCCGCAGGGTCGGGTGCTCCTCGCGCGACATCGGTTCGGCGCTCCGCAGTGGCGATTCCTCGGCGGCTTCCTCGGCCGGCGCGAGCGGGTCGAGGATGCGCTCGCCCGCGAGATCCGCGAGGAGACGGGCCTTGCGATCGAGGTCGGCCCGGTGCTCGAGGTGGTCACCGGCTTCCGCTGGGCGCGCGTCGAGCTCGTATTCGCCTTCCGCGTGACCGGCGGGACCGAGGCGCTCACCGCGGAGGTGGCGGAGCTCGGCTGGTTCCCGACCGATGCGCTCCCCGACGTCCGCGCGGATCAGCGGGGACTCATCGAGCGGCACACCGATCGCGCGCGGGAGTGGGCGAGCCGCGCCTAGCAGAGCAGGCCGTTCACCTGGCTCACGATGCTGTTGTTCTGGGCGCTGAGGGCGTTGTAAGCGTCGACCTGCGCGTGCTCGGTCTTCACCGCGGCGTTGTAGCGGTCGATGAGCGCGAGGTAG
>CAZMLV010000016.1:8196-11102 GCA_964567235.1 uncultured Chloroflexota bacterium | reverse complement strand
TCCGGCCCGAAGCAGCACCAGATGTGACCCAGCTCGTGGAGCGCGACGGCGACGAAGTTGTCGGCCGAGAGGACGCCGCCGTCGTCCGCCGGGAACAGGAAGATCGCCATCGACCCGTCCGCGGATGATCGGGTCAGGTACGAATTCGTCCGTGCCGTCACGACCGTCAGGACGATGTCGGCCGGAGCGCTCGTCACGAACTCGACGGTGCTGAGGCCGCGCGTCGCGGCGCTCCATTCCGACACGAGCGTCCGCGTGAGCAGATCCACGTCGCGGTCGCGGACGACCGACAGGGACGGGTCCGGCCGGGCGGTCACGCCGTCGATGACGTCGTTGATGCCGGCGACCTTGATGCGCGCGGTGAAGTGCGTGGCCGGGATCGGATAGCCCGCGATCGGAAAGTCCGCGCCTGCGGTACCGGCGGTCGCGCCGGCGCCACAGTTGACGACGTACCGCGCCGTCTGTTTCGGGAGCGCCGGTGTCGCATAGGTCACCGCGAGCACGCCCGAGACGTCCGCGGTCGCGTCCACCGACGCGGGCGGCACGTCGCCGAACTGGGGCGGGCCGACGTGGACCTCGACCCTGCACGGAGCACCGGGCGCGGTGCTCGCGACCACCCTCCCGTACGTGCTCTCGGTGATGCTCACCGGCGTCAGCGTCGGCTGCGCGAACGTCGGCGCGGCGTTCGTCGCGCCGGCCGTCGTCGTAGGGCGGGGCGCGTTGGCGCTGCTCGCGCACGCGGCGAGGACGACGCCCATCACGAGCAGGGGCGCCGCCCGCAGCTTCATTCGGGCGGCCGGTCTCCGCCGAGGGCCGCCATGATCTCCTTGATGTGCTCGTAGTGCTCGAACTCGTGCTCGAGCATCCGGCGCATCACGCGGCGCGTCGTCCAGCGGCTACCCATGACGGTGTGATCGACCCAGTCGCCCGGCTCCATCACGCTGAAGCGCTGGAACGCGATGCGGTGCGTCGCCTGCAGGGCGCCGAATGGGTCGTCGGGCCACTTCTCGAGCTTCGCGAGGAACTGGATATCGGACGTCATGATGTGCTCCAGCGTTTCGCGGACGCTCCACATCGTCTCGGTCGGCTCCTGCTCGAGCTGCGGCGCGGACAGGCCCTTCACCAACGAAATGAGCGCGGCGCGGGATGCCTCGAACTGGTGCAGGAAATCGCGGATCTCGTGCTCCTGCAGCGGCTTGTCCTCGCCTGGGAACACGCCAGTCGGAGGTACCTCGTCGACCGGGATCTTGTCCGGGTCGATGTCCTTCCAGTGCTCGACCGATACGCCGCGCGCCTCGAGCAGGTCGCGGTACGCCCGGAATGCCTTGCGCGTGTTGGCGATCGCCTCGTCGCGCGTCTTCCCCGACGCGTTCGCGCCGGGCAGCGCCGGCACGCGTCCGAGAAAATAGCCGTCGCCGCCTTGGATCACGAAGATCCTCGCGTCGGTCATAGCGCCATCCACACCTTCTGCCCGCAATCGGGTCGTAGCGATCGGGCCACTCCATCGACAGAGACTCGGAGAAGCGTAGGGCTGGCCTCGATGACCTCGATCGCCGCACCGGGCTTCACGCCTTGCGAATCGAGATACTCGAGGAACCCCGGCTCGTGCTCGAACTGATCCGGGATGCGCTCGACCGCCGCGCGCTCGCCGCGGGCGAGCGCATCGAGCGGACGTGTCGGCGTAGCGGCCACCCCGGGCATCGGGTTGCCGTGCGGGCAGGTCTGCGGATCGCCGAGGACGCGCGCGATGCGTGTCTCCATCTCGGGCGACATCGCGTGCTCGAGCCGCTCGGCCTCTTCGTGCGTCTTCCACCACTCGAACCCGAGCACCTCGACCAGGAAGCGTTCCGCCAGCCGGTGGCGCCGGACCACCGAATCGGCCAGAGCCTTTCCGGCCTTGGTCAGATGCACTTCTTTATGGTCATCGAGCGAGACCAGCCCATCGCGTTCGAGCCGGTGGACCATCTCCGAGACGGCCGGCGCGGAGAAGCCGAGGAACTCCGCCAGCCGGGCGGAGACGACGTGGCCGTTCTCGTCAGCCAGCGTGTAGATCGCCTGGAGGTATTCCTCGACCGCGTTCGATGCCACTGCTCGAGATTACGGGCGGCTGGGGGCGTGAGTTATTTCCGACCTTTGCGCTCGGATATATTTAGGCGCACCTAATGTCATTCCAGGAAACGGTGATCCTCGGCTCGATCGCCGGCCTCACGATCTTCCTCGGGCTGCCGCTGGCGCGCGTCCGCGTCGTGGCGCCGCGCTACCACGCGTTCCTCAATGCCCTCGCGATCGGGATCCTCCTCTTCCTGTTCGTCGACATCGTCGAGCACGCGATCGGCCCGGTCGAGACGGCGATCAGGGGCGATACGTCATCGCTGGCGCTCCTCGTCGCGCTCCTCATCGGCGGCTTCGGGATCGGGCTGTTGAGCCTCGTCTACTACATGCGCCGCGTGTCGTTCGGACCGGGCTTCACCGCGACGCACCTCGCGGTGGTCATCGCCACCGGGATCGGCCTCCACAACTTCTCCGAGGGCCTGGCCATCGGCAGCTCAGCCGCGAAGGGCGACCTCACGCTGGCCCTCACGCTCGTCGTGGGCTTCGGCCTGCACAACGTGACCGAGGCCTTCGGCATCGCGGCCCCGCTCGCGGGCAAGCGACCGAGTTGGGCGCTTCTCGGGCTCGTCGGGGTCATTGGCGGCGGGCCGAATTTCGTCGGCACGATCATCGGTTACACGTTCGCGTCCCCCGCGGTCTCGGTGCTGTTCCTGTCGCTCGCCGCCGGCGCGCTCGTGTTCGTGATCGGGGAGCTGTTCGCCTCAGGTCGCAAGCTGGCCTCCCCGATCTGGAATGGGTGGGGCATCGGTATCGGGTTCCTCGCCGGCCTGCTCACGGACCTCGTTCTCATCGCG
>CAZMLV010000016.1:5129-8096 GCA_964567235.1 uncultured Chloroflexota bacterium | reverse complement strand
AAGGGATAACGCTTGTTCGCTCGCCAGATCGGCATCGACCTCGGGACCGCGAACGTCATCGTGTACGTCCGCGGGAAGGGGATCGTCCTCACCGAGCCGTCGGTCGTCGCCATTGCGCATGACGACAACGGGAACCGGCCGCGGATCGTGGCCGTCGGCGAGGAGGCGCGCATGATGCTCGGCCGCACGCCGGGCAGCATCACGGCGCTCCGGCCGATGCGCGACGGCGTCATCGCGGACTACGTGATCACGGAACGGATGCTCGAGTACTTCATCAACAAGGTGAGCGGGCGCATCCGCGTGTTCCACCCCGAGCTCATGATCTGCGTGCCGTCGGGCGTCACGAGCGTCGAACGCCGCGCGGTCAAGGACGCGGCGTTGCGCGCTGGCGCGCGCGAGGCATACCTCATCGAGGAGCCGCTCGCGGCGGCCATCGGGGCGAACCTCCCGATCTCGGGACCGAGCGGCAACATGATCATCGACATCGGCGGCGGCACCGCGGAGATCGCGGTCATCTCTCTTGGCGGCATCGTCGTGAGCAAGAGCGTGCGCGCGGCGGGCAACCGGCTCGACGAGGCGATCGCGAACTTCGTTCGCAAGCGGTACAACCTCATGATCGGCGAGCGCACCGCGGAGGACGTGAAGATCCAGATCGGGTCGGCGCTTCCGATGGACCCGGAGCTGAACATGGAGGTGCGCGGCCGCGACCTCATCGCCGGTCTGCCGCGCACGATCACCATCGGCAGCAACGAGATCAGTGAGGCGATGGAGCCGGTCCTCCAGCAGATCGTGTCGTCGGTCAAGAACGTGCTCGAGGAGACGCCGCCGGAGCTCGCCTCCGACATCATCGACAAGGGCATGGTCCTATCAGGCGGCGGCGCGTTGCTCCGGAACATGGACAAGCTCCTCACCCAGGTGACCGGCGTCGCCTGCTACGCCGCGGACAATCCCCTGTACTGCGTCGCCAAGGGAACGGGACTCGCGCTCGAGCACTTCGACTTCTTCAAGAAGAGCCTCGTCCCGGTCCATTAGGCCAACCCTCAGATGGACCGCCGCGTCGACATCCTCGGCGTGGGCTTCGATCGGGTCGCGCTCGTTGACGCCGTCGCCCGGATCGAGGCGTGTCTCGATCGAGGCGAGCGGACCTTCATCATCACCGCAAATCCGGAGTTCGTGATGCTCTGCCGCGAGGACCCGGAGCTCGCCTCGATCGCGGCCGGCGCTGACCTCGTCGTCCCCGACGGCACCGGCGCCGTGGTGGCGGCGCGGCTGCTCGGCGATCCGCTGCCGGGCCGCGCGCCGGGCCGGCTCCTCGTGGACCGGCTCGCGGCGCTGGCGACCGAGCGGCGGCTGTCCATCTTCCTGCTCGGCGCCGCGCCGGGCATCGCCGAACGGGCTGCGGCGACGCTCCGCGGGCGGCATCCCGAGCTGCGCATCGCGGGCACGTACGCGGGATCGGCCGACTACGACGCGGACGTCCTGCCGCGCATCGTCGCGGCCGCGCCCGACGTCCTGCTCGTCGCGTTCGGCATGCCGAAGCAGGAGCGCTGGATCGCCCGCAACCTGCCGCGGCTGCCGAGCGCGCGCGTGGCAGTCGGCGTGGGTGGCAGCCTCGACTACCTGGCCGGCGTCGCGAAGCCGCCGCCGGGCATCGTCCACGCGATCGGGCTCGAGTGGCTGTGGCGCCTCGTGCGCGATCCGAAGCGCTGGCGGCGGCAGCGCGTGCTGCCCCGGTTCGTCGCCCTCGTGTTGCTCGCGCGGATCCGCGGGAGGTGAGCGTCTCGCTCGCACACGAGTACTTCTCCGCGCACGGCGGCGCGGAGCGTGTCGTCGAGGTCTTCCATCGGATGTACCCCGACGCACCGGTGTACACGTTCTTCCACGACCGGCGCGGGTACGGGCCGCTCCCCGGGTACGACCTCCACACCTCGTTCCTGCAGAGCGTGCCACTCGGCGGTGGCGCGCATCGCGCGTTGCTTCCGCTCTATCCCCGCGCCGCCGCGGGCCTCCACGTCGCGCGCGGCACGGAATTGCTGCTCACGTCGACGAGCGCGTTCATCAAGTGCCTCGCGGTCCCCGACGAGACCGTTCATCTCGCCTACTGCCATTCGCCGACCCGTTACCTGTGGGACTGGAGCGAGCAGTACCTCGCGGAGGAGGTGCCCGCGCCGCTTCAGGGCATGGTCCGCTCGCTCCTTCCTGGTCTGCGGGAGGCGGACCTGCGCGGCGCGAAGCGAGTCGATCACTGGATCGCGAACTCGGATGTCGTCCGCGCGCGCATCAAGCGCTACTACGGAAAGGACAGCGAGGTCGTCCATCCACCCGTGGACGTCGATACGTTCACGCCCGCGGACAGGCGCGGTGACTTCTGGGTCATCGTCTCGCGTCTGTCCGCGTACAAGCGGGTCGACCTCGCGGTGAAGGCGTTCAACGAGATCGGGTTGCGGCTCATCGTCGTCGGCGATGGCCGCGAGCGACGAGCGCTCGAGCAGCTCGCGCGCGACAACGTGACGTTCAGCGGGCGGGTCGACGACGACACCGTGAAGCAGCTGCTTGGCTCGGCGCGCGGCTTCATCTTCCCCGCGGAGGACGATTTTGGCATCGTGTGCGTCGAGGCGCTCGCGTCCGGCGCGCCCGTCGTCGCGCTCGGCCGCGGCGGCGCGACCGAGATCGTCCGCGACGGGATCGACGGCGCCCTCGTCGCGGAGCCCGATGTGCAGCAGCTCGTCGACGCGGTCCACCGCGTCGAGCAGGCCGGCCTCCATCCAGAGGACCTCCGCCGCTCCGCCCGCCGGTTCGATGTGTCACGATTCGAGTCCCGGATCCGAGCGAGCATCGACCACGCGCGCGCCGAAGGGAGAGCGAGCTGACCGACGCGCCGAAGAAGATCAAGCTCGATATGCACACCCACAGCGAGTACTCGCCGGACAGCCGCACGCCGATCGCGGTCCAGGCGCTCGCGATCAA
>CAZMLV010000016.1:1885-5029 GCA_964567235.1 uncultured Chloroflexota bacterium | reverse complement strand
TTGGCGCCCGCGAAGCTCGGCGACCTCTACCGCAGCTACCTGGTGAAGCAGCGGTTCAACGTGTCGCTCTCGCGCACGGTGGGCGTCGTCGTGGCCGAGCGGCTGCTGGACATCTTCGTGGTCTTCGCGCTCCTGCTGGTCGGTGGCTACATCGCGTTCGGGCGCACGGTGCTGCCGGACCTGCGGCTCGTATACCTGTCTGGCGCGGCGCTCGCGCTGCTCATCGTCGTGGCGTTCGTCGTCGTGTACTACGTCGCGCCGCGGGTGGGACGGTTCTTCCCGAGCGAGGTCCGCCGGATCGGCCGGCTGTTCCGCGAAGGCGTCCTCCATTCGTTCCGGGCGCTCCCCGAGGCCGGGCCGGAGACGCTGCTGATCTGGCTCGCCGAGGCGGCGCGACTTGCGTTCGTGCTCGCCGCGCTCGGTCTCGAGCTGCCGATCTCCGGGGTCATCTTCGTGGCGGTGGCGTCCTCGCTCCTCACCACGGTGCCGCTGACGCCGGCGGGGTTCGGCTTCGTCGAGCTCGCGGTCGTCTACGTGCTGACCACCGGCTTCGGCCTTCCGACGCACGAGGCGATCGCCGTCGCGGTCCTCGACCGTCTGGTGAGCGTGTTCTCGGTCATCGTGATCGGCGGCATCGTCTACCTGCGCCATCGCCGCCAGGAGTCGCTCGTACCATCACGTCGTTGAGCGCCGCACGCCGGCTCGCCGGGCTCGTCGGAGCGCTCCTTCTATTCCGCCTTTCATCCGCGGCGTTCGTCGTCGTTCAGCCCGGCTACACGGATGCCTACTACTACGTCGACGTCGCGAAGCGACTCGCCGCCGGCCAGGGACTCACCGCCGACTTCATCTGGAGCTTCGTCGAGGCCGGCGGTCCACTACCGGTGCCGAGCCATCGGTTCTGGATGCCGCTTGCCACGGCGGTCCAGGCCATCGGGATCAAGGCGCTCCCGTTCCTCGACGCGTTCCATGCCGCACAGGCGCTCGAGATCCTGATCGCGTGCCTCATCCCGGTCGTCGCGTATCTCGCGGCGCGCTCGCTCAGCGCGTCGCCGAACGGTGCGCTCGTCGCGGGGGCGCTCGCCGGCCTCGGCGGCGCTCTTGCACCGGGGTGGGTGAGCCTGGACTCGTTCGCGCCCGCGGCGGTGATCGGAACGGCGTTCTTCCTCCTCTGCCGCCGTGCCTCTGCAGGCGATGTTCGCGCCGGTGCGCTCGCCGGCCTCGCGGTCGGCCTCCTGTTCCTCGCGCGCGCCGAGGGCGCGTTGTTCGGCCTCGCGCTGCTGTGGCTCCTTCGTCAGCCGGTCGCGCGGCGCGCGGCCGCTGCGGGGACCGCCGTCGCGCTCGTGATCGGGCTCGGCTGGCTCGCGCGAGACCTCAGCCTCGGGCCGGGCCCCGATCTCTTCGCCCGCTCGGTGCTGTTGGTGCGCTACGAGGACTTCTTCGCGGCCGGACCGGTCGCCGCGCCGACGGTGGATCAGCTCCTCGCGCCGAAGCCAGGAGCGCTCGTCACGAACTTCATCACGTTCGCGTTCGGCTTCGGACTGCTGCTCCTTCCGGGGATGGCGCGCGCGATCTGGATCCGTCGCGATCGGCCCGACGTGTGCGCGTTCGCCGGTCTCCTCGGGCTCGTCTACCTCGTGGAGAGCCTCGTCTTCACGCTCCACTCGACGCGCGGCTCGTACTTCCACTCGCTCGCGGCGTTCGTCCCGTTCGGGGTCGCCCTCGGCGTCGTCGGGACCGCTGAGCTGCTGCGGACCGTCGAGCGCGCCCGCGTCGCGGCGGCCGGCGGTGTCGTTGCGGCCGCCATCGTGTCGGTCTTCGCGCTCGCGCAGTGGGATGCGTCCTTCAACGAGCCGTACCGCGATCGCGTCGCGGCGCTCGCCGTCATTCCCGCCGGGCCGTTCTTCGCCATCGACGCCGCGGCGTGGCGCTGGATCGCGGACCGGCCGGTGTTCGTGACGCCCACCGACACCGGTCGTGCCGCGCAGTGCGCGTTAGTCAACGCCGGCGCAAACGTCCTGGTCCTCGAGCCCGTCCACTTCTCGGCGTGGTCTGCCGCTTACGACGGCTCTACCCCGATCGCGACGAGCGGAGGCATCCGTGTCTTACCCCTCCGCTTCCCGCCTAGCGTGACGATCGACTGTCAGCGACCATGAGCTGGGTCGCGCGCAACGCCTTTCCGATCGGTCTCGCGGCGGCAGGGTTCACGCTCGCGTCCGGCTACCCGACGGGTGATCCCGATACGTACTGGCATCTCGCGAGCGGTCAGTGGATGCTCGATCACCACCAGATCCTGCGCGCGGACATCTTCAGCTCGACCGTGAGCGGCCAGGCGTACAGCGTCGGCGAGTGGCTCGGCGAGATCGTCCTCACGCTCGTGTTCAACGTCGGCAGCTGGGCCGGGCTCGCGATCTTCCGCGGAGTGCTTGTCGCGGTCGCGGCGTTCTTCCTCGCCCGACTGTCACGCCGCGGTGGCGCGCCGCTCGTCGCGGCGCTCCTCGTCGTGGTGTGGGCGCTCGTCTTCTCGAAGACCCGCTGGACCGATCGGCCGGCGATCTTCACGTTCATGCTCTTCCCGATCGTTCTCGACCTGCTGTACAGCGCTCGGGCCGGATCGCGGCGCGCGCTCATCGCGATCCCGCCGCTGATCCTGCTCTGGGCGAACCTGCACGGCGGCTACCCGATCGGCATCGCCCTCGTGCTCGCCTTCACTGTCGAGGCGCTGATCTTGCGGCGGCCGAACATCGTTCCGCTCGTCGTCACGCTGGTCGCCAGCATCGTGCTGTCGTTCGCCGACCCGGAGACGTTCGGCGTCGCCGGCGCGGTCGGCCACGCGTTCGCGCCGCCTCGATTCATCAGCGAGGAGGCCCCGCCTGATGTGCTCGAGGCGTCCGGCTTCATCTTCGCGATGTTCGTCCTGGCCACACTCGGCGTCGCGCTGTTCGACGGCGCCGCGCTTCTCGACGCGCTCCTGTTGATCCCGCTCCTGTGGCTCGCGCTCTCGGCGCAGCGGCAGCTCGGGTTCTTCGTCTTCGCGGCGGCGCCGCTCGTGGCCGCGGGCGCCGCGCGGGGCTACAAGCGGCTGCGCCCCCCCGCGCCCCCGCTGCGGCCCGTTCCCGCACCCGCCCCCCCCCACCAGGCGCGCCG
>CAZMLV010000016.1:0-1875 GCA_964567235.1 uncultured Chloroflexota bacterium | reverse complement strand
TCGAGGTCGTGGAGACCGGACCCATGTGCAGCAGTTGCGACCGGCGCGCGGGTGGGGCCGGGGGGCGCAGCCCGGATCTACAAGCGGCTGCGCCCGCGCGCGACCCCGCTGCGGCCATTGCCAGCACCGGCCGCCGCCATCCTGGCGCTCCTGCTGTGCGCCGGCGCGCTCGCGAGCGTGATCGGTGTCCCGACCGGCCCCGACGAGCACGCCTATCCGGTCGGCGCGGTCGCGGCACTCCGGACTGGATCGGGCACGCTGCTGAATGAATACGACTGGGGTGGCTACCTCATCTATCGCGTCCCCGAGCGCAAGGTCTTCGTCGACGGCCGGCTGTTCCCGTTCTACCCCGACGTGCTGCGTGACTACCGCGACGCGGTCGAGCTGCGGCCCGATTGGAAGGACGTCCTCGCGAAGTACGACGTCCGCGAGGCGCTGCTCATGCCGTCGAAGCCGCTCGCGGTCGCGCTCCGCGAAGACGGCTGGACGGTGAAAGCCGAGGGATCCAACTTCGTGCTGCTGGCGAAGCCGTGAGGACACCGCTCGTCGTCCCGGTCGCGATCGGCGCGTTCTTCGGCGCGGTCTCCACGCGGCTCCCGGTCGGCGACAGTGACGTGTTCTGGCACCTCGCCATCGGGCACGAGACCCTCGCGCACGGCCTCGCCTCGACGGATGCGTATTCGTGGACCGTGCGCGGGCAGCCGGTCTCGGTCGATCAGTGGCTCGGCCAGGTGCTCTGGGCGCTCGCGGACGACGCCGGCGGCTGGCGCGGCATTGTCGCGCTCCGGGCGGTCGCGATCGCACTGCTGGTCGGCATCATCGTCTACGCGGCGCTCCGCGAACGGCCGGCGCGTCCACTCGGCGCGGTGCTCGCGGCGCTGCCGGCCATCGCCTTGTCGCGGTTCGTGTGGACCGAACGGCCGGAGCTGTTCGGCTTCATCTGCTTCGCGGTGCTCATCGTCCTGTTGCGCGCGGCTCGGTCGGGAAGCGACGCCGCGCTCTACTGGATGCCGCCGCTCATCGTCGTGTGGGCGAACCTGCACGGCTCGTTCGCGCTCGGCGCCGGGCTCATCGCGCTCGTCGCGATCGAAGGCGCGATCGCCCAGCCGTCCAGGCGGCGGATGTACGCGTTGAGCGCGATCGGCTCGCTTCTCGCGACGCTCGTCACCCCGGCGAACATCGGTGCGTGGACCGCGCCCGGCTACCACCTCTTGCACCCACCCAGGGAGATTCAGGAGTGGAGCGTCCCTGACGTCACGACGCTGCCGGGCGCGATCTTCGCCCTTGCGATCTTCGCCACGCTCGTGACCGCGTTCTTCTCGCGGGCTCGCGCGCCGCGCGAGGGCGTCGTCCTGCTGCCGGTGCTCTTCCTCTCGCTCATCGCGACGCGGCAGATGCCGCTGTTCGCCATCGCGACGGTCCCGTACCTCGCGGCGTACGGCGGCGACGCCCTGGCCGAGCTGGCGGCGATCGCGCAGCTGCGTACGCCGCGGATGGCCGCGGTCACGCGGCCCCCGGGCCGGACAGTCGATGCCGTCGTGCTCGCGGTCGCGGCGGTGGCCCTCGCGTTCGCCGCGGCGAGCGGGACCGATGCGCCGTCGCTCGGCGGATTCCCGGCCGCGGCGCTGCCCGCCCTCCGCGCCGGTCCGGGGCTCCTGAATCAATACGACTGGGGCGGCTACCTCATCGCGAACGCGCCGCGAACGCCGGTGTTCGTCGACGGCCGGCTGACGCCGTACCTGAACGGCGTGCTCGCCGACTACACGACCATCGTCGGTGTCCACCCGGGATGGCGCGACGTCATCGCGCGGCGCGGCATCCGGCAGATCCTCGTGAGGCCGAACGATCCGGTGGCCGTCCGTGCCCGGGACCTCG
>CAZMLV010000015.1:22734-24488 GCA_964567235.1 uncultured Chloroflexota bacterium | reverse complement strand
GACACCGGCGTCTCGAGGTCGGCCATGCGCTCCCGCACGACCGGCTCCAGCCGGATCACGCTCGACACCGCGCTCGCCACGCCCGCTCCTTCGGTCTTCGGAAAATCAAAGACCCTCGCTCCCATCTCGGGACGAGGGTCGTGGTGCCACCCGATCTCGGCTGCTTCCAGAATTGGAAGCAAGCCCTCAGCCTGCGCGGTCACGCAGCGCCCGGCGATAACGGCGGGCCACCGGCCGCGGCTACTTGGGTCTCGTTCGCCGCGGCGTCTCGCGGGATCCATTCGCCTGCGTCCGCCGTCCCGGCTCACACCTGTCCCGGTTCGCTACACGGCTCGCACCGGCTACTCGTTCCCGCTCGAACGACGTTGCCCCAATCCTAGCCCTGTTCTCGGCGGCCAGGCAAGCCAGCGCCGAACTGGGAGGTGGAAATGGGCAGGCCGCTTGCTCCCTACGATCGGTCGATGGCCGTTCGGAACATCCACCAGGGCCCTGGCCGCCCGCTCGGGCCGATGGCCGTGCGCTCAGGGCTGTCGTCGCACACGCCCGCGGAGATCCGCGCGGTCCTCCGGGGCCTGCCGACCGCGACCGGCTACACGGTGACGGTGAAGGCACTCCGCTACCGGAGCCGCCCGCACCTCGTGGCCTTCACCTTCTGGGACAGCCGAGAGATGCTCATCCAGGTGCCGGAGCCGTTCCGGCCGTTCCGCGAGATGGTCGACCTCGGGTCACGCGGCTACCCGCTCGTCCCCTTCCGGACGCGGCGCGACGTGATCCGGTTCCTCTACCTCCACGAGTTCTGCCACTGGTGGCTGTACCTCACCCATGGCTGGGGCACGTCGGCCGAGGTGCTCTGCGACACCTATGCCTTCGACAACTTCCGCAAGCGCACCGCGGTCGCGCCGCCGGCGTGGCGGCGCCCACGCGAACGGATCCTGCTGACCGCGCCGAAGCGAGCTGCGCGCCAGCGCTGAGCCCGCGTCAGCCGAGCGGTACCGCGAGGCGGTCGGTGTAGCGCGGACCCTTCGGCGAGAGCACGCTCTCGACCACCGAGATCCTGTCGATGTGCGCCCGCAGCTCGGGAACGACGATCGTCTCGATCGCGGCGGCCACCGTCCGCGCCTCAGGACCGGAGGCCTCGTCGCGGACGCGGGCGAGCGTCAGATGCGGCGCGAACGGCCGATCGTCGAAGGTGAGCTGGCGTTCGCGCAGCTGCGCGGTGACCGAATCGGCAAGCCCGGCGAGCTGGCCGGCTCCATCCCCGATCCCGAGCCAGACGACCCGCGGCCGGCCCGACGCCGGGAACCGCCCAGCCCCGGAGAGCGTGAGATCGAACGCGCGGTGGCCGGCTGCCGCGGCCCGGGCGGCCTCATTGACCGCGTCGAGCCGCTCGTCGGGGGTCCAGCCGAGGAACGCGAGGGTCAGGTGCATCAACTCTGGCCGGACGCGTTTGAGGGCCGGAAGTGCCGCCGGAAGCAGCGCGGCGGCGCGGTCGGTGAGCTCCGTTGGGAGGTGGACCGCGACGAACAGCCGCACAGACCGAGGCTAGGGCGGGCGCTTAGAGAGCGGCGGCCTGCACCTGGTCGGAGATGAGAAGCACCATGAATGCGACCGCCAGCACGAGCGTGAAGGCGGCAAGGATCGCGGTCCGGAGGCGCGCGTCGCGCTCCACGGTGGACTTGATCTCGTACATGATGGTGCTCACGTACCCGCTCTAAGCACTTCGCGTGCCGACCGTTATGCCCTCGGTTGCTCGC
>CAZMLV010000015.1:0-22634 GCA_964567235.1 uncultured Chloroflexota bacterium | reverse complement strand
CACGTACCCGCTCTAAGCACTTCGCGTGCCGACCGTTATGCCCTCGGTTGCTCGCCTTGTTACGACTGTGTATCGGCGGCGTTGGCGTGCGTGCGTTAGCGGCCTGCCGGCCACACCGCTCCTGGGTCACCCCAAGCCGCACACCGCGCGCGCCGAGGTCAGTCGGGGCGGCCCTGTCGTTAAGCCGGCGTGGGTGCCGGAGCGGGTCCCTTCCCTGTTTCAGGCCCCTGGCGACGCTTCGCTTCGGGAGCGCCGGCGGCGGGTGCGCCGGAGGGCGGGGTCGCGCCGCCGCCGGGGGTCGATGCGGCGACCGGCAGCTGGCCGAGGTGGCCGTCGACGAGGTTGTTGAACTCGTCCGAGCTGAGGGTCTCCTGCTCGATGAGCCGCGCGACGACCGCATCGAGGAGGCTGCGGTATTGGGTGAGCAGCTCGTAGGCCCGGCGGCGCGCGCGGTCGACGATCTCGTGGACCTCGCTGTCGATGAGCTTGGAGGTCTCCTCGGAGTAGTTCTTCTCCTCCTGGATCTGCCGGCCGAGGAAGATGAGCTCGTCGGTCTTGCCGTACTGGAGCGGCCCGAGCTTCTCGCTCATGCCGTACTTGGTGACCATCTGCCGGGCCATCTCGGTCGCCTTCTCGATGTCGTTCGACGCGCCGGTCGTGACGTCCCCGCCCAGATGCAGCTGCTCGGCGGTCCACCCACCAAGCGCGGCGGCGATGTCGTCCTCGAACTCGCGCTTCGTCCGGAAGTAGCGGTCCTCCTGCGGCAGCGACCAGGTGACGCCCATCGCCATGCCGCGCGACACGACCGAGATCTTGTGGACCGGATTCGTGTTCGTCAGCAGCTTGAAGCAGAGCGCATGGCCCGCCTCGTGGTAGGCGACGATGTTCTTCTCCTTTTCGGAGATGACCCGCGAGCGCCGTTCGGGTCCGAGGGAGACCTTCTCGAGAGCCTCCTCGAAGTCGATCTGGGTGATGACCTTGCGGTTTCGTCGGGCGGCGAGGATCGCGGCCTCGTTCACGACGTTCGCGAGGTCGGCGCCCGAGAAGCCGGGCGAGATCTGCGCGATGCGCAGGAGGTCGACGGTCTTGTCGAGCGGCTTGCCGCGCACGTGCACGTCGAGGATGCCCTTGCGGCCCTTGATGTCGGGCCGGTCGAGGACGACCTGACGGTCGAAGCGGCCCGGCCGCAGAAGCGCCGGGTCGAGGACGTCCGGACGGTTCGTCGACGCGAGGACGATCACGTTCGTCCCCGTGTCGAAGCCGTCCATCTCGACCAGGATCTGGTTGAGGGTCTGCTCACGTTCGTCGTGCGAGCCACCGAGGCCCGCGCCACGCTGCCGACCGACCGCGTCGATCTCATCGATGAACACGATGCACGGCGCGTTGCGCTTGGCCTGGTCGAACAGGTCGCGCACGCGCGAGGCGCCGACGCCGACGAACATCTCGACGAACTCGGAGCCCGAGATCGAGAAGAACGGCACGCCTGCCTCGCCCGCGACCGCGCGCGCGAGCATCGTCTTGCCGGTGCCGGGCGGGCCCACGAGGAGGACGCCGCGCGGGATCCGCGCGCCCAGCGTCGAGAACTTCTCGGGGTACTTGAGGAACTCGACCACCTCGGTGAGCTCCTGCTTCGCCTCGTCCACGCCCGCGACGTCGTCGAACGTGACCGTCGGCTTGTTGCCGATGAACATGCGCGCGCGCGACTTGCCGAACGACAGCGCCTGGTTATTCGTGCCCTGAGCCTGCCGCATCATGTACACGAAGAAGCCACCGATCAGCAGCACCGGCAGCAGGCTCAACAGGACGGAGCCGATGATTCCGAAGGTCGGAGAGTCCCTTGCGATGTTGATCGTCACCTGGCTGCTCGGCGGCTGCGTCGCGTTGTAGTCGACGATGACCTTCTGGAACGCGCCGCCGTCGTTGGTGCCGATATTCACCGTCTCGCTCGTCTTGTCGACCTTGTTGATGGTCGCGGTGTCCGTGTTGAGGGTGACCGCCGTCACCTGGCCGCTGCGGATCTCGGTGATCGCCTTGTCGTAGGAGGCGACGGTCGCAGACGGGCTCTGGGCGCGGTAGGCGTAGAGGAGCGCCACGCCCATGAGGACCAGCAGGAGCGTCAGGATCCCGTTCTTGAAGATGCGGTTATCGAAGTTCGTTTCGGTGTCCTCTCATCCATCCACCATGTGGCGGTCTCCGCTATCGATGTTACGCGTGTAACGTCGCAGTGCTTCGATCTGTGCCGGGGGCGGCGTCGCGACGATCCACCGGCCCGGATCGGCCGCTCCATCGGCATGTTTCAGGCCGACCACCCACCAGACCGCGCCAGATGCGGTCGCCACAAGCGGATGGGTCGCCCGAGCGCGGACCGGCACCTTCGCGTCGGTGAAGAGGTCCTGGACCTTGATACGAAGCCGACCGGCCAGCCGATCTCCCGGACGGCGCGATCGGACGACGAGCGCGCCGGCCGGCGCCGGTGAGCTGAAGGTACCCGCGCCATGTGAAGCGAGTGTGAACGTCCAACCGGCCCAGCGGACCGGCCGTTCGGGCGACAGCGGCACCGGCGCCGCCGGCTCACCCGGCACCGCCGGGCCGGTCTCGATCCGGAGGGTCGCGTATTCCCGGACCGCGCGGCCGCCGGGCAGATCGAGGGCGGCGCTGCCGTCCCGCGAGCTCGCGAGCGCGGCCAACGCCGCGCGGTGCTTCGCCGCGAGGCTCCGGCCGGTCGCCCGGGCCCACGCGATGGCGAGCGCGTCGTCCCGGACTCCCACGTCGAGGCGGTCGAGCGCGATCCCGGTCGCCGTCGTGGCGCCGTCGAGGCTCCGCTCCGCGGCGACGTGAGTCGCGTCGGCCGCGCCGGCGGCTGCGTCGGCCAGGCGCGCGAGCGCAGCGCGGACCTGCGGGTTGATCCGCTCGAGCTCGGGCAAGACCCTGCGGCGGATCCGGTTGCGGGCGTACTTCAGATCGGTGTTCGAGCGATCCGTGCGCGGCTCGATCTTCGCCCCGCGGCAGAGCGCTTCGGTGTCGGCCCGGCCGATCGCGAGGAGCGGGCGGACGATGTCGTCGCGCAGGGGACGCATCCCGGCCAGCCCGGCGAGCCCGCTCCCCCGCGTCGCGTGGAGGAGGACGGTCTCGGCCTGATCGTCGCGGGTGTGACCCGTGGCGATGCGCGCCGCGCCGACGTCTTCCGCGGCACGGCGAAGGAACGCGTAGCGGAGCGCGCGCGCGTCGTCCTCGCTCTTCGGCGGCTGCTCCGCGCGGCCGATGCGGATGGTCGCGCCGCGCGATTGCGCGAGGTCGGCGACGAATTGCGCGTCTTTCGCGGACTCTCGCGGGCGCATTCGGTGGTCGAAGTGCGCCACGTGGAGGTCGAGGCCGAGCTGCGGCGCGAGGGCGCTCAATAGCAGGAGGAGCGCGGTCGAGTCCGCGCCGCCGGACACGGCGACGACGAGCGGGCCGGGCGGGAGGAGGTCGTGCTCGCGCACGAAGGCGAGGACCGCGGCGCGGATCGATCGGGTGGTGGTCAACGGTGGCTGGGCCGGGACTTGAACCCGGGACCGGAGGCTTATGAGTCCTCTGCTCTACCACTGAGCTACCCAGCCGGAGAGGTCAAGTGTATCGGGGCGGCTGGTCCTTCTCCCCATCGAGTCGCGCGCGGAATTCAGCCTCGGTGAGCGTGCCCTTACGGAGGTTGCACGACGAGCACGCCGGCACGATGTTGTCGATCGAGTTGGAGCCGCCGCGGGCGAGTGGGATCCGATGATCCGCGTGCAGTGGCGCACCGCGCGCGCAGTAGGCGCACTGACCTCCAAACGTCGTGACTAGCAACAGCCGACTCCACGTACGTGTACGAACCGGGGGATTGCAGCTTCCGCGAGCGCCGGCGCGCATCTGCAGCTTTCCGAACCGCGCGCCGATTTGGACTCGCGTCGATCTGCTGCTGGCGGCGCTGCGGATCACGCGCGTAGTAGGCGCGGTTCTCCGCACGATGCTCGTCAGGATGCTGCAGCCGCCAGCGCCGCATGGCCGCACGCGCCCTCTCGGCGTTGCGCTTCATCCAATCGCGGCCGTATGCGCGCCGCTTCTCTGGATCGCTGTAAGGCACGTTTGGTTGGTACCGAAGTCCTGACGCCGGTGCAATAGGACCGCGACACGAAAACACCCGGGCCTGAGCCCGGGCGCTCTGTTGCGGGAAAGGGATTCGAACCCTTGACCTTCGGGTTATGAGCCCGACGAGCTACCGCTGCTCCATCCCGCGAGGCTCATTTTACAGCGTCGAGGCCCATCGTGCCGCGCGACTTCGATCGAGTAATCAGCGCGATCCGAAGAACAGCGCGATCCACTTCTGCACGCGCGACGGCCCCTGCACGCTCACCGCCGCGACCGGCGCGGTCGCATCCTGCTGCACGCCGATGAGCGCCTGCCCCGGAAGCACGTATCCGTAGTCGTGGGCCTTGTTGGTCACGTAATCGTCGGTCTGCTTCGTCGCAACGTCCGCCGCGAGCTGGGCGTGTTGCGCCGCCGCGGCCGCGATGTCCGCGCGGTACGCATCCGCCTGCCGGCCAAGCGCGTTCCGCTGGATCTCGATCGCGACGAAGGCGCCCGCCAAGAGCAGCCCGGCCGCGAGCAGCAGCATCGCGAGCGATGGGCGGCCAAGCGTCGCCACGGCCGCGCTCCCGGCGCGTGACGGCCGCTTCGAGACCCGCGAACCCTTCCGCATCGTTGACATCATCGCCCCTGGGGCCACTCGGATGGAAGCCCCTTCGCCTCGCCGCCCGCACTCGCGTACGCGAGCCACCCGAGCAGCCCGAGGAGCGATCGCGCCGGCCGGATGTCCGGGACGCCGCTCACCATGCCCACCGCGACGACCGGCCGCTCGCCCCAGATGACCGCTGCGTCGTTGCGGACCTTCTCGAGGGAGCCGGTCTTGTGCGCCACGCGTGTCCGCGCAGGCAGGTAACGGCGGACGAGCGCGTCATCCTGCGTCGCCTCGAGCACCGCCAGCACCGCGTCCGAGGTCGCGCGGTCGACGAGCTCCCCGCGGACGAGCCGCACCAGCAGGCCGGCCAGCTCGCGCGGGCTGGCGACGTTGTCGAGCCCGCGATTCGCGGCTTCGAAGTCGAACATCTTCCGCTGGAGCCGCGTCCGCTCGCAGCCCCACGCGCGCATCCGCTCCGCGATCCGCTCGACGCCGATGCGCTCCATCAGCCGGTTCGTCGCGGTGTTGTCGCTCACGATGGTCATCAGCACGGCGTGGTCGCGGATCGTGAGCTCGGTCACTCCGCGGACCATGCCGAGCACACCGGTTCCCGGTAGGTGCTCCCCCACCGCGAGCCGCTCATCAAGCGACAGCCGGCCCTCGGCCGCATCGGCGTGCACGGTCATGAGGATCGGGATCTTGATCACCGACGCGGCCGGATAGGCCTCATCGGCCGCGCGCTCGTAGAGCACCGTGCCATCCTCGGCGACCGCGATGAGGCCGGCCGATCCATCGAGCGCCGCCGCCCCACGCTCGAGCGCGGCCCAGTCGACGCTCACGTCCGCATCCGGTCGCGCACGCGGGCGCGATCGGCGAGCCGTGACATGCCGAGCCCTTCGACGGCGAACGACGCGGCGGCACTCGCGAACGTCGCGGCCTCGATCGTCGTCAGGCCTTCCGCCAGGCCGAGAGCGAGGCTCGCCGCGAATGCGTCGCCCGCACCGGTCTGGTCGATCACCTCCGCGACGCCGAAGGCGGGCACGTGATCCGTGCGGCCGCGCGCATGCAGCGCCGCCCCGCGCTCGGCCTCCGTGACCACGACCGTGGTGAACGGGAGCCACGCGGAATACCCAGCGTGATCCTCCTCGCTCACCACCACCGCATCGACCTTCGGCAGCAGCCGGGCGTAGTCCGCCCAGGGCGTCGCGACGACGGTCCCGTCCGCGCCGAATGAGCGCAGCAGGCCCTGCGCCGCGAGCACGCGCTTCGCGCCTGACCACGGCGCGAACAAGGAGTCATCGAGCTCGCCGGCGATGGACGCGAGCAGCACCGCCCTCGGCGTCCCGACGGCGCGGCCGACCTCGGCGCGCGTGATCGGCGCGGCGCGCGCACGCAGCCGGAGCGTCCGATGGCCCGCGGCGTCGTACGTGAAGGCGAACGTCGTGGTCACGTCGCTCGGCAGGGCGTGCAGCGCGATCCCGAGCTCCTGGCAGAGCGTGTCGAGGACCAGGTACTCGGTCGGACCGGCGCGCGTCACGAGCGTCACCCGGGCACCGAGCTTCGCGGCCGTCGCCGCTCCGTACAGGGCCGTGCCGCCGAGCCGCCAGCGCCCATCCGGGAACTCGTCGCGCGCGGTGTGGCCGATCGCGAGGAACGGCACGGCCGACCTAGACATTGAACAGAACGTTCATGGTGTCGCCGTCCTGGATCAGATAGCTCTTCCCTTCGGTCCGCATGAGCGCCTGCTTCCGCGCGTTCGCCTCGCTCCCGGCCTTGAGCAGCTCGTCCCAGCGGATGACCTCGGCCCGGATGAACCCGCGCTCGAGATCCGAGTGGATCGCCCCCGCGGCCTGCTGCGCGGTCGAGCCCTTGTAGACCGTCCACGCGCGGACCTCATCCTCGCCGGCGGTGAAGAACGAGGTCAGCCCGAGGAGGTCGTACGTGGCGTGGACCACGCGATCGAGCGGCGCCTCGGAGAGCCCGAGCTCCGCGCGGAATGCGGCGGCCTCGTCCGGTGGCAGCTCGGCGATCTCCGCCTCGATCTTCGCGCACACCGACACGACCGCGCTACCACGATGCTTCGCGGCGGCGTCGCGAAGCGGCGCGAGCACCGCATCGGGCGACGCCACGTCGGCCTCGTCCACGTTGACCAGCACGAGCTGTGGCATGAGCGTGAGGAACCGATAGCCCCGGATGAGGCGCTGCTCCTCCGGCTCGACATCGAGATCGCGGAGCGGCGTCTCGGCCTCGAGCGCGGGCTTGGCTCGCTGCAGGAACGCAAGCTCGCGCTCCTTCGATTCGCGCTCGGGCCCCTTCGCGCTGCGCATCTCGCGCTCGAGCCCGTCGAGTCGCTTCTCGACGATCGCGTGGTCGGAGAACAGCAGCTCGAGGTCGAGCGTCGCCATGTCGCGCAGTGGATCCACTGATCCTTCGGCATGCGGCACGGACGGATCCGCGAACGCGCGGACCACGTGGACGAGCGCGTCCGAGTTGCGGAGATCGCCGAGCTTCTTCGGGCTGATCCCCTCGCCCGCGGTCGCGCTCTTCGCGAGGCCGAGGTCGCGGTATGTGATCTCCGCGAACGTCGTCTTCTTCGGCTTGAACAGCGCCGCGAGCTTCTCGACGCGCTCGTCGGGGACCTTCGCCACGCCGATGTTCGTCTCGGCCTCCGCGCCCGCGAACGCGCCGGTGGAGGCGTGCGCGCCGGTCAGGAGGTTGAAGACCGTGGTCTTGCCGACGTACGGAAGGCCGGTGATCGTCGAGCTGAGGTTCACCCGAGCATCGCCTGCTCGACCGCGGGGAGGTCCTCGCCGAAGATGGTCCGCGCCACGTCCCGGAATCGATCGGTCGGGCCGGTGGCGAACACGCGGTGTGTCGGACCCGGGGCGGTGCGCACGAGCCGGTGCGAAAGCAGCACCTCGCGGACCGCGAGGGCCGTGGTCGCGGCTGAATCGACGACCCGCACGCCGGGTCCCGCGACGCGCTCGATGACCGAGCGAAGCAGCGGGTAGTGCGTGCAGCCGAGCAGCAATGTGTCGACCACCGGCTGCACGACGCCCCCCTCGGTCAGGAGCGGCTGCACGTAGCCGCGCACCGCGGCCTCCGCCTCCGGTGAGTCGGCCTTGCCACCCTCGACGAGCGGGACGAGCGCCGGGCAGGCCTGCTGGATCACGTCAGCCAGCGGGTCGAGGTCCCGGAGCGCGCGCGCGTACGCACCGGAGCGCACGGTCGCCGTCGTCGCGAGCACGCCGATCGAGCGGCGCGCCGACGCGGAGATCGCCGCGGCGGCCCCGGGCCGCACGACGCCGATGATCGGGACGTGCGACTCGTCGCGCACGACGTCGAGGGCGACCGCGGTCGCGGTGTTGCAGGCGAGCACGATGAGCTTGCAGTCGTGCCCGCCGAACCACGCCAGCGCCTGGCGGGTGAAGGCCACGATCTCGTCGGCCGGCCGCGGCCCATACGGCATCCGGGCCTCGTCGCCCAGGTAGATCATCGATTCGCCTGGAAGCTGCCGGCGCATCTCGCGCAGCACCGTGAGCCCGCCGACGCCGGAGTCGAAGACCCCGATAGGCAGATCGGCTTCCGCGGTCACCGCTTCCGTTGCTGGCTGACGAGCGCGTTGGCGAGCGCGGCGATCGCCTGCGACGCCGGCGCATTCGCGTTCGAGAGCACGAACGGGTTCTGCTTGTTGTTCGATTCGCTGATCAGCTTCCAGTCGGACGGGATCTCGCCGACGACCGGAAGGTTGAGCGCGTGCTCCATGCCGCCCTTCGAGAGCCCGGCCGTGAGATCGGACTGATTCACCACGAGCAGCAGCGGCTTCTGGCCCTTGTACCCGAGCGCCTCGAACGTGTCGATCGCCGAGCGCGTGTTCGCGATCGTCGAGCCCTGATACGTGATGACGATCAGGATCACGCTGGCCGCGTCGAGGATCGCGAGCGCGTCCTCGGACAGGCGGCTCGGTGTGTCGACGATCACGTAGTCGTGCGAGTCCGCGAGCAGGTTGACCGCGTTCGCGAGCTCGGTCGAGGCGACGAGATCGGCTTCCTCAGGTCGCGGCGGGGCGAGCAGGACCGCGACCCCACCCGGCCCTTCCCACATCGCGTCGGACATCGACGAGCGCATGGCCGCGCCCGCCGGGAGATCGACGATCGATCGGGTCGCCGGCGGGACCGGCAGCAAATGGCGCACGGCGCCGAACTGCATCACGCCGTCGAACAGCGCGACCGACGCACCGTTGCGGCGTAGGACGCAGGCGAGATTCACGGCGATGGTGGTCTTCCCGACGCCGCCCTTCGGCGAATACACGGCGATGATCTGGCCGCCCCCCTCGCGTCTCGCGTCCTTCGCGCCGCCGAGCGCCGAGGCAAGCTCGTTCGCCCCTCCAGGGAGGACGAACACCGCGTCGATGCCGAGCTCCGGTCGTGGGTCGACCGGCCGCTGCGGGACGGTAACGATGATGATCCGCGTCCCGGGCGACGCGGCCCGGATCCGCTTCGCGACGTCGAACCCGGTGACCTTGCCCTGCAGCAGCGCGTCGATCAGGACGACGTCCGGTTTTTCCGTTGCGGCTTGGGTGATCCCGGCCTCGGCCTGCGCGTTGACGCCGGCGATCTCGACCTCCTTTTCGCGGCCGAGCATGCCCTTCAGGTGTTCGGCCACCTGCGGAAGGTCTTCGATGATGAGAACCCGTTTCACGTCGGCGAGTCTAACGACGGGCCCGGCGCAGCGTCGCGGCTGAGGCGATCGCGATGACGGCCATCGCCACGACGAACGCCGCGCCGATGCGGATCGTCGTTTCGTACCAGTACTGATCGGGGTACATGGCGATGAGGTTGGAATCGGGTGGAAACAGGAAATTGCCCTGGGGGAAGAACAGCTCGTGGAACGCGAGGAAGAGGCTGTCGAATGCGACGGCGGCCGCGATGCCAAGGACGGCGACCGCGGCGGCGGCGATCACGCTCGCGTCGCGGGCGAGCGCGGCGACGGACGCGGACCCCCGGCGGGCAACGGCGCGTCCGAGGATCATGATCGCGGCGAGCCCGCACACAGCGGCGATCTCCGCGCCGATGAACACGCGCCGGACGTCGGCCATGTGTTGCGACTCGTCGACGGTGAACAGCAGGACGCCCGGCTCGTTGCCGAAGCCGGTGACGTACGCGAGCCAGGCGCGGTGCAGCCCGACAAGATCCCCCAGCGATCCTCGTCCGGACACGCTGCCGTCCAAGGGGCTGTGCCAGGTCACCGGAGCGAAGTCGCGCGCGATCCCCGCGTAGAAGACGGGCTGCGCGAAGACGAGCGCGAGCCCAACCAGTCCGATGAGGAGGATCGCCAGCGCGAAGACCGCCGTCTCCCACCGGCGGGTCAGCTGCGTCGCAGCACCCCGAGACCCGGCCGCTCGTTGAACACGAACCGGCCGCGCTCCACGGGCACGGCGATGAACGGGTCGTCGACGATGAGCAGATTCCCATCGAGGTCGGCCCACTCGACGGCCGGCGCGAGGTGGGCCGCGGCCGCGATCGCGACACTCGTCTCCGCGGCGCGGCAGCCGAGCATGACCTTGAGCCCGAGCTCGTGCGCGCGCTCGATCATCACGCGGGCCTCCGCGATGCCGCCGCACTTCTGGAGCTTCACGTTGATCCCGTCGCATGCCCCGGCGAGCCGGTCCACGTCCGCGAGGCGGACCGCGGCCTCGTCGGCCACGATCGGCAGCGGGCTGTGCTCGCGCACGAAGCGAAGGCCGTCGATGTCCTGCGGCGCCACCGGCTGCTCCACGAACTCGAGCCCGAACCGCGCGATGCGCTCGATGCGCCCCGGCGCCTCCGCGGCCGTCCAGGCGGCGTTCGGGTCGACGCGGATCGTCCCGTCGAACACGCGCCGGATCCCCTCGAGGATCGCGACATCGTCGGCATGGCCGAGCTTCACTTTCAACACGTCGAACCCCGCGGCCTTCGCCGCGGCGGCGCGCTCCGCCATCAGCGGCGGCTCCGCGATCCCGATGGTGAACGATGTCGGCGGCGCCTCCGCCGGCGCGAGCCCGAGGAACGTGCGCAGCGGCTGACCAGCGGCCTGCGCAGCGCGATCGTGGGCCAGCGTGTCGAGCGCGCACGCCGCCGCGCCACCGTGCGGGAACCGCTCGTCGAGCCGCGCGCGGAGGGTCGCGAGATCGCGCGGGTCGTCGGGCAGCAGCGAGACGGCGCTTCGCACATCTGCCTCGAGCGATTCGGTCGTCTCGCCGAAGAACGGATCGGCCGACGCTTCGCCATAGGCGACGCGGTCGCCGTCGTCGAGCTCGACCAGCACCACGCGCTTCTCGGTGCGCACGGCGCGCGAGATCGCGAACGGCACCGCCAGATGCACGTCGACCGTGCGGACGGTGAGCTTCAGCGCAGCACCGCGGCGGCGAGCCGGTCAGCGCCGGCCGCGCCCTCGCGCACCGGATCGGCGGCCGGCAGGCCGGTCTCGGTCGCGGCGTCGCGGATCGCGCCCGCGGCGGCCTGGTCGCCGAGCGCGCTCGTGTTGAGCGCGACGCCGGCCACGTGAACGCGCGCACCGTCGGCACGGCTCCACGCCGCGGCCGCTTCGTATAGCGGCACGAGCTCACGGAGCGATCGGATCGGCAGCCCCGGGAAGCCCTTGACCTCCCTGCGCGAGGCGTCGTGACAGAGGACGAGCACGTCCGGCGCGCTGCCATGCAGCAGCCCGAGCGTGACCCCGGAGAACCCCGGATGTGTGAGCGAGCCCTGCCCTTCGACCACGATCCAGTCCGCCGACTCGGCCGCGTCGCAGACCATCCGCTCTGAGGCGCCGGCGATGAAATCCGCGACGACCGCGTCGACCGAGATGCCCTGGCCTGCGATCGCGATCCCGGTCTGGCCGGTCGCCACGAACGCGGCACGTTTTCCGGCGCGCTCGAGGGCGCGGACGAGCTCGAGCGCGACGGTCATCTTCCCGACGGCGGCGTCCGATCCCACCGTGAGCACGACGTGGGTGCCGGCGCGACGAGTGCGGTGTCCACCCACCGGAAGATCTCCGGGCGGCTCGCGCAGCTCGCGGACCCGTCCCCCGCCCGCGCCCGCGGCAGCCTTGAGCGCAGGATCGTCCAACACGCGCTCGTGGAGGCCGTTCCAGACCTCGAGCCCGCGGCGCAGCGCATCGTCGAGCGCGGGCCGGAACGCGTCGGGGATCCGGCCGCCGGGCGCGGCGGTCCCGATCAGCACGACCTGCGCGCCGCGGTCGATGGCCTGGCCGACCGTCGCGACGACCGGGATGCCTGCGCCCACGCCGATCGCGGCCGCTGTGTCGGTGCCCGCGCGAGTGGAGTCGATCACCGCGACGACCGGGTACGGCGCGTATCGAATGACGCCGATCGCGGTCTTCGCCGTCTGCCGCGCGAGCTGGCCCTCGGCGAGGATCGCGACGCGAGGCTGCTCAGGCACCGGCGTCCACGCCGAGGCGAAGGAACGCGCCGGGCCGGTCGGCAAGGGTCTCCTCACCGTTGGTCACCACCACACCGTTCACGATGACGTGAGCGATGCCCGCCGGATAGCGATGTGGGTCGTCGTACGTCGCCCGATCGATGATCCGCTCGGGATCGAACACCACGAGGTCCGCCCAGGCGCCCTCCCGCAAGACGCCGCGATCGCGGAGCCGCAGGCGCGACGCGGTGAGCGATGTCATCTTGCGCACGGCGTCCTCGAGGGTGATCACGCCAACGTCGCGCGCGTAGTGACCGAGGATCCGCGGGAACGTGCCGTACGAGCGCGGGTGCGGCTTGCCGAACGACAGCGGGCCGTAGGGCGCGTTCGCGCGCGAGTCGCTGCCGGCGCAGATCCATGGCCGCGCCATCACGTAGCGGACGTCGGCCTCGTCCATCGAGTGGTGAATGATGTCGATCGCGCCGTCGTGTTCGATCAGGGCGTCGCAGGTCCACTCGAGCGGGTCCTGCTCCGCACTGTCGGCGAGCTCCGCGACGCTCTTCCCGGACCAGTCGGGATGATGCATCGCGCGCGCGATGACGATGTCCGGCCAGTTGCGCTCCGTCTCGGTGTATTCGCCACGGATGCGCTGCCGGACGGCGGGATCGCGAAGGCGCTCGCAGAGGGCCATCGAGCCGCCGGCGTGGGCCCACTTGGGGATGGTGACCGCGAGCCCGGTCGACGAGGCGGTGTACGGGTACTGGTCGGCGATGACGTCCACGCCCTCGGCCTGGGCGCGTTCGATCATCGCGGTCGACTCCTTGACCTTGCCCCAGTTGCGCTTCTGCGAGGCCTTGTGGTGCGAGAGCTGCACGCGCACGCCACTGCGACGGCCGATCTCGAGGTTCTCCTCGATCGCCGCGAAGAGCTCGTCGCCCTCGTTCCGGATGTGGCTCGCATAGAGGCCGTCGCGCTCGCGGACGACCGTGGCGAGCGCGCTGATCTCGTCGGTCGTGCCGTACGCGCTCGGCGGGTAGATCAGCCCCGTCGACAGCCCGATGGCGCCATCGTCCAACGACTTCGCGAGGAGCGCTTTCATCGCGGCGAGCTCCCCGCCGGTCGGCGGGCGATCGTCGGCCCCCATCACGCACATCCGGAGCGTCCCGTGGCCGACGAAGGAGCAGAAGTTGATCGCGCTGCCCGAGTGCTCGACCGCGGCGGCGTACTCGGCGAACGAGGTCCACGTCCGCTCGAGGTCGTAGCGGCTCAGGTCACGGTCGAGCTCCTCGGCGGCGAGGCCCATGACCGGGGCCGACGCGCCGCCACAGTTGCCGGCGACGACGCAGGTCACGCCCTGATGGACGGTGCTCTCGAGCGCCGAGTTGATGAGGACCGACTCGTCGGAATGCGAATGGATATCGATGAAGCCAGGGCTGACCACCTGTCCGGTCGCATCGATGGTCCGCGCGCCCGAGCCTGTCCCGACGTCCCCGATGGCCACGATGCGGCCGTCGCGAAGGGCGACGTCGGCTCGCCGGCGGGGCGAGCCGGTCCCGTCGATCACGTCGCCGCCCCGGATCAGGAGATCCGTCATTTGCGGCGTGCGGGCGTGAACGCGGCCTTCGTCTGCTTCAGCAGATCCGGGCGCGCGAGGAGGTCGATCGCCGTGAACGCGAGCGCCTTCGCCGCAACGTGCATGGTCTCGAGGGCGCGCGGTGTGCGCGCGGCCGCGGCGAACTCGCGCGAGTGCCACGGCACCCGGTCGGCGCTCACCGAGAAGAATGGATGGATCGAGGGGATGAGCGACGAGATGTTGCCCATGTCGGTCGAGCCCGACGTCTCTCCCGGCCGTCGCGCGCCGAGGACGCGTCCGAGCGATCGCGCGTTCTCGGCAAGCGCCGCCGCCATCGGACCGTTCGTGGTGACCATGTCCATCGCCTCGCCCCACTCGTAGCGCAGCTCACAGCCCGTCGCCGTCGCCGCGCCCTCGAAGCACGCGAGGACGCGCCGCCGGAGATCGCCGAGGTACGAGGGATCGCCTGCCCGCACGACGATCCGTGCCGCCGCGCGCTCGGGAATGATGTTCGACGCCTGGCCGCCATCGGTGATGATCCCGTGGATCCTCGAATCGCTGCGCACGAGCTGGCGCAGCGCCGACATCGCGCTCCACCCGAGCATCAGCGCGTCGAGGGCGTTCACGCCCGAGGAGGGCGCGGCGGCGGCGTGCGCGGCCTTGCCGAGGAATTCGAGGTCGAGCACCCGCAGCGCGACCATCAGCGGGTCGAGGACGTCCGCGTCGGCCGGATGGAACATCATCGCCGCGTCGACGCCGACGAACACGCCGGCCGCGTGGAGCCGGACCTTCCCTGCCCCACCCTCCTCGGCCGGAGTCCCGATCAGGCGGACCGTTCCCTTGAGCTCCTTCGCCACGGCGGCGACGCCCAGGTACGCCCCGACACCACCGGTGGCGATGAGGTTGTGGCCGCAGCCATGCCCGATCCCAGGCAGCGCGTCGTATTCGGCGCAGATCGCGACCGTGGGCCCTCCGCCGGTCTTCGTCTCCGAGACGAACGCGGTCGCGACGCCGCCCGCGCCGCGGGTCACCGGGAGGCCCTCGCGAACAAGGAAGTCCGCGAGCGCCCCGGAGGCGAACCGTTCCTCGTAGCCGAGCTCGGGGCGGTCGTGGATCGCGATGGCGAGGTCATCCAGGCTCGCGCAGGCTGTGTCGATGCGCGCGGCGGCGCGCTGTTTCAGACCGGGGAGATCCATCGGCCCGCCGAGCGTATCGAGAAGTCAGGCCCGCCGCGTCGAGAGCACGACCTCCGCGACGACGAACGGCGCGACGACGAAGACCGCGGTCAGCGGGGTCAGCCCGTCGACCACTCGGAGGAGCGCCGCGAGTGCGATCACGCAGCCGACCATGACCCCGCGCCGCAGGCCACGCGCGACCGCGAGACCGCGACGCGCTCCACGTTTGGTCCCACGCGTCGCGATGGACACGAAGGCGAGCGCCGCCAGGGCGGCCACGGCGAGCGACGATCCGATGACCACCAGGCCGACGCTGAGCTCCGAGTCCGGGTCTTTTGTGGCGACGGTGAAGGCCACGATCGCGACGCCGGCCGCGGCGATCGCGAGGAGCGTCGCGGTCAGCGGTCGTCCCCGCGCGCGACGAACGGCAGCCGCCGCACGGTGCTCTCCTCTTCGCCGGTGAGTGGCAACGTGGTCTGCTGGGTCGTCTGCAGTGGCCGTCCGACGGCTTCGACGGCGTCCGCCGCGCGATCGAGCCCGCGCAGCGATTCCGCGTACTTCTTCGTCGCGTTGTCGAGGTGCTTGCCGAGGGTGTCGTGCATGATCCGGAAGTTCTCGATCTCGAGGCCAGCACGACGGATGTTCTCGTTCAGCTCCCGCGTGCGCTCCTCCATCGCGAGTCCCCGGAGCCCGAGCGACACCATCTGGAGATAGGCGACGAGCGTGTTCGGGGACGTCGGCAGCACATGGCGCTCGGAGCAGTACTCCCGCAGGTCGGGCTCGGCGACCGCGGCCGAGTAGTAGACCGCCTCGGCCGGGAAGTAGAGGAACGCGAAGTCGATCGTCCCCTCGGCCGGCGCGATGTACCGCGCGACCGCGTCGACGTGTCGCTTCACCTGTTGCACGAAGGCGCGTCGGCGGGTGAGGCGCTCGGCATCGTCGACGGCGGCGGCGAGCGCGTTGAACGACTCGATCGGGAACTTCGCGTCGATCGGCACGATCCGGCCGGCGAATCGCACGATCGCGTCGACGCGCGAGCCATCGCGATATCCGTACTGGAGCTGGTAGGCGTTCGCGGGCAGGTTGTCCGCGAGGAGCCGCTCGAGCATGAGCTCGCCGAAACCGCCGCGCAGCTTTGGCGCGCGGAACAGGTCGTTCAGCGAGCCGACGTCCTTCGCAAGCTCGCCGATCCGGGTGCTTTGCTCGCCAAGCGCCGCGAGGGTCGCCCCGAGCTCTCCGAGGGTCCGCTGGGTCGAACCGGTCTGGGTGAGGACCTGTTGCTCGGTCGCACCGAGCGAGCGTTGGAGCTCCGCGCGCATCTCGGCGAGCGCCTGAGCGTTCGCGGCCCGGACCTCCGCCAGGGTCTGCTGGACCTGCGCCGCGTCGGCCCGCATGCCCTGCTGCAGGAGCGCGAGCGGCACGTCCGATGGGCGGCGTCGCAGGAGGAGCGCGACCAGGATCGCGCCTGCGGTCGCGATGACGATCGCCCCGGCGAGGAGCTCCATCCGCCGCTCTCCTTCCTCGGACTACCTTGAAGCGCCACGATAAACGCTAGAACGAGTGTTCGATTGCTACCAATATAGGTCTCACCTAGCGTCGCCGCGATGCCCGGGTCGCTGACGCGGACCAGGACCCTGCTGTACTCGGCCGGATCGGTCGGCGCGGGAGCCTTCTTCGCCTTCAACAACTTCGTGCTCCCTCAGCTGTTGAAGGCTGCGGGCGCTGGCGACCTCCTGACCGGGCTCCTCTCGAGCACGCGAAGCATCGAGGGCGCGATCATCCAGCCCACCATCGGCGCCCTATCCGACCGGACCCGGGGACGGTTCGGAAGGCGGCGGCCGTACATCGCTGTGGGGATCCCGCTCTCAGCTGCCTTCTTCGTCGTGGCCGCGACCCAGCACGATGTCGTCGGCCTGACCATCGGGATCTTCCTGTTCTCGATCTTCTTCAATGCCGCCGCGGACCCCTACGTCGCGCTCCTTGCGGACATCACGACCGTGAGCGAGCGCGGCATCCTCCAGGGCGTCTCGACCGCCATCCAGCTCGCCAGCCAGGTCGCATTCCTCGTGCTGATCTCCACCGCCTCGGCCGAAGGCGGGATCCCCTCGTGGTCGTACCTGCTGGTCGCCGCGCTCATGGTCGGCACATTCGCGGTCACGGTGTTCGGAGTTCGTGAGCCGCCGATCGTCGATCTGACCGAGGAGCGGCTCGGCTTCCGCCGGTACGTGGCCGAGCTCACCCGGCACCGTCAGGCCATGCGCTACCTCGCGGCCATCTTCGTGTTCATGGTCGGCTTCAGCGCAGTGCTCCCCTACCTCACCCTGTTCATCACCGTCGACATCGGCGCGACCGAGCAGATCGCCCTCGCCCTCGCCGCGGCCACGCTACTGGTCACCGGGCTCGCCGCAGTCGCCTTCGGGAAGCTCGCCGACCGCGTCGGCACGAAGCGAGTTCTGATTATCGGCTGGGCCCTGCTGGCGATCGCGGCGTTCGGCGGCATCGTCATCCAGCGACTCCCTGAGACCATCGCCGTTGTGATCCTGGCTGGGGTCGGCAATGGCGCGGCGACGGCAGCCGGCTGGCCGCTGCTCGCGGCGCTGGTGCCCCCGGAGAAGACCGGCGTGTTCGCCGGGCTGAAGGCCGCCGCGGAATCGGTCGCCATCCCGGCGTCGGTCGTCGTGGCCGCGGAGCTGTTCCTGCCCCGGTTCAGCTACCGAGGCGTCTTCGTCCTCCTCGCCGGCGCCATCCTCATCGCGCTGTTCATCCTGATCCGCTACGTACGGGCACCGCCGCTGCCGAATGTGGGCGCGGCCGTGACAGCCTCGCCAGATGCTTGAACCTGCTACCTATTTTGGTCTGTCCGTGCGCAAGGACGGTCTGGTGCACTCTCCGGGCGCTATCCGGTCGCGCCACGAACCTGGCGGGCTGACCAAGACTCGGTGCAGATCGCGTTATAGGGGCACTGGCTGCAGGTCCTCGCCTCGGGCCGTTCCGGGTCGGCAGCAAACTGCCGGGCCCGGATCTTCGCCGCAGTCGAGCTGATCACCGCGCTGATCGCGCCCATCGCATCGGACGTCGGCTTCACCTCGCCCCGCTGGCCTGACTCGAGGAAGATCAACGCGGTCTTCGCGGGAAGCTCGCCAAAGGTCTTCTGGTAGGCGAGCGCATAGACCGGTAGCTGCATGTTCTTCGCGGCCCGCCGCTGCGGCGTGTCGTCTTCCCCGTCGAGGACGCTTGACTTGTAGTCCGCGACCTCGGCGCCGGCGGCAGTCCGGTCGACCCGGTCCCACTGGCCCACCACTCGGTCGTTGCCGAGCATGAACGAGAACCGCTGCTCGACCAGGTCGGGCGGGGGCTTTCCGCTCTCGTCGGCGAAGAACCGGCGCAGCGCGGTCAGCCCGGCTTCGAAGCGCTCGCTCTCGTGATCCGGCGAGATGAATCCCCCGCCCACCCACGACGATCGGAACGTCGCCTCGAGCTGGACGAGGGTCGGCTGCTCGCCCTCCCGCTTGCGACGCAGGAAGTCGGCGACCGCCCGATGCAGGGCGTTCCCGTAGACCATCGGAGGCGTCGGCAGGACCGGGATCCGAAGGACGTGGGCGAACCGGTAGCGCAGCGGGCAACGCCGGTAGTCGTCGATCTCGGTGTAGGACACGGTCAACACGTTGTCGGCGCCTAGTCGCGGGAGCGGGCTGTCGACCTCCGCGGGTGGCGCGGCGAACCGTTGAAGCTCGTCGTACGCGGCGAGGCGAACGCTCTTCGCCGCCGGTCGCCGCCCGAGCGCCTCACCGATGAACCGGCTCGGCCGGTGCCCGCGCGTGCCACCGTAGTCCGTCGCGCTGGTAAAGAAGAACGCCTCCTTGGCCCGGGTCATCGCGACATACGCGAGCCGCCGCTCCTCGGCCACATGGCGGTCGCGATCGCTCTGCGGCGTCCGGGCGAGGTCCTCAGGCATCCGTAGGTCGGGCAGTCGCAGGCTGCCCGGCAGGCGCTCCTCGGTCGCGCCCACGAGGTACACGATCCCGAACTCCAGGCCCTTCGCCTTGTGGATCGAGAGGACGTTCACCGCGGTCTCGGACTGCTCAAAGTCGGCGGCCGCTGGATCGTCGCCGGCCTCGCGGAGGAGCTGGAGATGCGGGACCACGAACGCCGCGCGGTCTGAGGGCAGCGCCTTGCCAGCGCTCTGGACGAGCCGGAGGAACTTCGCGACGTTGCGGCCCTGCTCGTCGGCCAAGGCGGAGTCGGGATCGCGGTAGCGGTCCAGCAGCTTCGATCGCTCCAGGAACTCGAAGAGCAGCTCCGCGGTCGTGAGCTCGGCCGCCCGTCCGGCGTAAAGCTCCAGATCGCCGACGAGCTTCTGCGCAGCCGTCACCGCAGCCTCGGTGAAGCCCGTCGCCTCTTCGCGGGCGACCTCATCGAAGAGCTCGCGCAGCGGCCGCTGCCGCCGGCTCTGAGCCTCTGCGAGCTTGGCGAGCTCGCCGGGTGGGAATGCGTAGAGCGACGACGTGGCGAGGAAGTACACGTGGGGCGAGTCCGAGGGGGCTGCGACGGCGGTGAGGAATGAGACCAGCAGCCGGATCTCCTCCCGGTCGTAGAGCTGTCCGCCGCCAGAGAAGTGCGCGGGCAGGCCGCGCCGGGCGAGCGAGTTGAGGACCCGCGTGGCGTCGGCGTTGTTGCGGACCAGGACGGCGAAATCACCGAGCGGCCGGCCGGTCCGGGTGGCGGCTTCGGCGATGCGATCGGCCACCGCCTCGGCCTCCTCGGCGCCGCTCGCGAACTGCAGGTGGTCGACCTCCACGGCGTCGGTGGCCGGGCGCCCCTGGAGCTTCTTGTTGATCCCGAGGCGTTCCTCGAGCCGGTCCGGATTTTTCGTGATGAGCGAGTACGCCGCATCGAGGAGACCCTGCCCGGATCGCCGGTTCTCAACGAGCGTCACGACCTTCGCGTCGGGATAGGCCGCGCGGAAGGCGTCGAAGTTCGAGAGGGTCGCGCCGCGCCAGGCGAAGATCGATTGGTCGTCGTCGCCGACCACGGTGAGGTTCCGGTGCGGTGCGACGAGCCGCTCGATCAGCTTGAACTGCGCGTCGTTCGTGTCCTGGAACTCATCGACCAGGACGTACCGGTAGCGCTCGGCGAGCCGCCGGGCGGCGCCGGGGTGGTCGCGCACGACCCGGAGCGAGAGCGCGATCTGATCGCCGAAGTCGATCACCCCGGCCCGCTCCTTCAGCGCGGTGTATGCCGCGTACGTCGCCGCGAGCTCGGCCTGGGCCTCGGCCTCGTCGCGCGATGCGTCGTCGTCGGCATCCGCCGCCATCTTTGCCGCGAAGGCCACGTACTCGTCGGGCGAGATGTCGTCGTCGCGCGCGCGCCCGAAGAGATCGAGCAACGCGCGAACGTGCCGGACCGGATCCCCGGCCGGCCGGTAGCGCTTCAGCGGAAGATCCGAGAACAGATGCTCGCGGACGAAGATGACCTGCTCCGCCGGCGACAGCACCCGCAGCTCCCCCGCCCGACCAAGCTCGAGGGCGAACTCGCGGAACACCTCGTCGCCGAACGAATGGAACGTGCGGATCGCCGCGTCGTTCAGCCCGAGGGGCGTGTACAGGTCGACCCGCTCCTGCATCGTCGCGGCAGCTTTCTCGGTGAAGGTCAGGGCCAGGATCTCGTGCGGCTTCGCCCGTCCCGATGCGATGAGCTGGACGATCCGTGCGGTGAGGACATGGGTCTTGCCCGTGCCGGCCCCGGCGACGATGAGGAGCGGCCCCTCGCCATGCTCGACCGCCTCGCGCTGTTCGACGGTCAACAGGGTGAGGATGTCGGGCCGCTCCTCGCCCAGCCCGAAGCTGAGCTGCTCGGTCACGGGACCGGCGTGAGCGCCGCGGGCTCGGCCATCGCAACCAAATCCGGTCGCGAGCCGAGGAAGCGCGCGAAGGACGCCCGCGCCTGGGCCAGGTGACTGCGGGCGCGCGAGCGCCGGTCGGTGCGCTGCAGGGAGTCTTCGAGCCGCGGGAAGAGACCCCAGGTCGCGTTCATCGGCGCGAACTCGCGCTGCGGAGTCGTGACGTACCGGATCAGTGACCCGATGGCGGTGTCGTGCGGGAACACGACGTCGTCCCCGCCGGCCACGGCCGAGGCCACGTTCAGCGCGGCAACCAGGCCGCTCATCGCCGACTCGAGATAGCCCTCGACGCCGACGAGTTGCCCGGCCAGGTACGTACGTGATGTCGACCGCAGGCGGTGGCTCGGCAGGAGGAGCGCCGGCGAGTTCACGTAGGTGTTGCGGTGCATGACCCCGAGCCGCGCGAACTCCGCGTTCGCGAGGCCGGGGAGTGAGCGGAACAGGCGCCGCTGCTCTGGCCAGCGCAGGTTCGTCTGGAAGCCGACCAGGTTGTACAGGTCGCTCGCGGCATCGTCGGGACGCAGCTGGACGACCGCGTACGGGCGCTTCCCGGTGCGGGGATCGGTGAGCCCGAGCGGCTTCAGCGGACCGAACCGCAGGCTCTCCGGGCCGCGCCGCGCGATCTCCTCGACCGGCAGGCAGGCCTCGAACCACATCGTCTTCTCGAAGTCACGCAGCTCGACCTGCTCGGCGGCGACGAGGCCGGCGACGAACGCCTCGTACTCCGCGCGGTCGAGCGGGATGTTCAGGTATGCGTCGCCACCCTTGCCGTAGCGCGACGCGCGGAAGAGCGCGGTCTGGTCGATGGAGTCGCCCACCACGATCGGCGCGGCTGCGTCGAAGAAGTGCAAGTGCACCTCCCCGGTGAGCCGTTCGAGCGCCGCCGCCAGGTCGGGCGAGGTCAGCGGGCCGGTGGCGACGATCGTCGTGCGCTCCGGGTCGATGGCCACGAGCTCACCCGGGGTCCGCCGCACGCCGGCTTCGGCAAGCCCGGCCTCGACCGTCGCCGCGAACGCGTCGCGATCGACGCTGAGGTCCTGGCCCGATGGCACCCGGGCGCCGTCGGCGGCGCGGAGCACGAGCGATCCGAGCTGCCGCAGCTCCTCCTTCAGGAGGCCCGCCGCGATCTCAGGGGCGTCCGACTTGAACGAGTTGGTGCAGACGAGCTCCGCCGCCCGCGCGGTCCGGTGCGCCGGCGTGGACTTGTGCGGCCGCATCTCGAGCAGCTCGACGGCGATGCCGCGGCGCGCGAGCTGCCACGCCGCTTCGGATCCCGCGAGGCCCGCGCCGACGACGAGAACGGATTCGCTCATCCGTTCTATCCTACGCAGACAATGGCGGGCCTACGTGCGGGCGTAGTGCTCCGCGAGCGCGACGAGCGTCCGGACCGAGGGGCCCTGGGGCCCCTTCGGCGCGTGCGAGCGATCCCGGTCGCTCCAGAACGTTCCCGCGATGTCGAGGTGTGCCCACTCGGTGCGTCCCTCGACGGCGGCATCGAGGAACGCCGCGGCCTTGATCGCGCCGCCCTCGCGGCCGGCACTGTTGGTGATGTCGGCGATGTCGCTCTTGATCTCGTTGCGGTATTCGTCGGTCAGTGGCATCGGCCACAGCCGATCCCCCGCCTCGCCGCCGACCCGGCGGACCTCCTCGACGAACGTGTCCGGCCTTCCGAACAGGCCGCTGAAGTGGTTGCCGAGCGCGATCGCGATCGCGCCGGTCAATGTGGCGACGTCGACCACTCTCGTCGCGCCTTCGCGCTGGGCGTACGTGATCCCGTCGACGAGGACCAGCCGGCCCTCGGCATCGGTGTTGATGACCTCGACGGTCTTCCCGCTCATGCTCGTGAAGACGTCGCCGGGCTTCGTCGCGC
>CAZMLV010000014.1:14791-24721 GCA_964567235.1 uncultured Chloroflexota bacterium | reverse complement strand
GCGAACAGGTACACGACCCCGACGTACCGCGTGAGGAAGAGCAGCACCGAGAGCGGGACGAGGGCCGTCGCGTAGAGGAGGATCCCCCACTGCGCGGCGCGATCGCCGTGCACGACCGGGAGCATCGGGACGCCCGCGCGGTCGTAGTCGTCGCGGATGAGCAGCGCGAGCGCCCAGAAGTGCGCCGGCGTCCAGAAGAACACGATCGCGAACAGGTACAGCGCGGGCAGGTCGACGTTGTTGGCGACGGCAGCCCAGCCGACGAGCGGCGGGATCGCCCCGGCCGCGCCGCCGATGACGATGTTCTGGACCGTCGTGCGCTTCAGCCAGAGCGTGTACACGAGGATGTAGAAGAGCGTGCCGACGATCGCGAGGCTCGCGGCCAGCACGTTCGCCACGAGCGCGAGCACCACGAACGCCAACGCGTTGAGGATGACCCCGAACGCGATGGCCGTGCGCGGCGAGACCCGATGCCCGGGAAGGGGCCGCCGGGCGGTCCGCCGCATGCGCTCATCGATGTCGCGGTCGAAGTAGTGGTTGAGCGCAGACGCTCCCCCGCTCGCGAACGCGCCGCCGATCATCGTGGCGAGGACGAGGTGGAACGGCGGCACGCCACCGGCCGCAAGGAACATCCCGCCCAGGGCCGTAACGAGCAGGAGCGACATGATCGCCGGCTTCGTGAGCGCGATCAGGTCGCGCAGGGTGGTCGTCGCCTCGGCGCGGACCGGCCGCCACGCGAGCACCGCGAGCGCGACCGTCGAGCACCAAAGGGCAGTGGCCACGGCGGGATGGGCGCCGAGCGGCCAGGGCGAGAACCCACTCAGCGGGTTGAGCGCGCCGACGATCACCTGCAGCACGAACAGGCCGCCGACGAGGATCGCGGCGGCGCCGAGACCCGGGATGTCACGGCGGCGCCTCCACGCGCCGGCGACGGCGAACGCGACGATGATGCCGACGGCCGCGGCGATGTAGCGGTGGGCCATGTGGATCGCGGCGGCGCCGCTCAGGGGGATACCGTCGTCGCAGAGCGGCCAGGTCGAGCAGGCGAGCGTCGCGCCGTCCGCGCGCACGTACGCGCCCGAGAGCATGAGCACGAACGTCCCGACCGCGCCGGACAGCGCGAGCCAGGTGAACGCGCTCGGCTTCGCCAGGCCGGCGCCGGCCAGCGGCCACCGCAGGACGACGGCGTACACGGTGAGCACGGCCAGAAGGAGCTCGGCGTTCGCGAGGTGCACGGTGACCCACGTGTCGGGCAGCTCGAGCAGGACCGTGATCGCGCCCAGGATCGCCTGCAGCCAGTAAAGGAGGACCGCGACGCCGACGAACGCCATCGCCCGGCGGTCCTGCCGGTAGCGAACGAGCGTCCAGAGGGCGAGCGCCGCGAGGGTGACGCCGGCGACGATCGCGAGGAACCGGTGGAACCACTCGATCCGCGTCGCGACGTCGAGCGACGGCAGGAATTGCCCGTGACAGAGCGGCCAGTCGGGGCAGCCAAGTCCCGAACCCGTGACGCGCACGATGCCGCCCCAGATGGCGGCTGCGAGCGCGGCGAGGAGGGTGAGGTAGACGAGACGCCGATACCTAGGTGTGAAGTTCATCTTTGCCGTCCGGCCAGGCCGGGCTTTGCCCGCCCTGGCCGAGCCCCATTCAAAGGTGCGGCGCGTCTTCCTTCAGCGGGCGGGCGCTGTGGACCACCGGGATGCGCGGGAAGTTGTACGCCGGAGGCGGCGAGGTCGTCGCCCACTCCAGCGTGTCGGCCTCCCATGGATCGTCGCCGGCCGGCTTCCCCTTGCCGAGGATGATGCTGTTGAAGAAGTTCCAGAGGAAGATCGCGACGCCGAACGCGATGAGGAACGCGCCGATCGTCGAGATGAGGTTCAGCAGGGACCACTCGGGTGCCTGCGGGTAGTGGAACACCCGGCGCGGCATCCCATCGATGCCGAGCTCGTGCTGCGGGAAGAACGTGAGGTTCATCGCGATGAAGATCGTGAGGAAGTTGATCTGGCCGAGCTTCTCGTTCATCAGGCGGCCCGACATCTTCGGGATCCAGTAGTACATCGCGCCGAACACGGTCATCACCGCGCCGCCGAACAGGACGTAATGGATGTGCGCGACCACGTAATACGTATCGGAGAGCTGCACGTCCTCGGGCACCGAGCCCAGGAACACGCCGGAGATGCCGCCGATGGTGAACGTGGCGATGAAGCCCAGCGCGAAGAGCATCGGCGTCTTGAACCGCAGCGATCCATGCCAGATCGTGCCGAGCCAGCTGAAGATCTTCACGCCCGTGGGCACGGCGATGAGCATCGTCGAGATCATGAAGAAGACCTGGAGCGTCTCATCGACGCCGGCGACGAACATGTGGTGCACGAAGACGGAGAACGAGAGGAACCCGATCGCGACGCTCGAGTACGCGATCATCTTGTAGCCGAAGATCGGCTTGCGAGAGAAGACCGGAAGGATCTCGCTCACGACCCCGAACCCGGGCAGCACCATGATGTAGACCTCGGGATGCCCGAAGAACCAGAACAGGAACTGCCAGAGCAGCGGGTCCGATCCCTCCGACGTCGCGAAGAAGCTCAGCCCGGCCAGACGGTCGAAGAGGAGTAGGACGCCGGCGACCGTGAGGAACGGGATCGCCAGCACGAGCAGGAACGACGTGACGAGCACGCTCCAGGTGAACAGGGTGATGCGCGAGAACGTCATCCCCGGCGCGCGCAAGGCGAAGATCGTCACGATCATGTTCAGCGCGCCGAAGATCGACGAAAAGCCGAGGACCGTGAGGCTGAGCAGCCAGAGATCCTGGCCGTGGCTCGGTGAATACGGCAGTGTCGAGAGCGGCACGTACGAGGTCCAGCCCGATGACGGCGGGCCCACGAGCAGCGCGGCGTAGAGGATGATCCCGCCCGCGAGCAGCAGCCAGTACGACAGCGCGTTCAGCTTCGGGAATGCCATATCGCGCGCGCCGATCTGCAGCGGGATGATGAAGTTCGCGAATCCGGTCCAGACCGGCACGACGAACAGGAAGATCATCGTCGTCCCGTGCATCGTGAACGCGCCGTTGTACTGCTCCGCCGTGAGGACCGTCCCGTTCGGGGTCGCGAGCTGCGCACGCAGGAGCAGGGCGAGCAGCCCGCCGGCGATGAAGAAGAAGAACGTCGTCCAGAGGTAGAGGATGCCGATCTTCTTGTGGTCGACCGTCGTGATCCACTCGAGGATGCCCGTGTACCGCGGGCGCGTGACCGGGAATGGGGTGTCGATCGCGGCCATCGCGTTCATTCCATCGTGCGTGCGGATGGGTGTCAAATGGCGGCATGATCGTCACCGACCTCGCCCACGTCACGCGGGCGCACGGCGACCGCACGATCCTCGCGGATCTCTCCTGGACGATCGAGGATCGCGCGCGGATCGGGCTCATCGGTCCGAATGGCAGCGGAAAGTCGACGCTCCTACGCACGATCGCGGGCCTGGAGCCGCCCGAAGGCGGGCTCGTCACGCGCCCACGCGACCTGCGGATCGCGTACCTCGAGCAAGAGCAGGCCCCGAGCGATGTGCCGGTCATGGCCGCACTGCTCGCAGCGCGCCCCGACCTCGCCCGGATCGAGCGCGACCTCGCGGCAGTCGGCGCGCGGCTGGCCGATCCCGAGGTCGCCGCCGACATGGGCACCCTGACCGAGGCGCTCGAGGTCCACGAGCGGCTGCTGCATGCGTTCGAGCAGGCCGGCGGTCCCCGGCTGCGCAACCGGGCCGAGGGCCTGCTGCGCGAGCTCGGGATCCCCCGCGATCACTGGGACATGCCGCTCGCCGCGCTCTCCGGCGGCCAGCGCAAGCTGGCCGGGCTCGCGGCGTGCCTCATCGGCGATCCCGACCTGCTGCTGCTCGACGAGCCGGACAACCACCTCGACCTCGTCCGGAAGGAGACCCTCGAGCGCCTGCTCGCGGAGTTCGACGGCGCGGTCGTGATCGTGTCGCACGATCGCTATCTGCTAGACGACACGGTCGAGCGCATCGGGGAGCTCGAGCCGACCGCCGGCGGTGCGCGACTGATCCTGTGGCAGGGCAACTACTCCGCGTATGTGGTGCAGAAGGAGATCGCGCTGCGCCGCCAGCAACAGGATTACTCGTCGCAGCAGAAGGAGATCGCGCGGCTCGAGGCCGCGGTGAAGCGCTTCGAGCTGTGGGCGCGCCTCGTCGTCGACGAACGGCATATCAAGCAGGCCCGCAACAAGCAGCGCCAGATCGACCGGCTGGAGAAGGTCGAACGACCGGTGCTCGAGCGCCGGCGGATGGCCCTCTCGTTCCGCCCACGGATCCGGGGCGGCGCGATCGCGATCCGGCTCGAGCACGCGCAGCTCGCCCTTGGGGGCCGGCCGGTCATCACCGATGCGTCGCTCGTGATCCAGAACGGCGAGCGGGTCGGCATCATCGGCCCGAACGGGTCGGGGAAAACGGTCCTCCTGTCGCTGATGAGCGGCGAGCGCTCCCCGGATCGCGGGACCGCGTGGGTCGGGCCGAGCATCGAGCGCGGACGCTACGCGCAGCACCACGAGACGCTCGATCCGCGCCGCACGCCGATCGAGACGCTGCGAGACGTCCGCCCGATGACCGAGGGCGAGGCCGTCGCCAAGCTCCTGAAGTTCCTCATCCCGTACGCCGCGGCGCAGCAGCCGATCGCGACGCTCTCGGGCGGCGAGAAGAGCCGGATGCAGCTCGCGCGCCTCATGTACTCCAGCGCGAACTGCCTGCTGCTCGATGAGCCGACGAACAACCTCGACATCGCCTCGGCCGAGGTCCTCGAAGCGGCGCTCGAGGAGTTCACCGGCACCGTGATCGTCGTGTCGCACGACCGCTACTTCCTCGACCGCGTCGCCGATCGCATCGTGGCGATGGACGAGGGCACGGTGCGGGTCTTCGAGGGCGGCTTCAGCGCGTACGCGGAGCGTGCGGCCTAGCCAGACACGACCGTCAGACGTGGGGCCAAGGTGTTCCCTAGGCCGGGGTGCGCTCCGGGACGAATACGAGCTCGTGAAGCACCCGCGCGATCGTGTCGATGCTCGGAGCGCCTTCGCGATCCCTGATCGCCAGGTCGCGGGCGAACAGCATCATCACCCAGGCGGCGGCGGACGCATCGAGCCGCCGTGCCTTCGCCGGGTGGTCTTTCCGCGCCTTGAGGATGAGCGCGGTGAGCTCTCGCAAGGTGGTCCTCCGCCATTTGGCCTGGGCGCGCGCGAGAGCCGGATCCTCTGCGACGCCGTCATGCCAGGCGCGCCACAGACCGCAGGTCGTTGGATCGTCCAAGGTGGCGTGGAGCCGAGCGGCAAGCGCCGGGACCCCGGCGAGATCGTCGGCCGAGAGCAGCTGGGGGAGCGTGACGGCACGTTCGACCATGAGACGCTCGAGGAGCTGGGTCTTGCTGTCGAAGTGCGAATAGAAGGTTCCGATCCCGATCTTCGCGCGGGCACAGATCTCGTGGATGGTCGCCTGGTGGTAGCCCCGTTCGGCGAAGGTCGACTGGGCGCCATCGAGCAGCCGGTCGAGACTGCTCGCCGTATCGCGGCGCCGGACCGTCTTGCGGCGATCTGCGCCCCGGACCGAAGGTGAATTCGGGTTCGGCATTGTTTGTCTGCCCCCTATAAGTTTCGCCTAGCGGGACCGTCCGCACAAGTCCGCGCGAACGAGCGAAAACAGATGGGTGGGCGCAATGGCGGGGTCGCGACCAGGCCGGACCGGACCCGCAATGGGACGAGGGCGCTCGCCGTTGAGCGTGTACCTCGGCGCGCTGCTGGCCCTCTACACGGTCAGCGCCGTCGCGGCGATCCTGTTCGTCGAGCCGGTCTTCGTGCCGTTGGCGGGCCTGGCGGTCCTTCTCGCCGGCACGCTGCTGCTCCATCGCTCGATGACCAGGCCGTTGCATGAGCTGAGTGACGTGATGGGCCGCGAGACCGAGCGGCTCGAGCCCGCATCGGTCACCGGGTCCGGACCCGCCGAGATCGCGGAAGTGGCCTCACGCTTCAATGCCCTCGTCGCGTCGGTGGATGGCGAGATCACCGAGCGACGGCGTGCCGAGGCCACCGCCCGCGTGTCGGAGCGCAACTACCGGTTGTTGTTCGAGGGCAACCCGCAGCCGCTGTTCGTCTACGACGTGGAGACGCTCGCGTTCCTGGAGGTCAACGACGCGGCCGTTCGTCGGTACGGGTACACGCGCGACGAGTTCCGCGCGATGACGGTCGCGCGCGTCCTGACCAGTGCTGAGGCCCCCCCGTTGCTTGGCAAGGTCAGCGATCAGCCCGATGTGCGGCGCTCGGGGCCGTGGAAGCATCGGATCAAAGACGGGAGCCTCATCGACGTCGAGGTCACCTCGATCCGGCTCGTGTACGACGGCCACGACGCGCGCCTGGTCGCCATCGACGACCTCACCGAGAGGAAGCACCTCGAGGGGCAGCTCCAGCAGAGCCAGCGGCTCGAGACCGTCGGTCAGCTGGCCGGCGGTATCGCGCACGATTTCAACAACCTGCTTGCGGTCATCCTCAACTACGCGGAGTTCGTGACCGACGAGCTTCCGGAGGGACCGCTGCGCCACGACGTCGAGGAGATCCAGAGGGCGGCCCTGCGCGCGGCGGACCTGACCCGACAGCTGCTCATCTTCGCGCGCCGCGAGGCCACGAACCCGCAGGTGCTCGACCTCAACACGGTCGTCGAGGGCGTCGAAGCGATGCTGCGCCGCACCCTCGGCGAGGACATCGACCTCACGCTCAAGCTCGCGGAGGACCTGCCCTCGGTGCTCGCCGATCCGGGCCAGGTCGAACAGGTCTTCCTCAACCTGACCGTGAATGCGCGCGACGCGATGCCGACCGGGGGCCGCGTCGTCGTGGAGACGTCCGCCGTGGATCTCGACGAGGAGTACGCGGCCGGGCGACCGGGTGTCACGCCCGGGCGCTACGTACGGCTGTCGGTCTCGGACACCGGGATCGGGATGAGCCCCGAGGTCAGCTCGCGGGCCTTCGAGCCGTTCTTCACTACCAAGGCTGCCGGCCGGGGCACCGGCCTCGGGCTGGCCACGGTGTACGGGATCATCACCCAGGCCGGCGGGAACATCGGCATCTACTCGGAGCCCGGCCTCGGCACGCGGATCAGCATCCATCTGCCGGCGACCGACGAGGCTGCCATTCGGGTCCGCCCCGCGCCCGAACAGGTCGTCGCCGCGGGAGGCGCCGACCGCATGGTGCTCCTGGTCGAGGACGAGAGTGCCGTGCTCTTGGCGGCAGCGCGCATCCTTACGGGCCATGGCTACAAGGTGCTGATGCGGGGGGATCCGGCGGACGCGCTCCAGGCGCTGGGCGAGGCCGAGCGGCAGATCGACGTCCTCGTGACCGACATCGTGATGCCGGGCATGTCAGGGATCGAGCTTGGTCGCCGGGCGAAGGAGCTCCGGCCCGAGCTGCCGATCCTGTACATGACCGGCTACTCGCAGGAAGTGATCTCCCATCGGGGCACGCTCCCCGCGGACAGCAACTTCCTGCAGAAGCCGTTCACGCGTCGCGCTCTGCTCGACGCGATCGCCAAGACAGTTGCTCCTGATGCCCCGGAATGACCGACGTGCTCCGGGTCATGGTCGTCGACGATCACGCCGCGTTCGCGGAGAGCCTCCGTGAGGTGCTCGGCCGCAAAGCGGGTCTGGAGCTCATCCCGAGCGCGGGCACGGGCGAGGAGGCGATCAGGCTCGCCGACGAGCTGCGGCCCGACGTCATCCTCATGGATCAGCGGCTGCCCGGAACGAATGGCGCGCAGACCACCGCGAAGATCCTGGCCCGGCACCCCGTGACGAAGATCGTCATGCTGACCGGCGGCGGGACCGACGACGAGATGCTGGATGCGGTCGAAGCCGGCGTGTCCGGGTACCTGATGAAGACCGCGCGCGTCGCGGAGATCGCCGACGCGATCCATCGCGTCGCGTCGGGCGAGATGCTCATCCCCGCGCCGACTCTCAGCGCGTTGCTCCGGCGGGCGCGCGAGCGCGCCATCGACCGTGGCAACCGTTCCAAGCGAGCCGGCTCCCTGACGCCCCGGGAGCTCGAGGTGCTGCGCTCGATGGCCGCGGCCAAGGAGACTGCCGTCCTCGCGGCGGACCTTGGGATCAGCACGAACACGGCTCGCGGTTACGTCCAAACGGTGCTCGAGAAGCTCCAGGCCCACTCGCGGCTCGAGGCGGTCCTCCGGGCGCAGGAGCTCGGCATCCTCGGATAGCCCGAATGACCCCCTGCACGCGCAGGGGTCTCGGGTCCCCGCAGCCACACGGTTTGCGCACGCGGCGCTGGGCCCACTCTGTGGCGGATGCGCACGCTGCGACGCCACGCCCCGTACCTGGCACTCATCTCCTCGGTGGGAGCGTTCGTGCTCGCCTTCCACCCGCTCTATCTGGTCGCCGGCCCGGCCGCGGGCGTGCTGATCCTCGGTCCCGTGCTCGTCGCCGCATGGTCGTTCGGGCTGCCCGTCGTGCTCGTCACCAGCGTCGTCGTCGCCGTGATCCAAACCTCCGCATACGCGATCGAGGGCAACATCGGCGGTCAGGACCTGCGGACCACCGTCCTGACCACGGTCGCGGTGGCCCTCGTCGGCTGGCTCCTGTCGTACGCCCGCGGCGAGCACCGGAGCATCATCCGGCTCGTCGCCACGGACGCCGCGACCGGCCTGCTGAACCGGGCGTCGTTCGTCAAGATCCTCGATGCCGCCCTGACGACCGACGCGCGCGCCGGATCCGATCTCGTGGTCATCGACATCATCCACTTCCGCCAGATCACCGAAACGTTCGGTCACGAGACCGGCGACGCGCTCCTGGGAGCGATCGGGCAGCGGCTTCGTGGCTACACCGACAGCGGCGAGCGCGTTGCGCGCATCGGAGCGGAGAAGTTCGTCCTCTGGCTCCCGGTGAGCACTACCGCGCTTGCGAGCGCGCAGGCCGCGCTCGCCCTGGTCACGGCCCCGTTCAAGCTCGCGAGCACCGAGGTGCGGCTCGAGGCGCATGTCGCAGTCGCCCGGTACCCGGACCACGCAGGCACAGCGGTCGAGCTCGTCCGGCGCGCGGAGATCGCGCTCGACGAGGGCAAGGTGAAGGCCCGCTCGATCGTGGTCGCGACCGCCCGCAGCGAGCAGGAGCGGCTGTCGCGGCTCGAGACCTTCGACGGGCTGCGCGCCGCGATCGCGAACGGCGAGCTCCGGCTCCATTACCAGCCGGTCGTCGAGCTTCCGAGCCGCGCTCTCCGGAGCGTCGAGGCGCTCGTCCGGTGGCAGCACCCGGAGCGCGGGCTCCTCGCTCCGGGCGAGTTCATCCCCGTCGCCGAGCAGAGCGGGCTCATCGTGCCGTTGACCCAGTGGGTGCTCACTGAAGCGCTCCGCCAATCGCGCGCGTGGTCGGACGAGGGCCGGCCGGTTCGCATCGCGGTGAACGTCGGAGCCAAGGCGCTCGCGAGATCGGCCAACCTTCCCGCACTCCTCAGCTCATTGCTGCGAGCGTCAGGCGTCGATCCCGCGCTGCTCGCACTCGAAGTGACCGAGAGCGAGGTCATGGCCGACGCGGAGCAGGCGATCGCCTGCCTCCGTGACCTGAAGGCGCTCGGGGTGTTCGTCGAGGTCGACGACTTCGGGACCGGCTACTCGTCGCTCGCGTACCTCCAGAAGCTCCCGCTCGATGCGGTGAAGATCGACCGATCGTTCATCACGCCGCTGTTCGACGATGCGGGCACGTCCGCGATCGTTCGCGCGGCGATCGAGCTCAGCCATGCCCTCGGTCTCGAGACGATCGCGGAGGGCGTCGAGGAACAAGCCGTGGCCGAGATGCTCACGGCCATGGGCTGCGATGCGGCGCAGGGCTACGTCTTCGCCCGGCCGATGTCGGCCGACAAGCTCGGCTTCTGGCTCGCGGCGCACGCGACG
>CAZMLV010000014.1:0-14691 GCA_964567235.1 uncultured Chloroflexota bacterium | reverse complement strand
TACAAGGTCCTTCACGCCGCGACCGCGAGCGAGGCACTGCGACTGTGCGCCGCGCACCATGGAGAGATCGACCTCGTGCTCACTGATGTCTTCCTCACCGATTGGCAAGGCCACAAGCTCGCCGCCCACCTGCGCACGATGTATCCAAACCTGCGCGTGATGTTCATGTCCGGTGATCCGTCCGGCAGCCAGCTCGCCAGCGGGAACACGTTCCTGGCGAAGCCGTTCTCGCGCCAGCAGCTGGTCACCGGCGTCAGCGTGGCGATGGCCTCATGACGAGCATCCTCATCGTCGACGACGACGAGCAGCTCCGCCGGTCCGTCGATCGGGTCCTGACGAACTCGGGGTTCGAGTGCCGGGCCGTCGGCTCGGTCCGCGAAGCGTTGGACGCAGTGGCCACCACCGGTCCCGACATCGTGCTGCTCGACGTCCGACTCGGTGCGGGTTCAGGTCTCGACGTGCATCGAGCTCTCCGACAGGCGGATGCCCGGATGCCGGCGGTGATCTTCACCACCAGCCACCGCGACGTGTTCCCCAAGATGCTCGAGCAGATGGGTCCGCTGGACGATTGGATCATCAAGCCGTGGGACAGTGCCGAGTTCGTCGCGCGCGTGTCGCTCGCAGCCCGGCGTCTCGTCATCGATCGCGCCCAGTAGTCGGATGAACCGTATTCGGACCTTCTTCGCCGTCGGGGGGATCGGCCTGATCGTCGCGATGAGCGCGATCGCTGGACTTGCCGCGGCGACCGACCCTGGTCCGGCGACGATCGACCTCGGCTCAGCCGGCGCCTTCGCGATCCTGGCCAGTGCCGGGATCACGAACGCGGGCGCCACCGTCATCACGGGCGACATCGGCTCCGCTCCGACCTCCTCGGTCACCGGGAGCCCCACCGTGATCGGCACGGACCACGGCAGCGACAGCGTCACTTTGGCCGCCAAGGCCGATCTCGACACGGCGTACGACAACGCCGTCGCCCGGACGCCAGGCGCCCCGATCGCGTCAGAACTCGGCCTGACGACCGTTGGGCCGGGGGTCTACACCTCCACGGCCGGTACGTTCGCCATCACCGGAGACGTCGTGCTCGACGGCGGCAACGATCCGAGTGCCGTTTTCATCTTCCAGATGGTGACGACACTCGGTACGGCCGCCGGTAGCCGGGTGATCCTGGTGAACGAAGCCCAGGCCTGCAACATCTTTTGGCAGGTTGGCAGCTCCGCGACGCTCGGCGCGAACTCGATCATGCAAGGGAACATCCTCGCGTTCACGTCGATCACCGTCGGCGCCGGCACGACCATCGACGGCAGCGCCTTGGCTCGCGGCGCCACAGTCACCTTGGACACGAACCATGTGACCGTCGCGACCTGCGCGCCGGTACCGACGCCGAGCCCGACCGCGTCTCCGACCGCGGCGCCGACGGCCACACCGACGCCGGTGCCGACCGCAACACCGACCCCGGTCCCGACTGCGACGCCGACGCCAGTGCCGACCGCAACACCGACCCCGGTCCCGACTGCGACGCCGACGCCAGTGCCGACGGCCACGCCGACCCCGGCGCCGACTGCGACATCGACACCGGCCCCGACCGCGACACCGACCTCGGCTCCGACGGCGGCGCCGACCGCGACACCGACGCTGACGCAGGTACCGTCGGCGACACCGATGCCGTCACCGACGGCGGCGCCGACACCGACGTCACCACTCGGTGAGCCGACACCGGCGGTCGTGACCAGCCCGCCGACTGCACGGTCACAAACGCCGATCCCTGCACCCGAACCGAGCCAGACCCTCACACCGCTCCGGACTCCCGACGTGACACCCGCGAACGTCGAGCCCACACCCAGCGCGACGCCGACGCGCGTACCCATCGGCGCCGCTGTCACAGTCGGCCCGACGCTGACACCAGCCCCGCAATCGACTTCAGCGCCCGCGCCAGCCGCGCAGGCCTCGAGCTTCGAGCTGCCGCAGATCGATCGGTACGGTGGGCTCGCGCTCTTCGCGTCGCTGCTCGGCCTCATCGTCCTGCTCGTGTTCCGCCGTTCGCAGCGGCGAGTCCCGCCGGTCCGGATCTAGTCGAGCGCGACCGACCGGAGCCGCAGTGAGTTCGTCACGACGGTGACGCTCGAGAGGGCCATCGCGCCGGCCGCGAGCACCGGCGACAGCAGCCAGCCGGTCAGCGGATAGAGCGCGCCGGCGGCGACCGGGATCAGGAGCACGTTGTAGACGAAAGCCCAGAACAGGTTCTGGCGGATCGCGTTGACCGTCGCCCGCGAGAGGCGCAGGGCGCGCGGCACGCCGCGCGGATCGCCGCCAACGAGCACCACGCCCGCCGATGCGATCGCGACGTCGGTCCCGCTCCCGATGGCGATGCCCAGGTCCGCGCGGGCGAGTGCCGGTGCGTCGTTCACGCCGTCGCCGACCATCGCGACCCGATGTCCCGCGCGCTGCAGCTCGGCGATGACCTCGGCCTTCTCCGCGGGCTTCACGCCACCACGGGCCTCATCGATGCCGAGCTCGCGCGCGATCGCCGTGGCGGTGCGCTGCGTGTCACCGGACACGAGCAGCGTGCGCAGGCCGCGCGCCCGTAGCGCGCGGACGGCCTCGCGAGCCGATGCCTTCGGCGTGTCGGCCACGGCGAAGATCGCGCCGGGCTTCCCGTCGACGGTCATGACGAGGGCCGTGCGGCCGGCGGCTTCGTGCCGCGCGACGGTCGCCTCGGGAACGTCCGAGAAGCCGTGACCCCGCGCGAGCTCCACGTTGCCGATCCAGATGTCGTGCCCGTCGACCGTCGCATGCACGCCCGCGCCGGGGAGCGAGTCGAAGCCGGTCGCCTCGGGCACGGTCAGGCCGCGACCGCGCGCGGCCTCGACCAGCGCCTCGCCGAGTGGATGCTCCGAGCCGCGCTCAGCGCCGGCCGCAAGTCGGATGACATCCTCCTCTCCGAAGTCCGCGCAGGCCATGAGATCGACGAGCTGCGGCCGGCCGGCGGTGAGCGTGCCGGTCTTGTCGAACGCGACGACATCGACGGACCGCGCGCGCTCGAGCGCCTCCGCGTCGCGGATGAGGATCCCCCGGCTCGCGCCGCGCGCGATCCCGACCGTGAGCGCCGTCGGCGTCGCGAGGCCGAGCGCGCACGGGCAGGCGATGATCAGGACCGCGATGGCCGCGCGCAGTGCGGCGCCGAACGACGGGGCCGGACCGAGGGCCAGCCAAACGACGAACGTGCCGAGCGCGATGGCGAGCACGATCGGCACGAACACGGATGCCACGCGATCCACGAGCCGCTGGATCGGAGGCTTCGAGCCCTGTGCCTCATCGACGAGGCGGACTATCGACGCGAGCACGGTGTCGCGGCCGACCTTCGTGGCGCGCACGCGGAGCGCGCCGGTGCGATTCAGCGTCCCACCGGTGACGTCGTCCCCGGCGGTCTTGTCGACCGGGATCGACTCGCCCGTGACCATCGATTCATCGACCGCCGACGCCCCGGCGATGACCAGCCCATCGGCCGCGATCGTCTCGCCCGGCCGCACGACGATGACGTCTCCGACGGCGAGTGCCGCGATCGGGATGTCCTCCTCGACGCCGCCCGAGCGACGCACGCGGGCGGTCTTCGCGCCGAGCGCGAGCAGCGCGCGGATCGCGTCTCCGGTGCGCGCGCGAGCGCGGGCCTCGAGGAACCGGCCGACCAGGATGAGCGCGACGATCGCGGTCGCGGTCTCGTAGTACAGGTGCTCGGCCGGATCGAGCCCGGCCGCGAGGAACATCCCAGGCAGGAAGGTCGCCGCGACCGAGGTCGCGTACGCGGCCGTCGTGCCGACCACGACCAGCGTGTTCATGTTCGTCGTGCGATGCCGCGCGGCGCTCCACGCCGCGCGATAGAACGGCGCGGCGGCCCACAGCTGCACGGGTGTGGCGAGCGCGAACAGCGCGACCGGCCGCCAGGCGGCGCCGCGGAGCGAGGGAACGATGAGGTCGGCCATCGCGAGCGCCATCGTCGCGGCCGCGAGGACGGCTGCGATGACCAGGCGCCGTCGAAGGTCAGCGACGTAGCGCTGGCGCAGGGCGCGCTCTGCGTCGGCGTGCTCGGCGCGCTCGCGCTCGTCGGACGGGATCGGCAGCGCGCCGTACCCCGCGCGTTCGACCGCGCGCACGAGGCCACCCATGTCGGCCATCGCGGCGAGCCGGACCGTCGCGCGCTCGGTCGCGAGGTTGACGTCGGCCGATGCGACCCCGGGCACCGATCGCAGCGCGGATTCCACGCTCGCCACGCACGACGCGCAGGTCATGCCGGTGATCGCGAGGTCGCGCTTCTGTTCCGTTGGGGCCGCGGTGGTCATGCTCAGGCCGGCGGGTACCCGGCCGAGGTGAGGACCTTGCGCAGCACGCGGTCGTCGGCCGAGCCGCGGATCCGCACGATCTTCGCGTCGAGGTCGACGGTCGCGGTCTCTACGCCCTCGACGGGCTCGAGCGCCTCCTCGATCGTGCCCGCGCAGCCTTCGCAGTGGATCGCCGGCACGGAATAGGTCCGCTCGGTGCTCGGTTCGGTCACGTCATGCTCCTTCGCGCTAGCCCCTCCCCGGAGGGGGTGGGTTCGCTCCTAGAGTACCGCGCCGCAGCTCGGACACCGGCCCGCGCGCTCTGAGGCCGACGCGCCGCAGCGGCGGCACATGAGCACGCCGGTCGCGTCGGTCGGGCGGATCTGGCGGATCTCGGACTCGAAGTTCGCCTCCCAGCGGCGGCGCATCCGCAGCTCGCTCGCGCTCCGGCCGCCGCCGGAGAGCACGGTGAACCCCGCGATGAGCAGGACCAGGATGATGATCCCGAGGAGCTCGTTCACGACCGGCGCTCCCCCGCCTCGCGCAGCGTCGCCGCGAGCGCGCGCAGGAACGCGACATCGTCTGTCGCGTCGATGCCGGTCACCAGCGGCCGGATCCGGGACGCGATCTGGGTCGCGAGCCTGGCGCGATCACGCTCCGGGAGCGTCCCTTCCCGGGCCACGAACTCACGCACGATCCGCTGCGCCTCGCCGGAGAGCTGGCGCGCGCCGCCGGCCGATACCGGCACGCCCGCCCGGGTCACGGTCCGCAGCGAGAGCCAGTCGAGCTGGGGCTTCGGAGCGCGGACGACGAACGTGCCGGCGGCGAGGTCGCCGAGGCGCTGCGATCGCGAAGTGACGACGATCGACAGCAGGCCGAGCCCGTAGAAGCCAGGCAGGAAGTCGGCCATCCGGACGAGGTTGCGGACGAACACCGCGACGAACCCGGCCGGCGAGCCGTCCTCGTTGATGACCCGCAGGCCGGACCAGCGCTTCCCGATGGTCTGGCCGTTCCACAGCCACTCGAGCACGATGAAGTAGCTCCAGCCAAGCACGAAGAGGAGCAGCTGGATGAGGCCGCCGACCGCGGCTGCGCCCGGCGCGCCGATCTGCTCGTACCCGATCTCGAGGCCGACGGTGATGAGGAGGGCGATGACGAAGTCCACGACGGCCGCGAAGCCACGGTTGCCCACGCCAGCGAGCGTGTAGCGCAGCACCACGTGATCAGGGGTCTCGACCTCGAGCCGCCCGACCCGGATCGCCACGTCAGCATGGTACGGTCGCGCGATGCGCGCGGTTCAATCCATCGACCGGTTCGTCGAGGACCACCGCGCGCGTTGGGCACGGCTGGGCACCCTCGTCGAGCGGGCGGGCGGCCGCGTCGCGCGCCTCGGGGCCGACGAGGTCCTCGAGCTCGGCGCGCTGTACCGGAGCGCAACGAGCGACCTCGCCGTCGCGCGGCGCGATTTCCCGCAGGACACGGTCGCCGAGCGGCTGAACGACGTGGTCGCCGCCGCGCACGCGCTCGTGTACAGCGAGTCGCCGGCGAGCGGCCGGCGCCTCCGCCGGTTCGTCACGCGAGAGCTGCCCGCGGCGGCCCGCGCGGCGATGCCGTTCACGCTCGTTGCGTTCGCGCTCGTGGTGGTGCCGGCGATCGTCACGTTCGCGGCCGGCCTGATCCAGCCGGATGTCGCCGCGTCCGCGCTCAGCGAGGATGCACGCCGCCAGATCATCGGCCGCACGCCGGGCACCGAGATCCCGCCGGAGCTGCGTGCCAGCATCGGACCGCTGATCATCGTCAACAACGTGACCGTCTCGATCGCGGCGTTCGCGGGGGGCATGACCGCGGGCCTCTACACCGCGTACATCCTTGTGCTGAACGGCACGCAGCTCGGGACGATCTTCGCGATCCTGCAGCAGGCCGGTGTCGCGAGCTCGCTCCTCACGTTCATCCTGGCCCACGGGTTCCTCGAGCTCTCGGCGATCTTCCTCTCCGGGGGCGCTGGGCTGCGGCTCGCGTGGGCGATCCTGCATCCAGGCCCGCGGAGCCGCGGCGACGCGCTGCGGATCGCGGGCGCCCAGTCGATGCGCGTGATGCTGCTCGTGGTCGTGACGCTCGTCTGCGCAGGGCTCATCGAAGGGTTCGTGTCACCGACCACGCTCCTGCCCGCGGTCAAGGCGGCGATCGGCATCGGCACCGGGCTCGCCCTCTGGAGCTACATCGTGCTCACTCATAACCAGCGCTTCTTCAGCTCGAGGTAGCGCTGGATCGCGGCCACGGTGAGGCGCTCCGCCGGGACGTCGACCACATGCACGCCGCGCTCGCGCAGGAGCGCGAGCGCCCGCGCACGCGCATCTCGCACCTCCTGCGCGATCACGCGCTCGTACAGCTCGGTCGTGGAACGCGGCGCGCGCGAGGCGACCTCCGCGAGCTGTGGATCCGCGAGGAGGCAGCAGAGCACGAGGTTGTTGCCGGCCAGGCGGTTCACGGCGGCGACGAGCGACCTCGACGCTTCGACGTCGACGAGGTCGGTGAACAACACCACGAGCGCGCGCCGCGACGTGCGCGAGCGGAGGAACTCGAACGCCGCGCGATAGTCGGGCTCGGTCGTCGTGACCTCGAGCTTGCGGAGCTCCTCGGTCACCCGAAGGAACTGCCGGCGGCCACGGCGCGGCAACAGATAGCTCCGCACGTCATCGGCGAACCCGAGCAGGCCGACCTCGTCACCCTTCGCCGTCGCGACGTACGACAGCATGAGTGCCGTGTTCACCGCATGGTCGAGCTTCGTGAGCTCACCGAGGGTGCTCGCCATCATCCGCCCGGCATCCAGGAGGATGAGCACGCGCTGCTGCCGTTCGGTCTCGTACTCGACGCTGATCGGCCGGCCCCGCCGCGCGGTGGCCGGCCAGGAGATCGAGCGCGGATCGTCGTCGGGACCGTATTCGCGCAACCGCTCGAACACGCTGCCCGCGCCCGGCAGGCGCGCCCGGCGCTGGCCTGCGTCGTACGCGAGGCCGCGGCGCAGCGTCACCTCGTAGCGCCGGATCTCGCGCAGGTCGGGGTACACGTTCGCCGGCGCGTCCGCCACGATGTCGCTCTGGCGCTCGACGAGATCCAGCGGGCCGCGCTGCCGTGTGTGTAGCGCGCCGAAGCGGAACGAGCCGCGATAGCGCGGCCGCGCGACGTACTCGGCCGTCTCCGAACCGGCCGGCTTGAGGACCGTGCTCGTGACGCGCGGCACGACGGCGAACGAGACCGGGACCTCGTCGCGGACGCGCAGCCGCAGCGGGCGGACGGTCGGATTCCGCATCGCCAGGCCGATGTGGTTCGGCGCGCCGATGATCAGCTGCGGTTCCGCGATCCGCGCGACCTCGGCGGGGCCCATCGCCGGCGCGAGCCGGTAGTCCGCGACGGCGAGCGCCAGCGCGGCCGCGAGCACGAGTACCGCGAGCCCAACGAAGACCGGCGAGAGCGTGCCGAGACCGACCAGCGCCGCGGCGCCCAGCGCGAGCATGAGGAGTCGCGGCCGCGGGACGATGCCCGGAAGCCGCGGCCGTCTCACCGGGGGACGTCGAGGCGCGAGAGCGCGCGACGGAGGACCGCTTCCGCATCGAGGCCTTCGATCTCGGCCTCGGCCTTCAGGACGACGCGATGGCGGAGCGTCGGCGCGACAAGCGACTTCACGTCGTCAGGGGTCACGAAGTCTCGGCCATCGAGCGCCGCGGCTGCCTTCGCCGCGCGCAACAGGTGCACGCCCGCGCGGGGGCTCGCGCCGAGCAACAGGTCCGGCGACTTCCGCGTCTCCGCGACGATGCGGACCACGTAGTCCACGACTGAGTCCTCAACCGTCACCCGGTCGACCTCGGACCGCGCCTCGGCGAGCGCCGCCGCGGGCAGGCGCGCGAGCGCGCCGACCTCGGCGAGCGGCTGCCCCCGATCGTGCGCGCGGAGGATCGCGTGCTCCTCGGCGCCTTCCGGGTACCGCATGATCGCCTTGAACAGGAACCGATCGAGCTCGGCCTCGGGCAGCGGGTAGGTGCCCTCGTACTCGACCGGATTCTGCGTCGCCAGCACGAGGAACGGATCGGGCAGCGGCCGCGCGTCACCCTCGAGCGTGACCTGCTTCTCCTCCATCGCCTCGAGCAGTGCCGACTGCGTCTTCGCCGGCGCGCGGTTCACCTCGTCCGCGAGGACGATGTTGGCGAAGATCGGTCCGAGCCGCATCCGGAATGACGACGTCGCGATCTCGTACACCGACGTGCCGACGATGTCGCTCGGCATGAGGTCAGGGGTGAATTGGATGCGCTTGAACGTGCCCCCGACGAGCTGCGCGATCGTGCGCGCGAGCAGCGTCTTCGCGGTCCCAGGGACGCCTTCGATGAGCACGTGCCCGCCGAGGCACAGCGCGAGGAACGACAGTGTGATCGTCTCCTCCTGACCGATCACGATCCGATGCACCTGCGTACGGAACGTCTCGCCGGTGTCCTTCAGCGTCACGTCGACTCCTCCGCGCGGATGAGCCGCGCCACGTCATTCGCGGCACGCACAAGCGCGTCGTCACGCAATCTACCGGCGAGCGCGGCGTGGAGGCGCCGGGCCTCGGCGGCGCGCGCCGGCGACCGGGTCGCGATCGCGCTCGCCACGCGGTCGAAGTCGGTGCGCGGATCGAGCCCGGCCTGCTTCGCGAGCTCGCGCCCGAGCTCGTCGCGCAGCCGCCGGCGCGCGATCTCGCCGTGCCCCGAGCGGCGCGCGAGCCCGGCGAAGCTGCGGATGTACTCGAGGCTCGAGCGGGGCGGACGCGGATCGAGCGGGAGCGGCGGCCCGAGCCGGCGGCCCGTGAGTGCGAGGTAGGCGAACGCCAGCGCGAAGGCCGCCAGTAGCGAGCGGCCCAGCCACGTCCGCTCGAGCAGGGCGGCGAAATCCGGCGCGGGGCGCGCGCCATGGTGGTACTCGTCGAACCCGACACGCGCGGCGCCCTGGGCCAGCGCGAGCGCGAACCGGCCGTTGTCGGCGAGGCCGATCCCCCCATTCACGAACGGCGTGAGCGAGCCGACGGCGAACACCTCTCCGCGGCCCTCGCTCGACAGACCGACGAGCGCCGCGCCGTCATCGAGGACCAGCGGCGTCGCCTGATCGGCCAGCCGGAGGGCCTGACCGAAGTCCACGTTCATCGTTCGAACAGGGGGCACCGCGAATGCGATGCTGCGCACCGGGACGTCGCCGCCGCGGACGGTGCCGCCGCGCGGCGAGAGGCCGAAGTCGTCGAGCAGGCGACGCTCGTTGACCCCTAGATCGGTCGCGATCACAAGCGTGCCGCCGATCCGCACGAACTCGTGGAGAGCCGCAAGGTCCGCGGCCTCGATCGGGTCCGTCGCGCCGAGGAGGAACAGCGTCGTGATCCCCGCGCCCGACGGCGCGAAGCGATCGCCCTGCACCGGGACGACGGTGATGCCGACTCCTTCGAGGTAGCGGCGCAGCACCGACGCGCCGCCGGGCGACTGGTCGTAGATGGAGGCCGACCGCCCCAACGCCGGGGTCGAGCCGCCGCCACCGACCCCATCCGACGCGACCGCCAGCGCCGCGAGCGCGATGAACAGCACGAGCGCGGCGACGCCGAGCGGATCGACCCGCCTCACCCGATCGCCTCCGTCGCGAGGGTGCGAGCACGCGCGACATCCGGCGCGCTCGCGTCGCGGAGCCCGAACCACACGCGCTCGTGGAGCTGCACGAGATCGCGAAGGGAATCGGCCCGCGGCAGCTGCGCCGCGCGACGGAGGAGCTCGTGATCGGTGAGCGCCGGGTCGTAGCGAAGGATCTCGCGCGCGGCGAGGGTCGCGAACGCGTAGAGATAGAGCGAGTGGATCGCGTCGCGCGCACGACCGCTGCGCACGGCGTCGTCGGCCGCGCGCAGGTGGACCGCCGGATCGACACGGTGCTCGCCCGCGACGGCCCCAAGGGTGGTCTCTTTCCGGATGCGCTCGCGCGTACCGCGAACGAGCAGCGCGACGATCGCGACGGCCACGAGGATCCCGACGACGGCCTGGGCGTTCAGCAGCACGTTCGGATCGGGCCGGCCCACGAGGTCGTAGAGCCATTGCGCGGCCTGCTGGGCGAGCGCGCCGATGATCGCGCCGAGGTTCAGCCGCTGGGCCAGCTGGTCGTCCTGGACGAGCGACCGCAGGGTCGCGTCGGCGGCCGCCGTGTCGACGCGGCGCCCGATGGTCGCGTTCGTCAGGGCGACGAGCCGGCCGAGCTCCGCGATCTCGCGGTCGATCGCGTCCGAGGTGAGGCGATCGGCGAGCGGGCCATCGTCGATCGCGAGGGTGGAATCGGCGAGCTGCACCGCCGTGGTCTGGCGGAGGAGCGCGCGGGCCTGCGCGAGCAGTGGCTCTCGATCGGCGACCGGCGCCGCGCGCGCCTGCTGGACCAGCGCGAGGACCTGATCGAGGCGGCCGCGGTACGCGGTGACCGAGAGCGTGTCGGCGCTCGCGATCCCGCCGGTCGCGCTCCAGAGCGCGAGCGCGAGGACGAGCGCGCCTAGGTGACGCGCGGCATGGCCTCCGCCGCGAGCTGGAGGTCGAACGCCTCCTTCCGGACACGCAGGTCGTAATAGAGGAGCGTGAAGACGCCCCACTGGATCGGCGCCCAGAGCGCGTTGACCGCGAGGTTCGCGACCTCCTGGAGCACGGTCTTGGCCGCGCCCTCGGTGACGATCGTGCCGAGGAACACGAAGGCGAACAGGATCCCGAGGATGGCCTGAAGGATGGCCATGAGCATGAGGAGCCCGAGGATGCGCCAGCGCGCGCCACCGGCGAGCCGCCAGGAGCGCCGCAGTCCGTCGACCGGGCCGCGGCCCTCGAGCGTCACGACCGCGGGCAGCGGCATCCACGACGCGACGACGTAGAAGATGAGGACGAACATCGCGATGACGCCGACGATCACCGGAAGCGGGTTGTTCAGAACGGCGGCGGCGATCCCGAGTGCCACGATCGCGAGGGTCACGACGAGGACGAACGCGACGAAGGCCACGATGCTCGCGAGGATGAGCCGAGCGCTCGCGCGGAGCCCCACGCCGATGGACTCGCCGACCGTGGTGGGCCGTCCGAGGTAGCGCTTCGACATCGCGTCGACGATCGCGGCGGCCTGCACCGAGAGCACGAGGAGGCTCACGAGCGTGATGACAGCGCCGTAGACGGCGAAGCCGGCGATCTGATCCGGCGTGAACGACGTCGACAGCTGCGACGGGTCGAACACGTTGCTCGGCAGGGCGCTGAACGGTGTCGTGTGCACGAACGCGAGGTTCAGCACCAGCGTGACGATCGCGACCACGATGTACGGGAGGCCTGCGAGCACGAGGAACAGCCCCGGCGAGGCGCGATACAGGCCGATGGTGCGGTCGACGATGTCCCCGATCCCGAGTGGCCGCAGGGTCGGCGCGGTGGTGTCGGTCACCGCGCCATTCTGGACCGCCGGCTAGTCGACGTCATCGATACCGTCCCCCATCGGCCGGGGTTTCGGTCATCGGTGACGGCGGTACCGCAGCTCGATGACCCCGTTGTCGGACGCGGTGCTGGAGAGCAGGTCGAGCTGGTAGGACTTGGGCACGCCATCGAACAGCCGGGTGCCCTCGCCGGCAACGTACGGGAACATGGTCAGCTGGAGCTCGTCGATCAGGTCGAGCCGCATGAGCGAGCGCCAGAGCCTGACGCCACCCCACACCACAATGTGACCGTCACCACCTTGCCTGAGCTTGTCGATCTCTTCGGCCGTGTCACCAGCCGCGATCGTGGTGTTGGCCCACCCGGCCGTCTTCAGGGTCCAGGAGAAGACGACCTTGCGCCCGGCGTTCAGGATCTCGGCGAACGGGTGGTCAGTGGCCGTTGTGGTCATGGACCTGGCGATGCCCTCGTAGGCGGTGCGACCCATGACGTGCGCGTACGCGCTCCGGAGAAAGTCGAGCTGCGCCGGGTCGTTGGGCTCGCGGTTCCGGAGCTGGTCGAAGCAGAACGTCCAAAACGCGGTGCCCTCGTCGGCGAGAAGGCCATCGAGCGAGTAGTTGAACACTGTCGCGATCAGCTTCCGCATGGTCAGAACTCCGTGCTGGTCTGGGGAGACCCGGCTAGTCCGCGCCCACCGGTGCCGGTTCGACGACCGCGTGGGCCTCGCCGAGGCCGAGGCGGCGGTAGAGCCTGGCGAGCGGGCGCGGTGCCCACCAGTTGAGATCTCCGAGGAGCCGCATCGTCGCCGGGACCACGAGCGCACGCACGAGCGTGGCATCGATCGCGACCGCGATGGCCATCCCGAGCCCGATGGCCTTGATGATCACGACCTGCGCGAGCGCGAACGCGAGGAAGACACCGACCATGATCGCCGCGGCACCGGTGATGAGCCGGCCGATCCGCTCGAGGCCCTCGGCGACCGCGAAGCGGTTGTCGTGGGTCCGGTGGTATTCCTCCTGCATCCGGCTGAGCAGCAGGACCTCGTAGTCCATGGACAGCCCGAAGACGATGCAGAACATGATCACCGGCAGCGTCGGATCGATCGACGACGGCGTGAAGTTGAGCCACGACGCGAGATGCCCGTCCTGGAAGATCCACACGAGCGCACCGAACGACGCGCTGATCGACAGGAAGTTCATGAGGACCGCTTTCAGCGGCAGCACGACCGAGCCAAGCAGGAGGAACAGGACGAGGTACGTGGCGAGGACCACGAACGCGACGGCCGCCGGGGTCTTCCCGAGGATGAAGTTGATCGCGTCGACGTCGTACGCGGTGAAGCCGGTCACGAGCAGCTCGGTGCCGGCAGGCGGCACGATCGCGCGAATCTGCTTGAGCTCCTCACGCGACTGATCGCTGCCGATCGCGTCGGCGCCAAAGGCGTTGAGCACCGCGATGTCCTTGCCGATGCTCTGCTTGATCCCGGCCTGCGCGGCCGGCGGCAGGCTCGCGGGGTTCGCGAGCGCAGCCAGGACCTGCGCCTTGGTGAGCGGCGGGTCCGTGTCGACGACGCTCACGACGTGCAGGATGCCCGGGATCGCGGCGACCTTTCGCGAGAGGTCGTAGAGCGCGCCGGCGTTGTCGGCGCTGAGCGGGTCGGTCCCGTTCAGGTAGTGGATGACGATCTGGAACGAGTTCTGGTCCTGACCCGGGAACCGGTCGCTCAGCGTGTGCAGCGCGACGCGGGACTCCGCGCCCGGCGGCAGCATGTCGACGTCGCCGTTCGCGAGGCGGAGCCGCAGGAACGGCGACCCGGCGAGCAGGATGAACGCGAGCACCGGGATGAGCACGACGAGCGGGCGCGCCATCACCGCCATCGCGAGCCGGTGCCAGAGGCCCGGGCCGCGCTCGGCGGTGCTGACCGGCTTGCCGCGCAGCCGCCGCCACAGCTCCGACAGGCGAAGGCTGTTCACCCGCGTCCCGAGCAGCGACAGCACGGCCGGCAGGAACGTGAGCCCGTAGAACACGGCGATCGCGACGACGAGTGCGCCGGCGTAGCCCATCGACGCGAGGAACGTGCCCTGGTAGAAGAACATCCCGGCGAGGCCGATCGCGACGGTGAGCCCTGAGAACGTGATCGCCCGGCCGGCGGTGGCCATCGAGCGCGCGATCGCGTCCTCTGCGGTGCGCCCGCGCGCCAGCTCCTCGCGGAACCGGTTGACGATGAAGAGCGAGTAGTCGATGGCGACGCCGAGACCGATGAGCGTCACGATGTTCAACGCGTACTGCGACACGTCGGTCGCGTGGCTGAGCGCGAATGTCGCGGCGATGCCGCCGACCACCGCCAGCATTCCCACGCCGAGCGGCAGCATCGCCGCGAGCACCGTGCCGAAGACGAGCAGCAGGAGCATCAGCGCGAGCGGCAGCGAGACGTACTCCGCGCGCTGGAGATCGGTCTCGAGGATCGTGTTGAAGTCGTGATTCACCGCGAGGTACCCGGTGGCCTGGACGCTCAGGACGTCGGACGCGATCTTCGCCCGCAGCTCCGGGTAGTACTTCCCGGCGGTGACCGAGTCATCCTTGACGCTGACGATCGCGAGGAGCGCGTGCTGGTCGCGCGACACGAGCGACGCGGCCTGCGGGCCCGGGTCGTACGCGGTGAGGACGGACTGCACGCGCGTGTCGGCGCGGACGCCCGCGAGCGCCTGGTCCACCGCGGCCTTGTACGCGCCGTCGGTGACGACGAGGGTCTGGCTGTCGAACACGACCGTGAACGAGGTGCCGTTCGAGCGAGGCAGCTCGTTCTCGATGAGCTTCGCGGCCCGGCCCGACTCGGACGTCTGGATGATCCCGCCGCTCTTCAGGTCGCCGCCGGAGGCGCTCACGACGACCGACACGGCCATCAGCGCGCCGGAGACGATCAGGAACGCCCAGCGGAACCG
>CAZMLV010000013.1:20801-27878 GCA_964567235.1 uncultured Chloroflexota bacterium | reverse complement strand
TACGACTGGCTCATGGGCGCGTCGGGCGCGGCGTTCGACGTGACCATCGATCTCGATGGCTTCGATCCACTCGCCGCGACGCCGCGCGATCCGGAGACGATGGCCCTCGCGGCTGGCGCCGCGGGTGTCAGGCTCGACGATGTCCCGCCGCCCTATGACGACGATCTCCGCGACCTGGTCGGGTCGCGCATCCGCGAGGCGGTCGACGACAAGCTGCCGCCGCTCATCCGCGGCGCCGTCGGGCCGCCGGAGTACGGGCTGGTCGTCGGATACGTCGACGACGATCGGTATCTCGTGCGCACGTTCTTCGACAAGAGCGACAAGCCGACCGAGATCGGCTGGGCGGACTTCATCGACGCGGACCACGGGGGCCCGGTGTTCCTCGACCGGGCGCCCGAGCTCGAGCGTGGCGCGGTCGCGAAGGCCGGGCTCGACGCGGGGATCGCCCGCGCCGCCGGGTCGGAGTCCGCGCTCGCGGGCTGGGCCACCGCATTGCGCGACGACGCGCGCTGGACCGATACGAAGCACGCCGGTACGGCGGCGTTCTCCGACCACGCGATGCGCGTCGTGCTCGCCGACAAGCGGCGGGCCGCGGCCCGCTTCCTTCGCGGACTCCGGTCGCTCTTCGCGACGCCCGGCGGCGACCTCCTGCGGGCGGCTGAGTCGTACGGCTACGTGGTCGAGGCGCTCGAGAAGCTCGGGACGAAGCCGTTCGACGCGTCGGTCGCGATGCGATTCATGGATGCTGGCCACCGCCGCGGGATCGCGAAGACCCTCGAGACCATCCTCGGCCACGAGAAGGAGGCCCATGACGCGCTCCGGGCCGCCCGTGCGACCATCCGCTAAATGAGCGACCAGGCGGCGGCGGTCATCCTCGGGCTGGTCCAGGGGCTCACCGAGTTCCTGCCGGTGAGCTCGACCGCGCACCTGATCCTCGTCTCCGACGCCCTCAAGCTCGATCCAGAGAAGTTCGGGCTGAGCTTCGACGTGGCGCTGCACCTGGGGACGGCGCTCGCGGTGCTTCTGTACTTCGCGACCACGTGGATCGGGCTGCTCGGCGACGTGCTCCACGGCCGCTGGCGCGTGCCGCTCGTGATCATCGTGGGCACCATCCCTGCGGCCATCGCCGGCGTGCTGTTCGAAGACGCCATCTCGACGACCCTCCGAAGCGTCCTGTACATCGTCGCCGGGCTGCTCATCGGATCGGCGGTCTTCGTCCTCGCCGAACGGCTCGGCTCGCGCCGGCGCCGTTTCGACCGGGTCACGCTGCTGGATGGGGTCATCGTCGGCGCGGCCCAGGCGCTCGCGCTCCTGCCGGGCGTCTCGCGCTCCGGCATCACGATCTCGGCCGGACTGTTCCGCGGCCTCGAGCGTCCCGACGCGACGCGCCTCGCGTTCCTGCTGGCCACACCGGTCATCCTGGGCGCGGGACTGAAGACCCTCCTGGATGCTCGCAAGCTCTCGGGGCTCACGGCGGAGCTGGACATCGTGGTCATCGGCTTCGCCGTCTCGTTCATCTCCGGGCTGGCGGCGGTCGCGTTCATGGTCCGCTACCTGCGCACCCACTCGCTGAACATCTTCGTCGTGTACCGCGTCGCGCTCGCGGCCGTGATCCTCGTCGCGGTCGCGCTCGGAGCGATCAGCTAGTGGACCTCGGACTGAATGGAAAGCGCGTGCTCGTGGCGGCCGCGAGCAAGGGCCTCGGCCGGGCGATCGCCGCGGAGTTCGTCCGCGAAGGCGCCCAGGTCTCGATCTGCTCTCGCGACCGGGCCCGGATCCAGCAGGTCGCGAGCGAGCTCGGCGGCGGCACCATCGGGATCGATGCCGACGTGAGCACCGAGGAGGGCTGCCGCTGGTTCGTCGACGAGAGCGTCAAGCGGCTCGGCGGCGTGGATGTCCTCATCGTCAACGCCGGCGGCCCCAAGCCCGGCAAATTCGCGGACCTCGACGACGCGGCGTGGCAGACGGCCTTCGAGCTCACGCTCCTGTCGGCCGTACGCCTCACGCGGCTGGCGCTCCCGGAGCTCCGGAAGTCGAAGGGATCGATCGTGTTCTCGACCTCGACGTCGGTCCGGCAACCCGGATCGCCCGCGTACGGAACGCTCATGCTCTCCAACGGCCTCCGTGCCGCGGTGCACGGGCTCCTGAAGACGCTGTCGACGGAGCTCGCGGCGGACGGGATCCGGGTCAACGCGGTCCAGCCGGGCCGCATCTCCACCGAGCGGATCGCCCAGCTCGACGCCGACACGGCGAAGCGCGACGGGATCACGATCGAACAGGTCCGCGAGCGCTTCGAGAAGGGCGCTATCCCGCTCGGCCGGTACGGCCGGCCGGAGGAATTCGCCGCAGCCGCCGTGTTCCTCGCTTCGCCACGCGCGTCGTACATCACCGGCGTCAGCGTGCAGGTGGACGGCGGCATGCTCACGAGCATGTGGTGATCGTCGAAACGCGGCTGCGGCCGGAGACGTTCCGGCTGCCGGTCGAGAAGATCCGCGCCGGCTACAAGAGCGACATCTACTTCGCGCGGACGAAGCTCATCCTCGAGCGGGACCACCGGCGCGACCGCGTCACGATGCAGGTCTTCCAGAAGCATCCGCACGCCGTCATCGTCGGGACCGACCACACGCTCGCGATCCTCGTGGCCGGCACCGGCCACTATCGCGATCGCAGGCGGAGCGACGCGCTGTTCGAGCGGTACCTCGCCGCCGAGCGCCGCGCCTACGAGCACTGGGCGGCGCTACCCGGGTCGGGCGGCTGGGACGCCTATGCCCCGCTCGCGCGCGACGCATTCGAGATCTCGTACGAGCTCGCCTCGCTGTGGGAGCCTGGCTGGAGGGACCTGGCCGTCCGATCGCTGTTCGACGGTGAGACCGCCGAACGCGACGAGCCGGTCATGCACATCGAAGGCGAGTACGCCGCGTTCGCGCACCTCGAGACGCTCTACCTCGGCGCGCTGGCTGAGGGCTCGCGGGTGGCGACGAATACCCGCGACGTCGTCGCGGCCGCGAACGGGAAGCCGGTGATCATGTTCGGCGCCCGCCATCAGGCCCACGAGGCCCAGGCCGGCGCCGGCTACGCCGCGTACGTCGGCGGCGCGATCGGCGTGTCGACCGACGAGCAGGGCGAATGGTGGGGTTCGACCGGGCTTGGCACGGTGCCGCACGCGCTCATCGCCGTGTACGGCGGCGACACGAGCGTCGCGACGCTCAAGTTCGACGAGTACATCAATCGCACGCCTGATGCGATCGGCCACCTCACCGCCCCGGGGACCGAGGAGGGCCACGTGAACGTCACGAGCCTCGTCGACTTCCAGAACGACGTCGTGAACACCTCGCTCGGGGTGGCGCACGCGCTCGGGCAGCGGCTGTGGGGCGTGCGCGTCGACACGAGCGAGTCGCTTATCGACAAGGCGATCCTCCGCGAGATCGAACAGCGCGGCGGTATCGCCGGTGAAGAGATCCGCGGCGTGACCCCGCGGCTCGTGCAGATCCTCCGCGCGGCCCTCGACTCGGCGGGCTACGGCCACGTGCGCATCGTCGCGTCGGGCGGATTCGACGCGGAGAAGATCGCGCGGTTCGAGCGGCTCGGGATCCCGGTGGACGTGTATGGCGTCGGGTCGGCGCTCGTCCACGGCAGCGGCTTCGACCACACCGCGGACATCGTGCGGCTGGACGGCCGCGACCTCGCGAAGGTGGGCCGCGGCTATCGAGAGGATCCCCGACTGCATCAGGTCGACTGGAGGGCGCTCGTCGGCGAGCGCGCATGGGCACAGGCGAGCTCCTGATCCTCATCGTCGGGCTCGGCGTCGCGGGCTTCGCAAAGGGCACCACGGGGATGGGACTGCCGCTGCTGGCGACGCCGATCCTGGCCGGCGTGTTCGGCCCGAAGGCCGCGGTCGTCATCGTGACGATCCCGATCTTCGCCGCGAACTCGATCCTGCTGCTCCAGGGCTGGCGCCGCCTCGAGGTGCTGCGCACGATCGCGCCGATCATCGTCGCGAGCGCGGTCGGCACGGCGATCGGCGTGAATCTCCTCGCGCTGCTCGATCAGCGGACCTTCGCGATCCTCATCTCGCTCATGGTCGCGGTGTTCCTGCTTCGCGGTGACCGGCTGATCGGCGACGATCCCGGCGCGCGGCGCGCCCGGATCCTCGGGCCGATCGTCGGACTCGTGAGCGGGATCCTCCAGGGGACGACATCGATCGCGAGCCCGCTCATCGGCTCGTTCTTCCACGCGCGGAAGATGGATCGCCACGACTACGTGATCGTCCTGGCCGCGATCTTCGAGCTGAACGCCGTGATCCAGCTCGTCGGCTACGCGCTCCTCGGCCTATACACCGCGAACATCGTCGCGATCGGGTTGCTCGGCCTCGTGCCCACGCTCCTTGCGCTGATGGCCGGGATCTTCTTCCGCGCCAGGCTCGATCAGGCCCGCTTCCGTCAGCTCATCGTCGTGCTGCTCGTGCTGAGCGTCGCGAACCTTCTCTGGCGGACCTTCGGCGTCTAGCATCACCGCGGCCCGCGGCCGCGTCCGCTGAAGGCTCCGAGGTCGCCATTGGAGATCGTCCCTCGCGTCCACGCGCTGCGCGCCATCGGCGCGAAGGCGCACCTCATCGTCGAGGACGAGATCACGCTCATCGACGCCGGCCATCGCGGCTCGGGCCGGCTCGTCCAGCGTTACCTCGAACGCATTGGCCGATCGCAGCGCGACATCACCCGGATCGTGTGCACCCACGGTCATCCCGATCACATCGGCGGGGTCGCGGAGATCGCCGCGGCGACCGGCGCCGCGATCCACATCCATCCTTCGGACGCCGAGCGGTTGCGGATCGGGTTTCGCGACGTGCTCGCGAACCCCGTGCCCGGCCAGGTCATCGCCTTCCTCACGCGCCCGCTGACCGATCCGACGCCGCTCCTCGACGGTGACGTGCTCCCCGTGCTCGGCGGGCTGCAGGTCGTGCACACCCCCGGGCACACGCCCGGGAGCGTGTGCTTCTATGCGCCGGCGCTGCGGCTTCTGTTCACCGGCGACGTGCTCCAGGTCCGTCAGGGGCGGCTCGTCGGGCCGCATCACGTGTTCAGCGACGACCTCGGGGAGGCACGCCGGTCCGTCGCCCGGCTGGCTCAACTGGACGCCGACACGATCCTGTTCGCCCACTACCCGCCGCTGCGCGGCGGTGCACGCGAGGCACTGCGCGACCTCGCCGAGGTGTGGGCGTGAACACGCTGAACGAGATCCTCGACGCCTCCGCGGCGCGCTTCGGGTCGAAGCCCGCGCTCATCATCCGGCCGGGCTTCCGAACGCGCGTCTGGACATACCGCGATCTCGCGGAGCTCGTGCCGCGGGTCGCGCGATACCTCGCCGATTCGGGGATCGCGCGCGGCGACCGCGTCGTGATCTGGGGCGTGAACCGGCCCGAGTACGGGATCGGGTTCCTGGCGGCGCTCCGCATCGGCGCGGTCCTCGTCCCGCTCGACGTGAACTCGCTGCCCGACTTCGCGCAGAAGATCGTGGAGCGGACGCGGGCGACCGCCGCGATCGTGTCGGCGCAGACCCGGGAGCGGGCGCTGACGCTCGGCATCCCGCTGCACGACATGGAGAAGCTGCCCGAGCTCGCCGCAGAGCGGGCGCCGCTGCCGGCGGCGGTGCTGGACGGGGACGACCTCGCCGAGGTGGTGTTCACGTCGGGCACGACCGGCGATCCGAAGGGCGCGATGCTCACCCACCGCAACGTGTTGTCGAACGCCGAGGCCGCGCGGCAGATCTTCCCCATCGGGCCGAAGCAGCGGCTCCTCTCGTTCATCCCGCTCTCGCACATGTTCGAGCAGCTCGCGGGCTTCTGGACCCTTCTGCTCACCGGCGCGTCCGTCGTGTACCCCACGAGCCGGCAGCCCGCGGTCATCCGCCGCACGTTCAAGGAGCGGCGCGTGTCGATGATCCTGATCACGCCCGCGGCCGTGCGGTCGATCCTCCTCGGGATCCAGCGCCAGGCCGAGGCGCAGGGCAAGGCCGAGCTCTTCGCGAAGCTCCGCCGGGTCGCGAGGCACCTGCCGATGGGCCTGCGGCGGATCTTGTTCACCAGCGTGCACCGGCAGTTCGGCGGGCGCTTCCGCTACATCGTGTCCGGCGGCGCGGCGCTCGATCCCGCTCTCGGGGAGGCCTGGCGCGAGCTCGGCGTCGACATCCTGCAGGGCTACGGGACGACGGAGTGCGCGCCCGCGGTCACGTTCAACCGGCTCGATAGGAATCGGCTCGGCTCCGTCGGCGTGCCACTCCCCGATGTCGAGGTGCGCATCGCTGAAGACGGTGAGGTCCTCGTGCACGGGCCGAACGTGTTCGCGGGCTACTGGGAGAACGAGGAGGCGACCCGCAGCGTCCTGGACGACGCGGGCTGGTATCACACGGGCGATCTCGGCGAATTCGATGCGGACGGATTCCTCTGGCTGCGCGGACGGAAGAAGGACATGATCGTCCTCGCCGACGGACTGAAGGTCTACCCGGAGGACATCGAGGACGTCCTCGCGGCCGATCCGCGGATCCAGGCGGCATCGTCACCGGTGCGCCCGGTCATCGCGACGGTCGTCGGCCTCGCGCCTCCCGGCGAGACCGTCCACGTGCACGCGGTGTTCCTGCTGAAGGACCAAGGCGCGGTCGAGGCGATCGTCCGGGATGCCAACCTGAGGCTCAGCGGGAGCCAGCAGATCCGCGGCTGGACGATCTGGCCAGACGACGACTTCCCCACGACGCCGACGCAGAAGGTGAAGAAACGCATCGTGGTCGACCGGCTCGTCGAGCTCCGCCGCGGCGATCGCGCGGCCGAGGTCGTGGCCGCCGGAGGAGCGGAGCGGCAGCTGAGCGCAGTCGAGACGCTGGTCGCGCAGGTGGCGAATGTCCCCGGGGCGGTCGTGCGTCCGGAAGCGCAGCTCTCGGCGGACCTGGGCATGGACTCGCTCGCGCGGGTCGACCTCCTTGGGATCATCGAGGAGGAGCTTGGTGCGTACATCGACGAGGCCGCGCTCGCGCCGAGCGCGACCGTCGCCGAGCTCGAGCGCATGGTCGACGGCGCGAAGGACGTCA
>CAZMLV010000013.1:17417-20701 GCA_964567235.1 uncultured Chloroflexota bacterium | reverse complement strand
GCGCGGCTCGATCGGAACTTCTCGGTCCTCATCTACCCCGAGGGGAAGCTCACCGTCGGCGGCCCGCTCCAGCCGTTCAAGTCGGGCACCGGCCTCATCGCGGTGGAGGGCAACGTGCCGGTGGTCCCACTGAAGGTGAAGATCAGGAAGATGGCGCTCGTCGACCGGATGGGCTGGCCGCTCCGCGGAGACGTCGAGGTGGTGTTCGGCGACCCGATCACGTTCGCGAGCGGCACCGACCCGAACGTCGCGACGAAGCGCCTCGAGGCGGCGGTGGCAGCCCTCTAGGGCCGCGCGGATGCCGTCGGCTTCGGAGGTGCGAGGAGCGCCCGGCCGAGCCAGAGGCCCCAGAACGGCTGCAGCAGGAAGGCGGTCTCGAGCAGCAGGATCCCGCTGTCGGTGAGGTCGTTCGTCGGGCCCTCCACCGTCGGCGAGGGCAGGCCGCCCGCGCCGAACAGGACATTCGCCAGGAACCACAGTCCGCCGATGACCGCGCCGAAGATGAGCGGGGCTCGCGGCAGGCTGGTCTCCATGATCGCGACGCCCCCGGCCATGACCAGCCACACGCCGATCCCGCCGAGCACCGGGTAGTACGCGACGGTCTCCTGGTCGAACGTGAGCTGGCCGGTGGCGGTCGCGAGCTCGAGGAACGCCGATGCGCCGAACGCGAACAGGCCGAAGGCGAATGCGGCCGCGCTCACGATGTTCGCGTGCGTCCGCGACGCCCGATAGAAGAGGTACGCGACCGGGACGAAGCTCGCGGCCCAGATCACACCGGCGGCGTTGTTCACGAGCCCGGCCGCGCCGTTCGCCTTCGGGTCGCCACCGGAGCTCAGCAGCTGCGCGAGCGCGGCGATGGAGTTGACGTACGCCGCGTACGCGACCCAGCGGCTGTTCACCTCGAGCGGCGACGCACGATGGCCCGCGCCCGGACCGCCGGACGGGTCATCCCCACCGACTGGTACGCGTACTTCACGCCGCGCTTCGTGGTCGCGGCCGCGTGCTCGCCGTTCGCCGCCAGGACGACGATGTTCAGACGGCTGCCGTGGCTCACGAGAGCGTTCGCGTCGGCGATCGCCGCTTCCGCGACGGCGGCCGCGCTCTCGCCGCGCGCGAGCCGGTCGACCGCGGTCTTGGCCGTGACGTTGCGCATCGCGAGCTCGCCGAATCCGGTGCAGGCCGCGCCGCCGAAGCGCGTGTCGGAGTAGTGGCCCGCACCGATGATCGGAGAATCGCCGACCCGGCCCGGATACTTGAAGCCCCACCCGCTCGTCGTGACGGCTGACGCGATGTTGCCGCGCTTGTCGATCGCGACGAAGTTCACGGTGCCGCGCTCCGTCACCATGTCGGCCACGACCGGCCCGAGCGCCGCCGCGCGACCGATCGACGCCGGCGTGTGGCCGGCGTCCCGCAGGCGTTCGACCCACTTCTCGCGCGACTCGGGCGTGAGGAGCTCGCCCGCCTCGGCGCCGATCTCGGCCGCGAAGCGCACGGCGCCCGCGCCGACGAGCATCACGTGCGGGAGCCGGTCCATCACCGCGCGGGCGACCGTGATCGGGTGCAGGTATCCGGTGAGCGCGGCGACCGAGCCGGCCGCGTGGGTGGTGCCGTCGACGATCGACGCGTCGAGCTCGACCACACCGAGGACGTTCGGGAGCCCGCCGTAGCCGACCGTGTCGTCCGCCGGATCCGCCTCGATGATCCGCGCGCACGCTTCGACCGCGTCCAGCGCGGTGCCGCCCTTCGCGAGGATCCGGATGCCGGCGGGGAGCGCGCCGCGACCGTTCCCGCTCGAGACGATCGTCGGGATCACCTGCTTCCGCGCCACGGCCGTACCCTACGGCAGCAGCGCGCTAGCCTCTCGCGAGAGGAAGATGGCAACACCGGAGACCCGCTACGCGCGGTGCGGCGACGACTACATCGCGTACCAGACGTTGGGCGAGGGTGATCGCGACATCGTGTTCATGTCGGCCTGGTTCAGCCACGTCGACGGACGGTGGGAGGAGCCGCGGTTCGCCGCGATGCTCCGCCGGCTGGCGGCGATGGGTCGGCTCATCGTCTTCGACAAGCGCGGGTCGGGCGCGTCGGACCCGCTCCAGGTGGCCGATCCGACCTGGGAGGACTGGGCCGACGACATCCGCGCGGTCATGGACGCCGCGGGCTCGCAGCGCGCGGTCGTCGTCGGGGTCGGCGACAGCGGACCGCTCGCGTGCCTCTTCGCCGCGACGCAGCCGCAGCGCGTTCAGTCGCTCGTACTCGTCAACACCGGCGCCAAGCTCACGCGCGCACCCGACTACCCGCTCGGCCTCGAGCAGGACGAGGTCGATCTGTTCCTCAAGCGCACGAAGGAGACCTGGGGAACGGGCGGCGTCGCGGACGTCTTCAGTCCCTCGGTCGCGAACGACGAGCGGTACCGGCAGTGGTGGGCGCGCTACCAGCGCATGAGCGCGAGCCCGGGCCGGAGCACGGCGATGGCGCGGCTCGTCTTCGGTGTCGACGTGCGGCACGTGCTGTCGACGATCCACGTCCCGACGCTCGTGCTCCACCGCAAGGATTTCCAGTTCTTCCCCATCGGGCTCGGGCGCTATCTCGGTGATCACATCGTGGGCGCCAAGTTCGTCGAGCTCGAGGGAGCCGACGGGTTCGTGTACCTCGGCGACACCGACGCGATCCTGAGCGAGATCGAGGAATTCACGACCGGGTCGCGCCGGGCGCAGGACGTCGATCGCGTGCTCGCGACCGTTCTGCTCACCGACATGGTCGGGTCGACCGACACGGCCGTCCGGCTCGGCGACCACAGGTGGCGCGAGGTCCTCGACACGCACGACGAGATCGTCCGTTCGCAGCTCGGATCGTTCCGCGGGCGGCTCCATCGGGCGACCGGCGACGGCGTCCTCGCGACGTTCGACGGTCCGGCGCGGGGGATCCGCTGCGCGCAGGCGATCCGCGACCACCTGCGCGCCGCCGACATCGAGATCCGCTGCGGCCTGCATGCCGGCGAGATCGAGCTCCGTGGCGATGAGATCGGCGGCATCGCGGTCCACATCGCGGCGCGCATCGAGGCCGAGGCCGCGGCCGGCGAGATCCTCTGCTCCAGCACCGTGAAGGAGCTCGTCACCGGATCGGACCTCGCCTTCGCCGATCGCGGCCGCAGGCAGCTCAAGGGCGTGCCGCAGGACTGGCAGATCTACGCGGTCGAGTGATCCGGGCCCGCGCCGCGTCGTACGGCCGCCCTAGCCGGCGAGCATCCGCCGCGTGTTCCGTCGCGCGAGGGCCATGACGGT
>CAZMLV010000013.1:13196-17407 GCA_964567235.1 uncultured Chloroflexota bacterium | reverse complement strand
GGGGGCCGCGGCGCGCGCGGGGGGGGCGCAGACGACGGCCGTGACGCAGAGCGCAGCGCGCAGCGATCGCGCGACGACCGTGTTCTCGAGGAAGCGACGGGCGCGCGCCGCGTAGTACAGCCGGCGCAGGACGAGCAGCAGCACCCGCACGCCGATGCGTCCGGGCCGGCTCGCAAGGAGCGGCCGCAGGACGCGCGAGCGCCGGCCGGGCCAGAGCTCACGCCCGTCCGCCCGGGCGCTCGTACCCCACCACATCGCGCGCGCGAGCCGATCGGCATCGCGATGTTTGTTCTCGTCGCCCGAAGTCACATCGCCGCGCGACTCGACGATCGTGATGAGCGGCACATCGTGCTTGAGCGCGATGTGCGCCGCGAGGTGGACGTAGAGCGAGATCCGCTCTGCGGCGCTGGCCGAGCGATCCACGATGAGACCCTTTGGCGAGCCGGCTGAGATCGGGCTGACGAGGAGCGCGCGCGTCCCGGGCAGCGATGCGACCCGCGTGCGGATGCCGAGGCGGTCCTCGAGCATGCCGCGTAGCCGCTCCTCCTCCGCGCGCAGCGTGTTGCTCTCGGCGGGGACGGCGATACCGGTCACTTCGGTAGCCATACGCGCAGGCCCTCCTCGAGGTATTCGCGGAGCGTTCGCAGATCGGCGAGCTTCGGCAGCGTTCTGCGGAGATCGGCGAATACCAGCGTCGCGAGGGGCTCGCCGACGAACCCGGCGAGCATCGTGCGGCCCTCGCCCACGATCTCGGCAAGGGTGAGCTCCTCTTCGCAGCCGATGATCATCAGTGCGAAGTAGAGGCGGACGCAGTCCTCCGGGCTGTCGATTGCCCGCGTGACGCGCGTCCGCCCGGTCGCGACGCGCTGGAGCGTCGCGCGATCCAGCGAGACCGACCCTTCGGTGATCTCGAAGATGCGATCGACCAGCGAATCGAGCGAGCGGTCGCCCCGGAGCGTCCGGATCGCCTTCGAGACGCGCTCTCGGTCCTGCAGCCGCATCGCGCGGAACGCTACTCCGCGGACCTTTCGATGTCGTCTCACATGTGGGATGACCTGCGCAGCGCCGGCGGCGACCATCCGCGCGATGCGCACGCCGGTCGCGATGCTCTGTGCCGCGCTGCTGTTCGGCGTCGCGGGCCAGCAGCTCTTCTTCGCGCGCGAGCTCGGCCTGAACGTCCTCGTCGCGACCGTGCTTCTCCTGGCGATCGGCTGGTGGCTCCACCCCCGCGCGGTACGCGTCGACCGCACGGACGCGTGGCTGCCGGTGGCGGCCCTGATCTTCGCGGCGCTCGCCACGCTCCGCGCCGACACCGCGCTGCTCGCCTTCGACGCGGTCGCGGCCGCGGTGCTCTCGTGCGCATGGATCGCCGCGCTCGGCGGCGCGCGGATCACGCGATACGACGCCCGTGCGCTGTTGGCCGAGGCCTCGGACGGGATCTCCGGCATCGTTGACCGGCCCGTGCGCCTCGTCGGTCAGGCCGCGGGCCCGATCGCCAGCGTCGTCCGTTCGCGCGGCGGCAGGCTGCCGCGGTACGCCGGGGGTGCCGCGCTCGCGAGCCCGTTCCTCGTTGCGTTCTCCGTCCTGTTCGCGTCGGCCGATCCCGTGTTCGCGCAGCGCCTGAACGACTTATTCGACATCGTCCGCTGGCGCGAGCTCCTCCGCGACGCGGGACAACGGACCGTGCTCTTCGCGCTCATCGCGTGGCTCGCCGCCGCGGCGCTCGCTACCCTCGATCGTGTCCGCGCCCCACGCGCGGCGACCGAGGCCCGCGGCGTCATTACGGTCGAGACCGCGGTCGTTCTCCTTGCCTGCATTGACGCCTTGTTCGTGGTCTTCGTCGCGTTCCAGATCGGATACCTGTTCGGTGGCCGCGACACGATCGACGCGGCCGGCATCCCGTATAGCGCGTACGCGCGACGCGGCTTCTTCGAGCTGATGGCGAGCGCGTCCCTCGCCGGGGCAGTGCTCTTCGGCCTCGGGCTGCAATCGCGAACGCGATCGCGCGTGACCACCGCGCTCGGGCTTGTCCTCGTCGGGCTCACGCTCGTCGTGCTCGCGTCCGCCTGGTACCGGCTCGACCTCTACCAGCAGGCCTACGGCTGGACTGAGCTCCGGTTCTACGCGATCGCGGGCATCGTGTTCCTCGCGCTCGCGCTCACGATCCTTGCCTGGAGCGTCAGCGCCGCGCGGATGCACATCTGCCTGCAGCCGCTCGTCGGCGCCGCGCTCCTCGTCGCGCTCGGCGTGAATGCGCTATCGCCGTCGGCGTTCGTGGCACGCGCGGATCTCGAGCGGCTGATCGATCCGTCCGGCCTTCCGGCCGACGCCGAGCGGCGAATGGATCCGGCGTACCTCGTCAGCCTCGGCGACGGCGCGTTCCCGGTCCTCGTTGAGCTGCGCCCTTCGTTGCCCTGGGACGATCGCAACCTGCTCGAGGCCTGGCTCCACTGGACCGCACGCCGGCGCGCGTCGACACCGGATCCCTGGGAGAGTCTCAGCGTGGACCGCGCGCGCGCGAGCGCCGCGCTGGGATCGCTGCGCTAGAGCGCGAGCATCCGCCGCGCGTTCCGTCGCGCGAGGGCCATGACGGTCAGCATCGGATTGACACCGGACGCGTTCGGGAACGCGCTCGCGTCGGCGACGTGCAGTCCGCGAACCCCGCGGACCGCGCCATCCGGATCGCTGACGCAGGCCCGAGCGCCGCCCATGCCGGCGGTGCCCATCTGATGCGCGCTGAACATCCCGACGGTGTTCGCTGCGACGCCGCGCCGCGCGACCGCGGCGGCGAACAGGCCGATGTCGCCACCCGGTTCGATCGCCAGCGGCCGGGTGTGGAACGTGCGGACCTGGCGCGCTCCCGCGGCCAGATGGACTTTCGCGGTCTCGACGATCGCGCGCACGCACATCGCGGCGTCGGCATGGCCGACGGCGTACGACACGACGGCCGCGCCGTCGCGATCGATGCGGACGTGGCCGGGCTCGCGATCGCGGACGATCGGGATGAACGCCGCGTGGTGATCGAGCGCGCGCATGACCGCGCGGTGATCCTCGGCCGATCGCCAGGAGACGCCCGCCGCGGCGACACCCGGCAGCACCGAAGGGACCTCGAGGCGGAAGCCGTACGAGCCGTCGAGTCTCGCGAACGCGTCCGACACGACGCTCTGCGGCACGCCCGACCACATCCGCACCGGCTCGGGATACCGGCCGAACACCGCCGGCACCGGGTGGAGGAAGAGGCGCCGGCCGGCCTGCGGGCCGCCCAGTCCGGAACGGAGCAGCAGCGCGGGCGTCCCGATGGCGCCGCCGGCCAGCACGACCCGGCCGGCCCGCACCGTGACAGAGCGGCCCCCGGATTGCGCGACGACGCCGGTGACCGCACCGCCGCTCGTCGTGATCGTCCGCGCCTCGCAGTCCACGACGACGCGCGCGCCGCGCGCGACCGCGTCGGTCAGATAGGTGCGCGCGCTCGAGCGCTTCGCCCCGGCGCGGCACCCGTAGCCGCAATGCCCGCAGTCCCCGCATCCCCGCGCGTTGCGCGGGATGGTCGACCAGGGCAGGCCGAGCGCGTCGAGGCCGCGCGCGAGCGCGTCGTTCGCCGGGTTCCGGAAGCTCTCGTCGGTGTTGACCTCGATCCGCTCTTCGATCGCCGCGTAGTGCTCGTCGAGCTCCCGGCCCATGCCGTCCGCGCCAAACGCTTCCCACTCCGCGCGCACCTCCGCGGGGAGCCGGAGCGAGGTCATCCAGTTCACCACCGTGCCGCCGCCGACCGCCCGGCCGGCGAACAGGACGATGCCCAGATCGTCGCTCGCCGCGAGGCCGCGGTCCCAGAACAGGCGGGCACTCCCCTCGGCCTCGCGGGGCACGAGATCGGGCTCGCTCCAGGCCGGCCCGCGCTCCAGGACGATCACCGAGCGGCCGGCCGCGGCGGCCTCGAACGCGGCGACCGCGCCGCCCGCGCCGGAGCCGACGACGCACACGTCGCAGTCGAGCGTGTCGCCGTCGCGCACCGCCAGCGGCGCGATCGCGAGCGGCCGAGCCGGGAGCGGCAGCGGATCCGGCCTGACGTACCCCGTCTCCGGCAGCAGCGCCGCGGCGCCGGCCTCCGGCCGCGAATACGCGATGAACAGGGAGAGCCGCTTGACGGCCTGGAAGGCGGTGCGCAGCAACGGGACGCGCGAATCGGCCCACCGGCGCAGGTACGCCTCGCG
>CAZMLV010000013.1:0-13096 GCA_964567235.1 uncultured Chloroflexota bacterium | reverse complement strand
CGGTGCGCAGCAACGGGACGCGCGAATCGGCCCACCGGCGCAGGTACGCCTCGCGCTCACTACGGCCGAGGTCGCTGAACCGGACCGGGCGCCCGACCAGCACCTGGTTCGCGAGCCGCGAATCGATGAGCCGCAGGAAGAGCCGCAGGTCGGCGAGCACCTTCGGCCGTCCGATGGCCACCAGCTCGGCGACGATCGCGTCCGCGATCGCGCCCGGATCGCCCTCGGGCACGAACGTGCCGCACGCCGTGACGAGCGTCGCCCGCTCGCGCGCGCCGATCACGCCGCGGTCGAGCGCTTCTTCCTGTCCTCGTCGGCGAGCTGGCGTCGAAGCACCTTGCCGATGAGCGTCTTCGGCAGCGTGTCGCGGAACTCGATCGCCTTCGGGACCTTGAATGGCGCGAGCTGCTCTCGGCAGAACGCGATGAGCTGGTCTTCGGTCGCGGTCTGGCCGGGCTTGAGGACGACGAACGCCTTCACCTCTTCACCCTTGATCGGATGCGGCACGCCGATCGCCGCGCCCTCGAGCACCGCCGGATGCCGGGCGAGCGTCTCTTCGACCTCGCGCGGGTACACGTTGAAGCCGGAGACGATGATCATCTCCTTCTTCCGGTCGACGATCGCGACGTAGCCGTCGGCGTCCATGGTCGCGATGTCGCCGGTGTGCAGCCAGCCGTCACGCAATGTCGCCGCGGTCTCCTCGGGCCGGTTGTAGTAGCCGTCCATCAGCTGCGGACCGCGGATGAGCAGCTCGCCCGCCTCGCCCGGCGCGACGTCGTTCTGACCGGTCTCGAGATCGACCAGGCGCGTCTCGGTGTCCGGGAACGTCAGGCCGATCGTACCGATCCGGTTCTTCGCCGAGTCGAAGACGGGATTGCAGTGCGTCACCGGTGAGGCCTCCGTCAGGCCGTAGCCCTCGACCAGATTCGCGCCCGTGAGCTCACGGAATTTCCGCGCGGTCTCCATGAGCAGCGGGGCGGAGCCCGAGATGCAGGCTGTGATCGAGCGGAGGTCGTACTTCTGCGCGAGCGGCGAGTTGTTGATCGCGTTGTAGATCCGCGGCGCGCCGTGGAACAGCTTCGGCTTGTGGCGCTGGATGTCCTTCAGCACGTGCTCGAGGTCGAGCTGCGGCTCGAGGATGATCGCGCCGCCCGAGAGGACCGCGAAGTTCATCACCGTGGTGAGGCCGTAGACGTGGAACAGCGGCATGACGCCCATCACGGCGTCCTTGCCGTCGCGCATGGCCTTTCCGAACCAGGCCGCGCACTGGAGCGTGTTCGCGACGAGCGCGCGGTGCGAGAGCATCGCGCCTTTGGACGTGCCGGTCGTCCCGCCGGTGTACTGCAGGACGGCGACATCGTCCGGACGCACGGCAGCAGCCGAGTCGTCTCCGCCGAGGGAGAGCACCTCCTTGAACGCGACCGCTCCGGGATCGCCGGCGAACGGGACCCGATGCCCGTCCTTTTTCTCCTTCGCGAGCGTGAAGAGCGTGCGCAGGATCGGCGGCATCTCCTCCTTGATGTTGGTCACGATCACGTTGCGGATCGGCGTGCCTTCGCGCGCGGCCCGGACGACCGGATAGCCGCGCGAGAGCACGACGATCGTCTCGGCGCCTGAGTCCGCGAGCTGATAGCGGAGCTCCGGCGGCGTGTAGAGAGGGTTGCACGGCACCACGACCGCGCCGATCCGCAGGGCACCGAAGAATGCGATCAGGAATTGCGGGCAATTCGGGAGATCGATCGCGACCCTGTCGCCCTGCTTCACGCCGAGCGCGCGCAGCCCGGCCGAAAACCGCTTCGCGTCCCTCAACAACGACGCGTACGACCGCTTCGCATTGAAGAAGATCGTCGCGGTCGACGCGGGGTAGAGCTCCGCAGCCTGGTCGAGCATCGCGTGCAGGGGCACGGCGGGGTACTCGAGCGATGCCGGCACATCCGCGTCGTAGCCCTTCGTGTACGCCGGTGCGGGCGTGCCCGGCTTCGCTCTGACCGCGATCCACTGCGCCATCTTCCCTACCTCCGCTCAGGCCTTGAGCAGCTCCTCCGCGATGATCATTCGCTGGACCTCGCTCGTCCCCTCATAGATACGCAGGATCCGGGCGTCCCGATACGCCCGCTCCACCGGTGACTCCTTCATGTAGCCCATCCCGCCGTGGATCTGGAGCACCCGGTCGACGACGCGTCCGGCCATCTCAGAGGCGAACACCTTCACCATCGCCGCCTCGGTCGACGCGCGCACGCCGCGGTCCAGCTTCGCCGCGGCGTCGTAGACCATCAAGCGCGCAGCGTGGATCTCCACCGCCGAGTCCGCGAGCATCCACTGGATCGCCTGGTTGACGGCGATCGGCTTGCCGAACTGCACCCGCCGCTTGCTGTGCGCGATCGCGAGCTCGAGGAGGTGCTGGCTCGAGCCGACCGCCCCCGCGGCGAGCGACACGCGGCCGATGTCGAGGGCGCCGAGCGCCGTGCGGAGGCCGCTCCCGACGGTCCCGCCGAGCACGTTCTCCTCCGGCACCTCGCAGTCCTCGAAGATGAGCTCGCCGGTGTAGCTGCCGCGCAGGCCCATCTTGTCGTCGATCTTGCCGACGCGGAACCCGGCGAAGCCCTTCTCGACGATGAACGCGGTGATCCCGCCGCGCGGGCCGAGCTTCCGGTCGTTCGCCGCGTAGACGACCACGACGTCGGCGATCGGTCCGTTCGTCACCCAGATCTTCGTCCCGTTGAGGATCCAGCGGTCACCGCGCCTGGTCGCGCTGGTCTGGATCGACGCAGCGTCCGATCCGCTCGACGGCTCCGTCAGCGAGAAGGCCGCGATCTTCCGCCCGGCGGTCAGATCGGGCAGGTACTTCCGCTTCTGGTCTTCGGTCCCGCCCAGATAGATCGACATCGAGCCGATCGACGTGTGCGCCCCGATCAGGTTGGAGAACGCCGCCGAGGTCCGCCCGAACTGCTCGAGCGCGACGCAATAGCCCAGGTCGCCCGCGCCCACGCCGCCGTACTCCTCGGGGAACGGGAGGCCGAAGAACCCGAGCGCCGCCATCTCCTTGAGGACCGCGTCGGGGATCTTGTCGTCCGCTTCGACCAACTTCTCGATCGGTTGCAGCCGCCCCTCGACGAACTCGCGCACCGTGCGGCCCAGCAGCTGCAGCTCGTCCGGGATATCGAAGTCCACGGCCGGGAGCCTAGACCTCGGCGATGTGGATGGCCGCGATGCCCAGTGTCATTCGTTCGAAGGTCACGCGGAACCCGGCGTCGCGAAGCATGGCGGCGAGCGGCTCGGGCTCGGGGAAGGGCCGCAGCGAGCGCGGCAGGTAGCGATAGGCCTCGCGGTCGGCGCCGAGCAGCATCGCGATCGCCGGCGCGATGCGCTCGAAATAGAAGGCGTAGAGCCGCGCGAACAACCTACCCGGCGGATGCGAAAGCTCGAGCACGACCGCCCGGCCACCGGGACGAAGTACCCGCCGGAATTCCGCGAACGCGCGTCCGAGGTCGCCGACGTTGCGGACGGTGAAGCCGGTCACGATCCGGTCGACGCTCGCGTCGGGCAACGGTAGCGACTCGGCGCTCCCGACGAGCGGCCGGATCCGCGCGCGCCGCGCGCCGGTGGACCGGTGCGCGAGGACGGCGAGCATCCCGGACGAGAGGTCGATCGCGATGACCTGCGCGCCGCACGCGGCAGCGGCGAACGAGAGGTCGCCGGTGCCAGCGCCGACGTCGAGCACCGTCATGCCCGGTCGGATCTCGGCGCGCGCGATCGCCCGGCGGCGCCAGGACACATCGGTCCCGAACGAGAGCGCACGGTTCAGGAAGTCGTAGCGCGCGGCGATCCGGTCGAACATCATCGCGATGTCGCGGTCGTGCGCGTCGGTCATCTGCCGCGAACGCTAACCTGTCGGCCATCAGCACTGCGCTCTTCATCTACGCGCATCCCGACGACGAGTCGTTCGTCTCCGGCACGCCCATGAAGCTCGCCGACGCCGGACACACGATCGCCCTGCTCACCCTCACCCGCGGCGACGCGGGGCTGTGGCTGGGGAAGGACTTCGGCATGTGGTCGAAGGAGGAGCTCGGCACGGAGCGGGCGAAGGAGTGGGCGGCGGCCGTGGCGACGATCGGCTACCACTGGTCGCGCCTGCTGCGGTACCCCGACGGCGGCCTCAAGGACGCGCCGGCCGATGTCCTCACCGCCGACATCGTCGCCGCGATCCGCGAGGTGCGACCGGAGATCGTCTGCACCTTCGGGCCTGAGGGCGCGGGTAGCGAGCACGACGACCACCGATCGGCCTCGTACTTCGCCGCGCGGGCGTTCGCGCGCGCGGCGCTCGCCGACCAGTACCCCGAGCGCGGGGATCCGCACCTCGCGCGGCGGCTCTACTTCAGCGCCACGCCGTACGTCGCCGACGCGCCCGCCCCGTTCGGCGCGACGACGCCGACCCACACCATCGACGTCAGCGCCTACGAACAGCGGAAGGCCGCGGCGTTCGAGTGCCACAAGACGCAGCACAAGGACCGCGACTTCTTCTACGACCTCCTGAAGCGGCGCGCGGGCAAGGAGTACTTCCACCTCGCGATCGATCGGACCGGTACGGTGCCGCGGTCCGACGACCTGCTCGGCTAGATGGCCCTCGCGACTCTGCCGCTCGTGCTCTGCGTGATCATGGTCGAGCTCGCGATCGGCGGCGCGTTCCTTATGTGGTACATCGACCGCACCGAGGCCGCGCCGTCGGGCTTCCTGAAGCTGACCGCGTTCGTCGACGCAGGCGCCATCGCCTTCGCCGGCGTGCTGCTGCCCGCGCTGCCCCGCGGCGAGCTCGTCACCCGCGCGGGACTCGACGGCACGGCCCTCGCCACCTTCGCGCAGGTCCTCGTCGTGGTGATCGTGCTCGTCGTCACGCAGCTGGTCGCGTCGTTCACGCCATGGAAGGCCGTCCGGGAGGTCGTGGGGATCATCACGATCCTCGCGGGCGTGTTCGACCTCGTGCTGGCGGCGGTCGCCCGGCCATCGACAGCGCCGTTCGACGCGTTCGCCCTGGTCGCGCTGCCGCTCGGTGCGCTCGCACTCGGCGGCGCCGACGCGGCGATGCTGCTCGGCCACTGGTATCTCGTCACGCCGAAGCTCTCGTCCGGCCCGCTCCAGCGGGCGGCTCTCGTGCTCGTCGGCGCGGTCGTGCTGCAGATCGTGCTGGTCGCCGTCTCGGTCGCGCGCGGCGAGATCTCGTTGAACATGGAGATGGCGCTCGTCGTCGCGAGCGGGCTGCGGGTGGGAGTCGGACTGTTCATGACGCTCGCGGTGGCGCTCGCGGCGTGGTGGACGGCGCGGATGAACACGCAGGCGTCCACCGGGTTGCTGTTCGTCGGGCTGGGTTGCGTGCTCGCCGGCGAGGTCAGCGCGCGGGTGCTGTTCTTCCTGACCGGAGCGGCCGTTTAGGAAACGCGGCGCCGCTTCTGGTGCCGCCGGGGCTCGTAGTCCTCTTCGTCGAGGATCGCCCACTCGCGGCTCGAGTAGAGCGTCGATGCGATGACGCCATCGACGAGCAGCACCACGAGACCGGAGAGCGCCGCGACGACCGCGCCGGGGGATGCGCCGGCGGCGGCGAGATCGGTGGCGCGGAGCGCGGCCGATGCCGCGTACAGGAGCAGCGCGACGACGGCTGCCACGACGTCCAGGCGCGCGAGCGGACGATCGTCCTCGGCGGCGTCGGTCGACTCCAGGACCGCCGTGATAGCCGCGAGTGCAAGGACCACGGCGGTCGCGAAAGCGAGCCACGCGTCGGCGATGACGAACCCGTTCGTGTCCCGGGCGCCCCACCCGAACCACGCCATGAGGTCGAGCAGCGTGACCGCGATCGCGAGGCCGAGGGCGATGTGGCCGAGCTGCGGGCGCAGGGCGAAGCCGAAGCGGCGCCCCTCGAGGAATTCCTTCATTCAGGCCGATGGTATCCGGGATGCGCGTCAGGCGGACGACCGTCCGCCGGTGCGGCGCGTCAGCAACCCGGCTTGCCGAACCGTCCGCAGCAGTCGTGCGGCGGCGTCGTGACCCGCCGAAGGATGTTGCCCGCTGCGACCGCAAGACGGCGATGGAGTGGCAGGTCGCTCGATCGAAAGAGCTGCCACGCGGTGACTGGATCGCCGTGATCGCGGGCCATCGCGGAGAATTGTGAGCGTGACCGACGAGCTGTCGCCCGAGCACATCGCCGCCGGGCTGCCCGGGACCGCGGACCTGATGGTCCTCGTCGGCAACTCATGGTGGCGATGCGCGTACGCCGCGCGCGGTGGCAACTGGCCGCTCGCCGCCTTCTACGCACGGCGCGTCCGGTCACTCCAGCGGCGCCTGGCGATCATCCGGCCGAAGTATGCGGAGCGGCTCGCGGCGTTCGAGGCCGCGATGCTCGGCCCGGTGTTCTCGGCGATCGAAAAGCAGGATCGCCCTGCGTTCGATCGGGCGTTCGCGGCGGGGACCGACGACGCCAACAAGCAGCACGTCGAGACCGGGTACCCCTACATCCGTTGGACGCTGCCCGACGAACCGCCGAAGGACATCGACCTCGGTCCGGGCTAGCCCCCAATGAGCGGCGCGGGATCGCGCCAGCCGTACGCGACCTCGTGCAGCTCGTAGCCATCGAACGGCTCGCGCTTCTCGGCGATGACCGTGCCGCCGAGAGCCTCGTAGAACGCGCGCGAGCCGGGGTTGCCGAACAGCGTCCAGATCACGATCGGTGTGAGCCGGCGTTCGACGAGGCCCTCGGTCACGGCGCGCAGCAGGGCGCGACCGATGCCCTGGCGCTGATACGCCGGCCGCACGTACAGCGCGTACACCTCGCCGACGTAGCCAGGCGGCGCACCGGTCCGCGCGCGGCCGCCGCCGGCGAAGCCCGCGATCCGGCCGCCGAGCTCCGCGACATGGACCACGCGGGTCGGGTCCATCGACTCGAACGCGCGGCGCCAGCCGTTCTCCCAGCGATCGTCGGCGAGACCATCGAGCAGGGCATCTGGCACGAGTCCGCGATACGACGTGCGCCAGGTCTCAGCGTGCATCCGTGACGCTTCCTTCGCGTCCTCGACGACGCCTCTCCTGATATGGAGTCTCTTCAGGCGTCCTTCAATGGCCATCGAACCAGTCGGCGATGCGGCGCGCGTGATCGATCCGGTTGCGCGGCTTCCCGCCCCGCGTGAGCTCGTGCGAGTCGTCCTGGTAGCGGACGAAGACCGCTTCCTTGCCCAAGGCCTTGAGGGCGACGAAGAACTGCTCGGCCTGCTCGATCGGGCAGCGGTAATCCTTCTCCGCGTGAAGGAGGAGGAGCGGCGTCGTCACCTGCTCGACATACGTGAGGGGTGAGCGCTCGACGAGCTTGTGCTCGTCGCGCCATGGCGTGGCATCCCCCATCTCGAACTGCCAGAAGTGCCAGCCGATGTCGCTCGTGCCGAACGCGCTGATGTTGTTGCTGATGCTGCGCTGCGTCGCCGCGGCCTTGAAGCGATCGGTGTGCCCGATGATCCAGTTCGTCATGAATCCGCCGTAGCTGCCGCCGGTGACGTACAGCCGATCGCGGTCGACCCAGCCGAGCCCGAGCGCGTGGTCGACGCCGGCCATGAGGTCCTGGTAGTCCTTGCCGCCCCAGTCGCCGACGCATGCTCGCAGGAACGCGTCGCCGTACCCGTGACTGCCCCGCGGGTTGAGGTAGAGCACGGCGTAGCCCCGGCCGGCGAGCACCTGGAACTCGTGGAAGAACGCGTGGCCATACGCGCCATGCGGCCCACCATGGATCTCGAGCACGAGCGGCCAGCGCTTCGCGGGATCGAAGTCCCGTGGCTTGAGCAGCCAACCTTCGATCGTCCAGCCATCGGCACCGGCGAACTCGACGCGCTCGGGCGCGGCGATGTAGCGACCCGCGAGCAGCGCGGAGTTCAGCGCAGTGATCGGCTTCATCCCGTTACCCGGCTGGCCGGTGACGACCTCACCCGGCGACGTCGCCGTCGCGATGACGCCGGCGAAGCACCGGACCTCGCGATCGACGGTCGCGGTCACGAGCTGATGCGCGCCGAGCGTCTCGGCCCGGACGTCGCCGCCATCGGCCCGCACCGAGTAGAGATTCGCGGTGCCCTGGTCGGAGCCGACGAACAGGATCCGGCCGTCGCGCGTCCAGGCCGGCGGGAGCGCGGCCGTCTCACCGCGAATGTCGCTCATGACGCGCGAGCCGGTCGTCCGATCCCAGTCGCCGAGGAGATCGGTGCCCGCGCCGCCGGCGCGCGGGAACCGCCACACGCGGGTGTTGCGAGCGCCCGCGCCGACGGCGTCGGAGGTCCCGAGGCACGCGATCGCACCGCCGTCGGGCGACCACGACGCATTCGTGTACTGGCCGCGCTCCGTCGTGACGCGGGCGGGAGCGCCGCCGGCGAGGGGCATCATCCAGATATCGCTCACGGTGTTGCGATCGCGATCGGTGGAGCGATTCGATGTGAACGCGAGCCGCGTGCCGTCGGGACAGACCGACGGCTGCGTGTCGTCCCAGTCGCCGTCGGTGAGCTTCCGTGGAGCGCCCTCCAGCGGCACCAACCAGAGGTGCTTGCGACGGAGATCGAGGAGCCCGGCATCGTCGGACTTGTATCGGATGCGGTCGTAGACCTTGGGGGCATCGTCCGGCTGCCCCGTGCCCGCGTCCTTCAGCGTGACGATCACGCCCGACCCGTCGGGCAGCCACGTCAGGTCGCCGCAGTCGTCGGCGAATGTCGCGATCTGCCGCGGCTCGCCGCCCGTAGCGTCGGCGATGAACACGTTCTTTGGGGCCCGCTTCTTGCCCGCCGGCACCGCTCCGCGATCGCTCACGAACGCGAGCCGCTGCCCGTCCGGCGACCAGCGAGGCGTCGCGTCGTCGGCGGTCCCGTCCGTCCAGCGGGCCACAGCCGAGCCATCGACGGCGCTCACGAAGAGCGCCGCGCGATACCGGTCGGCCTGCAGGTCCATTCGCCGAACGGCGTACGCCACGCGATCGCCGGTCGGCGAGATGACCGCCTCGTGCACGAACGCGAAGCCGGCGAGATCGTCGGCGGTGAGTGGCGCGGGTGATTGAAACACGGCGGCGTATCGTCCCATAGATAGGAAGGGTGTGCACCGCGTGAGTCTTCGCCTCGATGGACGCTCCCGCACCGGGTTGCTCGTCGGCGGCGTCGCGATGTTCTTCGCGCTGGACATCGCGTTCCTGGCCAGCCTCGCCGGGTTCGCGTTCGCTCCGGATGCATTCGGCCAGGCCCTCATCGAGGTCATGCCCGGGTTCATCGTCGTGACGCTGATCGGGCTGCTGCAGTTCTGGGCGAAGCGACTTCTCGTCGCCGGCGTTCTCGTCGGCTTCCTTGGGTGCGGAGCCATCGCGGGTGCGCTCGCGGTCGATCCGAAGCGTCGCGATCGCACGGTCCTCGCGATCGGTGCGCTGCCCTGGGTCGCCTCGGTCGTCCTCGGTCAGCTGTTCGCGCCGGGGGTGGTCGATCTCTATTCGGTCCTGCTCACGAGCGCGGTGGGCGCGGTCGCGTACTTCGTCGGGCTCCAGCTGCTCGCCGGAGTCGCCACGTATCAGCCGGCGCGGTCGACGGCCGAGCGTTCGCCGTCGCGGAGGCGGGTCCTCTACGGCGCCGCCGCGGTCTCGGCGGTCGTCGCGCTCGCGAGCCTCGCCGGGGGCTCGGCGTTCCGGGCCCTGGGCAAAGGAGCCGAGGGGATCCCGCTCGTGGTGCGCCGGCTCCGCACGAAGGTCTCGCCGCCATCCGCAGTTCCGGCGTTCGAGTCGATCCAGGCGCTCACGCCGCGGATCACCGCCAACGCAGATCACTACACCGTGGACACGACGCTCATCAAGCCGTCGGTGGACATCGCGAAGTGGAGCCTCGACATCGGCGGCTCGGTCGCGAGTCCCTTCTCGCTGACCTACGACCAGCTGCTGGATCTCGAGGCCGTCGAGCAGCTCAAGACGCTCGAGTGCATCAGCAACGACATCGGCGGCGACCTCATGTCGACGGCCCTCTGGACCGGCGTGCCGCTGCGCGACCTGCTCGCGCGCGCCCAGCCGACCGCGCAGACCTACGACGTGAAGCTCACCTCGGTCGATGGCTACACGGACTCGATCCGCATCGAGAAGGCGATGGAGCCCGACACGATCGTGGCCTACCTGATGAACGGCGTCACGATCCCGCAGGACCACGGCTATCCCGCGCGACTCCTGGTGCCGAACATCTACGGCATGAAGAACGTGAAGTGGCTGCGGTCGATCGAGTGCGTGACGTTCGACTACCTCGGGTATTGGATGGAGCGCGGCTGGTCCGATCTCGCGGTGATCAACACGAACACCCGGATCGACACTCCGATCCGCGCGGCGAAGTGGGACGGCTCGGCGAAGGTCCCGATCGCCGGTGTCGCGTTCTCCGGGGCGCGTGGCATCTCGAAGGTCGAGGTCTCCGCCGACGGCGGCAAGACCTTCAACGCCGCCGAGCTCGAGCCCGCGCTCGGGCAGCTGACGTGGGTGCGCTGGAAGCTCGACTGGACGCCCTCGGGCACCGGCAAGTTCACGATCGTCGCGCGCTCCACTGACCAGACCGGTGAGCTCGAGACGAAGATCCAGCGCGACCCGTTCCCGAGCGGCGCGACCGGGTGGGACAGCGTCGACGTCATCATCACCCGCGGCTAGCGGGGCGCTACGCTCCCGCCGTGGCTCGCCGCTTCTCGATCAGTGTTCCGCTGCCGCCATACGCGCGGCCGCGCAACGAGTGGCGCCGGCGGGTGCACGGCGCCGTGTTGGACGTGCAGACGCGGCGCGGGGTCGGTTATCGGGAGAGCGACCAGCTCGAAGTCCGGATCTCGCTGCCGCTCGGGGATCGCCCGCTCGACATCCACGAGATCGATGAACGGATCAAGGACGTGATCGACGCGCTCGAAGGCCGCATCGCCGGTCCGCGAAGTCGCCGGCGCATCGCGCCGATCGTCCCGTCGTCGGATCAGATCCGGCGGATCGTCCTCGAGAAGGAGCCGCGCCGGACCCGGCGGCGCGCGCTTGGGGAGCTTGCGATCTCCCGCTTCCACGCGCGCCGCCGCGCGTCGGCCTAGGCGGCGATCGCCTCGGACGACTTCACCTGCGGGGTCGCGGCGATGTTCGCCTCGATCGAGATCTTCTCACCGACGAGGACACCGCTCGGGACCGGCATGTTCCAGGTCAGCCCCCACTGGGTACGGTCGAAGCTGAACTTCGCGTCGAACCCTGCGCGCTGTCCCGCACGCGGGTCTTCGCCGATGCCGACGAGCTCGACATTCACCGCGACCGGCCTGGTGGTGCCGCGGATGGTCAGGTCACCGGCCACGACGAACTCGTTCTTCCCCTTCGAGGTCACCTTCGTGCTCTTGAACACGATCTCCGGGTGGGTCTGGGCGTCGAGGAAGTCGGCGGAACGGAGATGCCCGTCGCGCTTCTCATCGCCGGTGTTCACGGACGCCGCCGGGATCCGGAGCTCGACCGATCCGGCCTCCGGCCTCGCCGGATCGAAGTCGATGGATCCGGACGTTCCGTTGAACGCGCCGCGGACGGTCGTGAGCATCATGTGCTTCACCGCCGCCGTAACGCTCGAATGAGCTGTGTCGATCTGCCACTGCATGTGTGTTGTCCTCCTGGACCGAGAAGTGCTTGCTCGGCAGCACGCCGGTGCTATCCTTCTTGTTGTGCGGGAACAAGTTGCTGGAACAACATATTCCCGGGTCGGGGCAGCGGCCGACCGTTCCGGCGAGCGCGCCGAGCGGCCGCGCCGGGCCGCCGAACCGGAGCTCGGCGCGTGGGGCGCGTTCCTGCGCGCCGGCACGACCTCGACGCTCGCGCTCGAGGCCGCCCTCGCCGACACCGGCGTCTCGTACTCCGAGTACGACGTGCTGCTGAACGTCGCGACGGGACCGAAGGAGGGCCTGCGCCCGACGGAGCTCGCCGACCGCGTGCTCATCACCAAGAGCGGCCTCACCCGGCTGCTCGACCGGCTGGTCGAGCGTGGATACATCGAGCGACGGGCCTGTGCCAGCGACCGACGCGGTCAGCTCATCGTGCTGACCACCGATGGCCGGCGGGCGTTCCGCCGCGCGGCGCCGAATGTCGTGCGCGCGATCGGCACGCTGTTCGGCGACCGCTTCAGCGAGCGTGAGGTCACCGACCTGCGGCTCACGTGCGAGCGCATCGCGGCCGCCGCGGAGGCGATGACCACCTAGGCTCGGCGAGTGAGCGCGCGACTGACCACCGGTGCGCTGGTCTGGGCTGGATTCGATGGACCCGAGGTCCCCGGACCCCTCCTCGACGCGATCGAGCGCGGGCGGATCGGCGGGCTGCTGCTGTTCGCGTACCGCGGCAACATCCGATCGCGCGATCAGGTGCGCGGCATGTTGCGCGAGGCGGTCGCGGCCGCGCACCGGGGCGGCCTGCCGCCCGTTCCGGTCGGGGTGGACCAGGAGGGCGGAAGTGTCATCCGCATCGGCTACGGCGCCGTGTTCCCGAGCGCGATGGCGATCGGCGCGACGGGCGAGCCGTCGTACGCGGAGCGCGCCGCGCGCGCGGTCGCGCTCGGCCTCCGCGCGGACGGGATCGCGATGAACCATGCCCCCGTGTGCGACGTCAACGTCGAGCCGCGCAATCCCGTCATCGGCACGCGCGCGTTCGGCGACGATGCGGCCGCGGCCGCTCGCTACTGCGCCGCGTGGGTGACCGGATCCGAGGGCGCCGGTGTCGCGACCTCGCCGAAGCACTTCCCCGGCCACGGGGCCGCCGCGCACGATACGCATCACACGACGGTCGACGTCCCAGCCGATCGCGCGCTGCTCGAGTCGCGCGAGCTCGTCCCGTTCCGGGCGGCCTTCGCTGCCGGAGCGTCCGCGGTGATGACCGCGCACATCCGGTACCCGGCGCTGGACGGGGACGACATCGCGACGCTCTCGCCGAAGATCCTCGGCGACCTGTTGCGGCGCGAGCTCGGCTTCGGTGGTCTCGTGATCACGGACTCCCTCGACATGTCCGTCCTCACACAGGTCGAGACACTGGACCGCGTCGCCGCGCGCGCCGTGAACGCCGGGATCGACGCGGTCATGGTCC
>CAZMLV010000012.1:21756-28336 GCA_964567235.1 uncultured Chloroflexota bacterium | reverse complement strand
GGACGACGGGTCTGCGGTCGATCGCGCAGGTCGACATGAAGCAGCGCATCCACCGTAACCAGTCGCTGCTGAACCTCTCGAAGACCTCGTTCGAGATCCTGCAGGTCGCGATGAAGCGGCTCGGCGACGGGCGCGGCCAGAGCCTCCTCGACGACGCGAACCTCACGATGAAGCTGATCTCGCCGACGGCCGAAGGGTTCCACCTCGACGTGCAGGACATCGGCGTGGTCGAGCGGCCGCCGATGATCACCGTGCCGTCGTACCGGGACCGGGCCCGCTAGCTGACCGCGGCCGCCTGCTTCTTCATCTGGCCGAACGCGCGGTCGCGGTCCTGCTTCGCGAGGACGCGCTTGCGCAGGCGGAACGCCTTCGGGGTCACCTCGAGCAGCTCGTCGTCGGCGATGAACTCGATCGCGTCGTCGAGCGAGAGCGTGCGGATCCCATCGAGCTTCACGGCGATGTCCGAGTTGCTGCTCCGCATGTTCGTGAGCTGCTTGCGCTTGCAGACGTTGATCTCGAGGTCGCGATCGCGGATGTGCTGGCCCACGATCATCCCTTCGTAGACCTCCACACCCGGCCCGATGAACAGCGTGCCGCGGTCCTGCGATCCGGCGAGACCGTAGGCGGTCGTTTCGCCGGCCTCGAACGCGATGAGCGATCCAAGCTCGCGGGTCGAGATCGGGCCCGCGTGCGGACCGTAGCCCGCGAAGAGCGTGTTCATCACGCCCTGGCCACGGGTGTTCGTGAGGAACGCCTGACGGAACCCGAGTAGCCCGCGGGTCGGCACCTTGTACACGCAGTGCACGCTGCCGTCGTCCCGGTACTTCATGTCCTGCAGGATCCCGCGGCGCTGGCCGACGAGCTCGACGACCGCGCCGAGACCGTCCTGCGTGACCTCGACCTCGAGCTGCTCGTACGGCTCCTGGGTCTCGCCGTTCACGACTTTGCTGATGACCTCGGGCTTGGACACCTGGAACTCGTAGCCCTCGCGGCGCATGTTCTCCACGAGGATCGCGAGGTGCAGCTCGCCGCGGCCCGATACCAAGAGCGTGTCCGGCGTGTCGGTGTCCTCCACCTTCAGCGCCACGTCGCGCTCGAGCTCGGCGTAGAGGCGCTCCCGGATCTTGCGACTGGTGACGAAGGTGCCCTCGCGCCCCGCGAACGGCGAGTCGTTCACCTTGAACGTCATCCGCAGGGTCGGCTCCTCGACCCGGATCGGAGGCAGCGGCCGCGGGTCCGCGGCGTCGGCGATCGTCTCGCCGATCGTGGCGTCACCGACGCCGGCGATCGCGACGATGTCGCCCGCCTCGACCTCCTCGACCTCTTCGCGATCGAGCCCGTTGAACGTGAACACGGCCGTGACCTTCGTAGGAGGGAGGACCTTGCCGTCGTGGTCGATCCGCACCACGGTCTGCCCGCGCTTCACCCGGCCGCTCTGCAGCCGGCCGAGGACGATGCGCCCCTTGTAGTCGTCGAGGGTCGTCATCGTGGCGAGCAGCTGGGTCGGGCCGTCGCGGTCGACGTCGGGCGGCGGGATCTCGCTGAGGATCGCGTCGAACAGCGGCTCGAGCGTCGTGCCGATGTGCCGATGATCCGTGCTGGCCGCGCCGATGAGCGCGTTCGTGTAGACGGTCTCGAACTCCGCCTGCTTCTCCGACGCACCGAGATCGAGGAAGAGGTCGAACGTCTCGTTCAGCACGTGGTTCGGCCGCGCGTTCGGGCGGTCGATCTTGTTCACGACAAGGATCGCGCGGTGTCCGCGCTGGAGAGCCTGGCGCAGGACGAACTTCGTCTGCGGCATCGGGCCGTCGACCGCGTCCACGAGCAGGAGGACGCCGTCGACCATGTTCATCACGCGCTCGACCTCACCGCCGAAGTCCGCGTGGCCGGGCGTGTCGACGATGTTGATCTTCGTGCCGCGGTACACGATGGCCGTGTTCTTGGCCATGATCGTGATCCCGCGCTCGCGTTCGAGGGCGTTGCTGTCCATCACCCGTTCCGCGACCTGCTGGTTCTCGCGGAAGATGTGGCTCTGTTTGAGCATCGCGTCGACGAGCGTGGTCTTCCCGTGGTCGACGTGAGCGATGATCGCGACGTTCCGGATATCAGTGCGTGCTGTCACTCATCAAGGGTAACGGTCACCATCACGCGCGCAGTTGGCGAATGGAGGGGATAAGCAGCGGGAAGACACACAGCGCCGTGCTGAGCAGACCGCCGCCCGCGAGCACTGCCGCGGGACCGACCCGTTCGACGAGCGCGCCGGCGGCGAGCGGCGCGAGCGGCAGGAGGAGGATCGACCCGAATCCGTCGACGCTCCCTACGCGGCCGAGCAGCGCGCGCGGCACGTGGCGCTGCACCGCGGTGTCCCAGAGCACGCCGAAGCCGATGAAACCCATCCCGAGGCCGACGCCGTACAAGAGCAGCAGCGGGTAGATGGGAACCAGGCCGTACATCGCGAGCCACAGGCTTCCGAACGCCGCGGCCACGTACATCGCGATGCCGATGCGCCGGAGCCGGAGCTGCCCGAGCAGGATCCCGCCGATGATCTCGCCGACCCCGTTGGACGCGTTGATGAGGCCGAAGACGCCCGCGTCCGCGAGCAGCACGTTCCTCACGTACAGCGGCATCGCCACGATGAGCGGGCCCGCGTACGTCGCGTTCGCGAATGCGAAGACGAGGATCGTGATCCACAGCCACGGGAGCGAGAACGTGAACGCGACACCTTCGCGGATCTCCCGGAGGATCGGCTGCCGCGGTGCGGGCACGGAGCGGGTCGAGCTGGCCGCGAGCAGCACGAGGAAGCTGACGAAGAAGGTCAGGCTGTCGGCGAGAAAGGCCCAGCCCGGACCGGCCGACGCGACGATCAGCCCCCCGATGACGGGTCCCGTGAGCCGCGCGCCCTGGCGTGAGAACGAGCGAAGGGTGTTGCCCTGCACGAGGATGTCGGCCGGCACGAGCTCGGGGATGATCGCGCCCATCGCCGGCATGAAGAACGCGCTGGTGGCGCCGAAGAACGCGGCCTCGATGTAGATGTGTTCGATCCGAAGATGGCCGGTCAGGCTCAGGAGCGCGATGGTGAGCACCACGATGCCGCTCAGCAGGTCGCAGGTGAGGATCACGCGCCGGCGCGGCACCCGATCGACGATCGCGCCGGCGAATAGGAACAGCACCAGAGCCATCGCGGTGCCGATCGACGCGCCGATGCCGAGCTGGATCGGCGACGCGCCGAGCGCGAGCAACTGGAACGGGATGGCGACCTGATGCAGAAAGTTGCCGAAGATCGACACCGTCTGCCCGGTCCAGAGCAACCGGAAGTCTCGGTTCCGCAGTGGATGGAGGACGAGCGGGAGCTTCACTCCAGATCGGCGATGGTCCGCGGGAGCGGCGACAGGTCGCGGAGCACGTGGGTCGGCGATGACACGAGGGTCTCGCCGTGACGGTCGATGAACACGGTGCGGTAGCCGAGCGCGGCCGCCGGCACCATGTCGTGGTACTGGCTCGCGCCCACGTGGACCGTCTCCGCGGCCGATGTGCCGGACAGCTCCGCGAACCGGATCCAGTGACCGGCCGCGGGCTTGTAGCTGCCGACGTCCTCCGCGGTCACGACCAGATCGGGCGTGATGCCGAGCTTCGGGATCGACGTCGCGATGAGGTCACGGTCCACGTTGGAGAGGATGGCGATCCGCCGGCCCGTCGTCTGCAGCGCCCGCAACGCTGCGGGCACCTCGGGGAACGCCAGCCAGCCAGGGAGCGACGCCGGTAACGGTGAGGGCCGCTCGATCCCGTGCGCGCGGAGCAGCGCCCGGCCGGCCTGGTCGAGGATGTCGCGGTAGCGGAGGTAGCGGCCGCCCTCGACCTTCGCCTCGGTCTCGATGTACTCCTTCGCGAGGGCATCGCGGTCAGGCGGCGTCTCGAAATACGGAAGGAGCGCCCCGGTGATGCCGCCCTCCCAGTCGATGAGCGTGCCGTAGCAGTCGAACGTGCACCAGCGGATCGCCACGCCCGAACGTTAGCTGGCCAAGCGCTCCGCGATCTTCGCGACGAGCCGTCGCGCGACCTCGCGCTTCGACAGCAGCGGGAGCGCCTCGGCGCCGTCCGCGCTCACGAACGTGACCTGATCCGTCTCGCTCCCGAATTCCGATCCCTTCGCCGTCACATCGTTGGCGACCACGAGGTCGAGCTTCTTCTCGCGCAGCATCCGCGAGGCCTCGGCGAGGGCGTCGCCGGTCTCCGCCTTGAACCCGACCACGATCGTGCGCGGATCGCGCTTGGCGACGATCGCCTGGAGCACGTCCGCGGTCCGGGTCATCTCGATGGACATCGTGTCGCCCTGCTCGCGCTTCTTCAGCTTCTGGTCCGCGGGTCTCGCCGGCCGGTAGTCGGCGATGGCGGCGGCCATGATCACCGCATCGGCGCCGGGCAGGGTCGCGAGCACCGCGTCGGTGAGCTCCTGCGCGGTCTCGATCGCGACGGTCGTGACGCCCGCTGGCGCGCGCAGGGCGGTCGGCCCGCTCACGAGCGTGACCTCTGCGCCGGCCCACTGTGCCGCCGCGGCGACGGCGTAGCCCATCTTGCCGCTCGAGCGGTTCGTCACGACGCGTACCGGATCGATGGGCTCGAGCGTCGGCCCGGCCGTCACGATGACCCGCCTCCCGGCGAGCGCGGTGGACGTCGACAGCGCCTCCTCGATCGCGGCACCGATGGCCTCGACCGACGCGAGGCGGCCCTGGCCCACGAGCCCGGAGGCGAGCTCGCCGCTCTCGGGCTCGACGATGATCGCCCCGCGGTCGCGGAGCGCCTCGACGTTCGTCTGCGTCGCGGGGTTCGCCCACATGTGGGTCTCCATCGCCGGCGCGATGACCAGCGGCGCGTGCGACGCCAGGACCGTCGTGCCGATGAGATCGTCGGCGAAGCCGTTCGCCAGCCGCGCGATCGTGTGCGCGGTGGCCGGCGCGACGACGACGACGTCGGCCTGCTGCCCCATCGCGACGTGACCGGTCGCGCGATCGTCGAACGTGCCGAACATCTCGACCTCGACGGGGCGATAGGTCAGCGCCTGGAAGGTGAGCGGCTGCACGAACTGCGTCGCACCCGGCGTCATGATGACCTGCACCGTCGCGCCCGACTGGGTCAGGCGGCGCGCGAGCTCGACCACCTTGTAGACAGCGATCGAGCCGGTGACCGCGAGCACGACATATTTGCCGCGGAGGATCTCGTTCATGCCGCGTTCAGCTCCCAGAGGAGCCGGAGCCCTTCGAGGGTCAGGTCGTCGTCGACGCGCTCGATCCTCGTCGTGAGCGGCGCGATCGTCGGCGCGAGGCCGCCGGTGGCGATGACCTTGGTGGACCCGCCCGGGATCTCGGCGAGGATCCGCTCCAGGAGCCCTTCGACGAGACCGACATAGCCGAAGATGATCCCGCTGCGCAGGCAGTCGGCGGTGTTCTTGCCGATCGCGTCCTTCGGCGCGGTGAAGCTCACCGCGAAGAGCCGCGAGGCACGCGAGAAGAGGGACTGCGCCGAGACCTCGAGGCCCGGCGCGAACGCGCCGCCGAGGAAGTCGCCGTCGGCGCTGACGACGTCGAAGTTCGTCGTCGTGCCGAAGTCGACGATCACGGCTGGGCCGCCGTAGCGGCGATGCGCCGCAAGCGTGTTCGCGATCCGGTCCGCGCCGACCTCGGACGGGTTGTCGACCCGCAGGCGGACCCCGGTCTTCACCCCGGGTCCGATGACGACGGCCTTCCCCTTCATGTACCGGTCGGCCAGCCGTGTGAAGACCTGCGTGAGCGGCGGCACGACACTGCCGATCACGAGGGCATCCATCGTCTCGAGGGAGAGATCCTCCTGTCCGAGGAGGGCGTCGAGCGTCACCGCGAGCTCGTCCTCCGTGCGGTCGTGGTCGGTGGCGGTGCGCCACGTCGCGAGAAGCTTGGCGCCCCGGTACGCGCCGATGACGACGTTCGTGTTGCCCGCGTCGATCGCGAGGAGCGTGCCCACAGCTCTAGTCAGCCGGCTCGGTGGCCCCGGTGCGCAGGCCGTGCTTCGCCTTCTTCGCGAGCGCCCTGCCGACGTTCGGAGGCACGAGCCCATCCACCGGCGCGCCAAATGCGGCGAGCTCCTTCACCCGCGACGCGGAGACGAACAGGTACTCCGGCGCGGTCATGAGGAACACCATCTCGAGGTCGACGGCGAGCCGGCGATTCATGTTCGCCATCTCGAACTCGAACTCGAAGTCCGAGAGCGCGCGGATGCCACGGATGATGAACATGGCGCCGACCTCGCGGGCGAACTCCACCTGGAGGCTGTCGAACGTCCGCACCTCGACATTGGCCAGCTTGGCGCAGGCCTCCTGCATGAGGGCAACGCGCTCGTCGGCCGTGAACACGGTTTTCTTGGAGAGGTTGCGCCCGACGCCGATGACGACGCGGTCGAACAACCGGGACGCGCGGTCGACGATGTCGAGGTGGCCGTTCGTCGGTGGATCGAACGAGCCCGGATAGATGGCGACGCGTTGTGTAGCCACGTGGTCGCGCCTCCTGTTATCGGTAGTGCACGCCGCGGGTCAAGCCTAACGCCTGGTGAG
>CAZMLV010000012.1:2646-21656 GCA_964567235.1 uncultured Chloroflexota bacterium | reverse complement strand
CGCGCCTCCTGTTATCGGTAGTGCACGCCGCGGGTCAAGCCTAACGCCTGGTGAGCGCGACTCCGGAGAGGAGAAGGCCGGCCGCGAGCGTGACCGCGGCGGCAGCCGTCGCAATGTCGAGCGCGATGCCGTGCACGACGATGCCCGCCAGACCGGCGCCGAGGAGGCCGCCGGCGATGGCCGCACCCGCGCGACCGCGCGCCGCGGCGAACGGGACGACGAACACGAGCCCGAGCACGATGCCACCCAGCGACGCGAACAGTCCGCCGAGCAGCGCACCGATGACGATGCCTCCGAGCCACCACGGAAGGCGGCCGGTCAGGCTGCCACGCTGAAGATCTGCCATTCGTCGGGCACTCCTTTCAGCCGTCGTGTCCCAAGCGGCTCGAAGCGAAGGCCGGAGCCGGCGGTCAGGTCTTTCACCGTGCTTGTCGCGACGACGGCCCCCGGGGCGGCCTGCTCCCGCACCCGCGAGCCGATGATCACCGCGATGCCGCCGGTCTTCCCGGCAATGGTCTCGCACTCACCCGTATGCACGCCGGCGCGGACCTCCACGCCAAGGGACCGCACGGCGTCGCGGATCTCGAGCGCGCACCGGACCGCGCGAGCGGGACCGTCGAACGTCGCGAAGAAGCCGTCACCGGCGGTGTCGATCTCGGTGCCACGGAATCGTTCCAGCTCACGGCGTACGACGGCGTGGTGCGATTCGATGAGGGAGCGCCAGCCGGCGTCGCCGAGCTCGGCCGCTTTCGCCGTGCCGTTCACGATATCGGTGAAGAGCACCGTCGCGAGGAACCGATCCCCATGAGGCGCCGGCCGTGTCCCGGTGATGAACTCCTGTACGCCGGTGACCACCGCGTCCTGGTTCGCGTAGTACGGGATGTGATCGTCCGTCGGCAGCTCGATGAGGCGTGCGCCGGGGATCCGCGAAGCGATCCAGCGGCCTTCCTCGATGTTGGCGTCGCGGTCGCCGACAGCGTGGAACATGAGGGTCGGGACGCTGATCACCGGCAAGATCGCGCGGATGTCGATCTCGGTGTTCATCCGTCCTAGCGCGACCGCCGCGCTCGGGCTCACGCTGAGCCTGGACCGGCGCGCGAACGCGGCTCGTACAGCGGCGTCACCCGCGACGCTGGGGGCGATCGTGGTCAGGTCCATCTCGCCGCCGGACCAGCGATCAGCGAGACCATCGAGCCACGCTTGGCGCTCGGCGACGGTGGGGGCCCACGGGTAATCCGCAGACCAGATCCGCTTGGCGAAGATCCCGTGGGTGATGAGCGCGGCCGTTCGATCCGGGTGGGTCGCGGCGAACACCACGCACATGTTCCCGCCCTCAGAGACGCCGAACGGCACGGCGCGGTCCGATCCCACAGCGTCGAGCACCGCGCGCAAATCGTCGGCGCGTTCCTCGAGCGTGGGCGGATGTTCGTCGGACACGCGATCCGACAGCCCGGTGCCGCGTTTGTCGAACAGGATGAGCCGCGAGAATGACGCGAGCCGCTCGTAGAAACGGGCGGTCGCCGGGTCCTCCCAGCCGAGCTCGACATTGCTGATCCAGCCCGGCGCGAACACAAGATCCATCGGGCCGTCGCCGACGATCTGATAAGCGATGTTGACACTGCCGCTCTTCGCATAACGCGTCTCGGGCGCCTTCACGCGACCCGTCTCCCACTTGCGTAGACCTCGCTGACCAATGGTGCCCCCAGCCGGTAGCAGAGGTCGCGCTCGTCGTCGGTCTCGAGGATCACGATGTCGGCGCGACGACCGGCCACGAGCGCACCGGTACGCTGCCCGCGCCCGAGCGCGTGCGCGGCGTTGATCGTCGCGGCGACGATCGCCTCGTGCGGTGTGAGGTGGCAGAGGGTCACCGCGAGCGCGATGGCCGTGGGCATGCCCTCGAGCGGCGAGGTGCCGGGGTTGTGGTCGGTCGCGATCGCCACGGGCACGCGAGCGGTGAGGAATCGCCGCGCGTCCGGAGGTGCGTAGCCGACGAAGAACGCGCTGCCCGGGAGCAGGACCGCCACGGTGTGTCCGATGCGCTCGAGGACGCGCATCCCGTCCGCGGAGACGTTCGCGAGATGGTCGGCCGACCGCGCCTGGAGGCGCGCGGCGAACGCGGCGGCGTTGACGTCGTGGAGCTGGTCCGCGTGCATCGTGACCGCCAGGCCGGCGGCCTGGGCCGCCTTGAACACCGGGCGCGCCTCATCGGGCTCGAACACGGCCTTCTCGATGAAGCCATCGACCGCCTCGGCCAGGTGCTCGGCGGCGACGGTCGCGACCATCGCCTCGGCCGCCTTCAGGAACTCGCGCCGCTCGGCCCCTCGCGGCATGGCGTGGAGGGCGAGGTACGTGACGGCAACGTCGATGGCCGCCTCGGTGCGGATCCGCGCGATGAGCCGCAGCTGCCGCAGCTCCTCATCGGGCTCGAGGCCGTAGCCGCTCTTGATCTCGATCGTCGTGGTGCCCAACGACACCGCCCGGGCGAGTCTCGCGCGAGTGAGCGCGAGCAGCGTCTCGTCCGACGCTTCGCGCGTCGCGCGCACCGTCGCGTGGATCCCACCGCCGCGTTCGAGCACCGCGAGGTAGTCGGCGCCGCTCTGCCGCGTCGTGAACTCGTCCCACCGCTCGCCCGCGTAGCAGAGGTGCGTGTGCGGATCGACCAGGCCGGGCATCGCGACGCGCCCGCCGGCCTGCCGTTCGATGGCGCCGGAAGTGAGCTCGAACTGCTTCCAGCCGTCGCCGTGACCGGTCGCGAGGATCGCGCCGTCACGCGCCGCCACCCACCCGTCGTCGACCGCTCCGACGTCGCCGGCCGCCGGCCCGACGCGTGGCTGCTCGATGCGGAACGGCGCGAGGGTCAACAGCCGCGCACCGCGGATCAGGAGATCGGCCTGCGGCCGCTCGATCACTCGAGAAAACGCGCTTCGATGACCCGGTCGCGCGCGAAGCCGTCGAGCTTGAGCGCGCCACCCGCGGCCGCGAGCGCGGCGTCGAGCGGGATGAGGCCGATGAGCTCGCCACGCAGGATGCGGACGCCGGCGGCGGCCGCGCGCGACTCAACCGCCGACCACACGGTCGGCAGTGGGGTCACCGTGTGATCGAGGAGGTTCATCGAGACCTGCGCGCGCGGCGGGTCCGACAGCATGAACCCTTTCGCCTGGACGGCCGGCAGCCCGCCCGACGACTCGCGGATCTCCTTCGCGATGCGCTGAGCGAGCTTCAGGTCCGTCGTGTCAAGCTCGATGTTGAAGGCGATGAGCGGCGGCCGCGCGCCGATGACGATCGCGCCGGCCGACGGGTGCAGCACCCGCGGTCCGACATCCGGCACGTGCGTCGTTTCGAGGAACTCGGCGAGGCCTTCGAACTCGGGCTTGCGGATGTCGGGCAGCCGAACACGCTCCGGGCGCGTGGCGGCCTTCGCGTAGTAGAAGACCGGGACGTCGTGCTTCGCCGCGACGGCGGCGCCGACCCGGCGCGCGATCGCGATGCACTCGTCCATCGTGACGCCCGCCAGCGGTACGAACGGCACCACGTCCACCGCACCGAGCCGCGGGTGCTCGCCCTTGTGACCGCGCATGTCGATCGCCGCGAACGACGCGTCGATGAGCGCGAGTGCGGCACGCTCGACCGCATCCGGATCGCCCGCGAACGTGAACACCGAGCGGTTGTGGTCCACGTCGCTCGTTTGGTCGAGCAGTCGCACTCCCGGCGTGGCGGTGATGACCTTGGCGAGGCCGGCGATCACATCGAGGCGCCGGCCCTCGCTGACGTTGGGGACGCACTCGACGATGCCAGCCATACCGGCGTGAGCCTAGTTGGCGCTGGTCAGTCGGCCTTCGCGGCGCCGGCTTCGCGGACGCGAGTCGCGAGCGCCTTCATGACCGCGTGGATCACTTCGACGTTCTGATGTAGGACGTTCTGGAATTGCCGGGGCCCGAGCACGAACGCCCGGCTGGGGGCCGTGGTCGTGACCGTCGCCGTGCGCCTTCCGCCGTCGACGAGGGCGATCTCGCCGAAGAAGTCGCCCGACTGCATCGTCGCGATCTTCTCGCCGCCACGCGTCACGTCCGCGGTGCCGGACTCGAGGATGAAGAAATCGCCGCCGTAGGTTCCCTCGGTGCAGAGCACGCGACCAGCGGGAAAATCCATCTCCTCGACCTGCGTCGCGATGAAGTCGATCTGCCTGTTGTCGCAGTGCGCGAACAGCGGGACGACCTTCAGGCGGGCGGCGCGCTTATCTGCCACGGGCTAGTGCTTCGCGCTCGCCTCGTCCTCGCGCTCGGCATTACGAAGCCGTTTCGTGAGCACGGGCAGCAGAGCAAGGGCGATCTGGGGATGGCTCTCGAGGATGCCGCGGAAGTGCCAGCGTTGGATCCCGAGGCAGACGGTCGGCTCGACCGCACGCACCGTCGCGGACCGCGGGAACTCGTCGAGGAGCGCCATCTCGCCGAAGACGTCGCCTTCCTTCATGTCGGCGAGCTTGTGGATGTGGCCGCCGCGATCCTGGAACGCCTCGACGCGGCCCTTCTTGATGATGAACGCCCCGACCCCGGTGTCGCCCTGACGGACGATGTCCTGTCCGGCGGTGTAGCTCTGCTCGACAGCGGCGTTCGCGATCGCCTCGAGCGACTTGCGATCGAGGTTCTCGAACAGCCGCACGCGCTTCAGGAATTCGACATTGTCCGCCATGCGGCGGCAGCATAGCCGACGGTCCCGATGGCCCGATACTGGGGCGCGCCGTGTCGTACCGGGTCGAGACCGCGACCGATATCGCCGCCTGCGCGCTCACCGTCCCGATCCAGGACGAGGTGTGGAGCGGCGACGTCGCCGTGCCGCCACAGCTCATGCTGGCGATCGTCCACAACGGCGGCTACGTCGGCCTTGGCTACGTGGACGGCGACGAACGTCCCGCCGGATTCGTCTTCGGCTTCCTCGGGATCTACGACTTCCACTTCCGGCATCACTCGCACATGCTCGCCGTCCGCCGAGAGCATCGCGGGAGCGGTCTCGCGCTCGCGCTCAAGGAGGCGCAGCGGGATCACTGTCTCGACCAGGGCATCGAGATCATGGCCTGGACCATGGACCCGCTCGAAGCGCTCAACGCGCGCTTCAACTTCGGCAAGCTCGGCACATACGCCCGCGAGTACCACCGCGATTTCTACGGTGCGATGCCCGACAAGCTGAACGCGGGCCTTCCCTCGGATCGCTTCTACGTCGAATGGCCGATCGGGATGGACCGCACGTACAAGCGGCTCCGTGGCGAGGACCCCGTGCCGGCGCTCGACGACGCGGAGCGCGAAGGCATCCGTTACCTGCTCCGCTCGGAGAGCGATCGCCCGGCGCTGCAGGACCCGCCCAACGGCGAGACGCACCTGTTCGTCGAGATCCCGCCCGACTTCCAGGCCATCAAACGGAAGGACGCATCGCTCGCGCTCGAGTGGCGGATCGCGGCGCGCGGCGCCTTCGAAGGCGCGTTCGCCGAGGGCTACGCTGCCGTGGAGTTCCTGCGGAGCGAGAACGGGCGGGGCGCGTACCTGCTCGTGCCGCAGCCGCGCCGCAGCGGACCACCGGAGGGACCTTGAGGCTCGAGCGCGTGGAGCTGTTCGTCGTGCGGCTGCCGCTGAAACGCGCCTACGAGACGAGCGGTTCTCGGGAGACGCACCAGACGCACGTGCTCGCGCGCGTCGAGAGCGAGGGCGCCGTCGGCTGGGGTGAGAGCGTCGCCCCGGAGCAGCCGTGGTACTCGGGCGAGACCCCGAAGACCGTTTGGTACGTGCTGGATGAGATCGTCATCCCCCAGCTGCTGCGCGAGGATCTCGCCGACCCGACCCAGACCGACGCGAAGCTCTCGTGGATCCGCGAGCACCGGATGGCCAAGGCCACGATGGAGATGGCGATCTGGGACCTGTTCGCCAAGCGCGAGGGTGCTTCGCTGTCGAAGCTGCTCGGTGGAACGCGTGACCGCATCCTCTGCGGCGTGGCGATCGGCATCCACCCGACGGTCGAGGAGCTCATCGCGACCATCGAGCGCGAGCTTCGGGGCGGCTACCAGCGCGTGAAGCTGAAGATCAAGCCGGGCGCCGACGGCCACGTCGCCGAGGCCGTGCGCAATCGGTTCCCCGACCTGCGGTTCATGCTCGACGCGAACTCGGCGTACACCCTCGCCGATGCGCCGCTGTTCAAGCGCATCGACGCGTACCACCCGACGATGGTCGAGCAACCGCTCGCGTACGACGACATCGTCGACCACGCGACCCTGCAACAGGAGATCGCGACGCCGATCTGTCTCGACGAGTCGATCCACACGAGCGAGGACGCGCGCAAGGCGATCGCGCTCGGTGCCACGCGGATCATCAACATCAAGCCGGGGCGCGTGGGCGGCCACACTTCGGCGAAGCGGATCCACGATGTCTGCGCTGACAACATGATCCCGGTGTGGTGCGGTGGGATGCTCGAGTTCGGGATCGGCCGGGCGCACAACGTGCACCTCGCGTCGCTGCCGAACTTCAGCCTGCCCGGCGACGTGAGCGCGTCCGAGCGCTACTTCGAGACGGAGCTCATCGGCGAGCCGTTCACGGTCGAACCCGACGGGACGATGAAGGTGCCGCCGGGTGAGGGCATCGGCGTGACCGTGCTCGAGGACGTTATCCGGAAGCTCGCGCTCCAGACGAAGGAGTACCGGCCGCAGTAGCGGGCTCGGGCGGCCAGACGATCACTTCGTCGATCACCGTCCCGAACGCATCGACCAGCCGAACGTAGTCGCCCCGCTCCCAGATGAGCCGCGCCCCGGCGAGCGGTCCCGCGACGTACACGTGCTTGCGGCCCGGCGTGAGATCGTCGGCGAGGGGGTGCATCGCCGCGCGGATGCGCGAGCCGGAGTGGATCCGGTAGATCTCGCCGGCCCGCACGAACGCGGGCGAGCCGAACGTGTAGATCCAGGTCCATTCGATCGGCTTCGCGATCTCGACCTTCCAGAGCGGCCGGAGATGCTGCACGCGCCAGTTGGCGAGATCGCTGTCGAGCGCCACGGCGATCTCGACCCACTCGAGGTTCGCGTCGTCGAGGCTGGTGCCCGCGGCCCCGGGTCTCACCGAGAGGATGCGCGCCTTATTCGCCTCGACCGGCTTGAAGTCGCTCACGGCGCGAACGCTAGCATCTGGCCCGACCGGAGGGATGCAGGGTGAGCGAACACACTCGCGCGCTGCTGGCGGAGATCGCGGGCACCTTCATGTTCTTCGTGATCGGCGCCGGCGCGATCGTGACGAGCGTCGCGGCCGGCTCGCCGTCCAATTCGCTGCTCGCTATCGCGCTCGCGCACGGCCTGGCACTCGCGGTCGCGGTGTCGTCGTTCGGCGCGATCTCGGGTGGCCACTTCAATCCCGCGGTCACCTTCGGGCTCGCGATCGCGCGCAAGCATCCGTGGCCACGGGTGTTGACCTATTGGGCGGCCCAGCTCATCGGCGCGCTCCTCGCCGGACTCGTGCTCCGCCTGTTCTTCGAGCCGTTCCTCGCCGCCGCGACGCAGACGCATCTCGGGACTCCGACGGTGAGCTCCGCGGTCTCGCCGGTGCTCGCGATCGTCATCGAGGCGGTGCTCACCCTGTTCCTGGTGTGGACCGTCTTCGGCACGGCCGTCTCGCCGAACGCGCCACGCATCGCGGGATTCGGCATCGGGCTCATCGTGACCGCCGACATCCTGATCGGCGGACCGCTCACCGGTGCGGCGATGAACCCCGCCCGCCACTTCGGCCCCGCGGTCGTGTCGGGATACCTCGACAACTGGTACGTCTACTGGATCGGCCCGCTGATCGGCGCCGCGCTCGCCGGGCTGTCGTACCGCTACGCGTTCGGTCCGCCCGAGGACCGCGAGCCGCTGCCCTCGATCAACGTGCCTCGTCCTTCCGTGCGGCCGGGCCCGGCCGTGCCGGCCCCGAACGAGCCCCGTTCAGGAGACCGCACCGAGCGCCTGTGAGGGGCGAGGGATTCGAACCCTCGACCAAGGGATTAAAAGTCCCCTGCTCTACCGCTGAGCTAGCCCCCCGGCCGTGCTCATTGCGCGTTCGGCGCGCACCGGTCCTGGTACTTCAAGTCTAGGAGCCACCCCCGTGCGGGGGACGCCGGTCGGGGGGCTTCGCCGCACGATTGGCGGTCATGGCCAAGCACGATCGCGCCGCGGCGATCCTGCGCGCGTCGGAGGATCGTCTCCGGCAGGTCTATGAAGCCGTCGGCTGCGGCATCCTGGTCCGCGATCCGAGCGGCACCATCATCTTCGCCAACGAGCAGGCCGCGCGGATCTTTGGCATTCCTGCCGATCAGCTCGTTGGCACCGCGCACGCCACGGGAGTCCGGCGCTACGCCGAGGACGGCACCGAGCTCGGCCTCACCGAGCTCGCATCGCACATCGCGCGGACCGAAGCGCGACCGATCCGCGATGTCCGCACGCGGCTCGTCCGGGCGGACGGGGTCGAGCTCTGGGTCCGCGTGGATTCGGTCCCCGTGCCTGACGCCGGCGGCGCGCTGGAGTACATCGTCACGAGCTTCTTCGACGTCACCGAGCGCATGCGCGCGGAGGAGCGACTTGGCCTGCGCGTCCGCCAGCAGGCCGCGGTCGCAGAGCTCGGACGGCTCGCGCTCGCGGCCAACGACCTCGAGGGCCTGTTCGCCGAAACGGTGCGGACGGTCAACGGCCTCCTCGGCGCCGAAGCCTGCCGGATCATCCAGCACAGCCCGTCCGAGCGGCGCCTGTCCGTGCGCGCCGGTACGCGGCTCGCGGGCGGCACCGCGCTCGAGTGGATCGCCGACGACGCGACCGGCTCGCAGGCCGGCTTCACCCTGGCACAGGGAACGGATGTCGTGTCGAACGACCTGGGCACGGAGAGACGCTTCGCGGTCTATGCCCCGATCGTCGCAGCGGGATTCCGCTCGACCGCGACGGTGATCATCCCGGGTCACGACCGGCCGTTCGGCGTCCTTGCCTCGATCAGCCGCGCCACCGAGTTCTCGCCCGACGACGTCGTGTTCCTCCGCGCCGTGGCGAACATCCTCGGCGAGGCGATCGAGCGGCTGGCCGCGATGCAGCGCGTGCGCGCGAACGAGGCGCGGCTCCGGACGGTCGTCGACCACCTGCCGCTCGAGCTCATGGTGTACGACGTCAACGGCCGCGTCACGCTGACGACGGGTCGGCGCGTCCCCGGTCGGTCGGCGTTCCCGCCGGCGGTCGGCGACTCCGTCTTCGACCTGAACAAGCGCAACCCCGACGGGCTGAATCGGATCGTGCGTGCGCTTCGCGGCGAGGAGATCCACGAGGAGGTCCAGTCCGGCGAGCAGGTCATCGACATGCGCCACCGCCCTGTCCTGTCGGCCGATGGCGCCGTCACGGAGGTCGTCGGTCTGGCGCTCGACGTCACGGATCGCGCGAAGACCCAGACGGAGCTCGCGCGCAAAGAAGCGTTCGTCCGATCGATCTTCGACTCCGTCGACACGCACCTTGCCGTCCTTGATCGCACCGGCATCATCATCGACGCCAACGAGCATTGGCTCGCGGAGGTCCGCTCGGGCGAAGCCGACATGAAGGACGCGACCATCGGCGACGACTACCTCGCCTTCCTTCGCGCCGGCGACACCGAGGACAGCCGCGAGATCGCCGCCGGAATCCAGTCGGTGCTCGATCACACCCGGCCGAGCTTCAGCTTCGAGTTCCCGCTGGAGCGCAGCGGCGATCGCCGGTGGTACCAGCTCTCCGTCCAGCCGCTTCGCGCGCGGGATGGCGGCGCGGTCCTCGGCCACCGCGACATCACCGAGCGCACGCGGATCGAGGTCGCTCTCGAGCACCAGGCGTTGCACGATGTGGTGACCGACCTGCCGAACCGCACGCTCCTGCGCGACCGCCTACGTCAGGCGATCCTCGCCGCGCGGCGCCGGAACACCAAGGTCGCCCTCCTGTTCATCGACCTCGACCGGTTCAAGGAGCTCAACGACACGTTCGGCCACCAGGCCGGCGACATCGTGCTCCGCGAGGTCGGCGAGCGCTTCGTCGCCGCGGTCCGCGCGTCCGACACCGTCGCTCGCCTGGGCGGCGACGAGTACGCGGTCCTCATTCCGCTCGCGGCGGACCGCGAGGAGGCCGTGATGGTCGGGCGTCGGGTGCTCGCCTCGCTGCAGGAGCCGTTCACCATCGAGGGCGAGAGCGCCTTCATCGAGGCGAGCATCGGGATCGTGCTCTGCCCCGAGCACGGCGAGGACGTCCAGACCCTCATGCGCCGCGCCGACGTCGCGATGTACGCCGCCAAACGGGGTGGCTCGGGGCTTCAGGTCTACGAACCGGACAAGGACCTGCACAGCCCGAGCGCCATCGGACTCGCCGGCGACCTGCGCCACTCCTTGGAACGCGGTGAGCTGCGGCTCCACTACCAGCCGATCGTGGACCTCGCCACCGGCCACTGCGTCGGCGTCGAGGCGCTCTGCCGCTGGCACCACCCCACGCGCGGGCTCGTGATGCCGGCCACGTTCATCCCGCTCGCGGAGGAGAACGGGTTCATTCGGCAGATCGGCCTCTGGACACTGCAGGAAGCGCTGTCGGTGCTCGGGAGCCCGAGCGGCGCTGCGATGCCGATCATGTCGGTGAACCTGTCGATGCGGAACCTGCGCGGCACCGACCTGGCGGCGAAGCTGGCCGAGATGATCGAGCGCGCCGGCGTCCCAGCCGCACGCCTCAAGATCGAGATCACCGAGACCGCGATGATGGCCGACGCCGAGCACACCTTCGAAGTCCTCGGGGAGCTGCAGCGCATGGGCATCCGGCTCTCGATCGACGACTTCGGCACGGGCTACTCCTCGCTCGCATATCTCCAGCGGCTGCCGGTCGACGACATCAAGGTCGATCGATCGTTCGTCCTGAACATGCTGAAGAACTCGAGCGACGAGGCCATCGTGCGATCGACCATCGAGCTCGCCCACAACCTCGGCCTTCGCGCGATCGCCGAGGGCGTCGAGGACCAGGGGACCCTCGACCGGCTGCGCGCGCTCGGCTGCGACCTCGCGCAGGGCTTCTACATGGGCCTCCCGATGTCGCTCGCGGACCTCGGGGAGTGGCTCTCGACCAGCGAGTGGGGCGTGCCGGCCTAGCGGATCCCCTTCAGCAGCTCGGCGATCGTGACGTCGAGCCGCTTCGCGAAGTGGGCCAACGCGGCGAGCGACGGCGCGACCCGGCCGGTCTCCATCTTCCAGACGTATTGCCGCTGGAAATACACGATGCCCCGCGCGCTCTGACCGAGCTCGGCCATCGTGAGGCCCTCCCGCTCGCGCAGAGCGCGGATGCGCTTGCCGACCGCGCGCAGGAGCTTCGCCTCGCCCGGGACGTCGGGATTCACCCGAGCGGGCATCAGCGGCGTCCTGCGACGAAATCGAGGATGGCCCCGATCACCTCGCGCCCGTACGGTGCGTGGAACATGCCGATCGAATGTTCGGTCGCGCCGAACATGAGGAGGGTCTTCGGTGCGTCGCACAGCTCGAAGGTGCGGAGCACGTGCGGCGCGGCTCCCATGCTGTCCTGGTTCGCGCAGATGAAGAGCTTCCGGCCGCTGACCTTCTTGGAGAGCGCGTCCTCGACCGGCTCGACCGGCGCCGAGATGCTGACGACGCACTCCACATCCCGCTCGAACGACGAGCCGAGCACGGCATGGCCACCCATCGACGCACCGACGAGCGCGATCTCCGCCGCGCCCTCCTGCTTGAGCCAGGCCTTCGCGGCCGCAAGGTCCGTCACCGTCGTCCACTTTCCGGTCTTGCCTGTCGAACCGGCATAGCCGCGGAAGTTCACCGCCAGGGCCGGCACCCCGCGCGCGACGAGCTGCGGCGCGATATCCCGCCAGCCGCTCGCGTCCCAGCTCTGTCCGTGACAGAGGATCGCCGCGCGCTTCGCCGGGAGCGTTCCATAGAGCGCGGCTCGCAGGGTCTCGCCTTCGCTCGCGAGCTGCACGTCGCGCACGGGAGCGTCACTCACCACGCAATGGTGCTACAAAAACCACGATGGCTCGCACGGTGCATCCAGATGCCCGACCCACCGGGGCAGACGACGCGCGCGCGTTCGCGATGTGGGAGACGACCAAGGACATCGTCGACGAGTTCATCGATCTTTCCCTGAACTACCGTCAGAGCGGCCACCCTGGCGGGTCGCGATCCAAAGTGCATCTTCTGCTGTCGCTGATGCTGTCGGGGGCGATGCGGTGGGACGTGCTTCAGCCGTGGCGGCCATTCGGTGACCGTTTCGTTCTGTCGGCTGGCCACACCGTACCGCTCATCTACGCGACGCTCGCGACGCTGAACGAAGCGATGCGCGCCGGTCACGAGCGCACGGGCGATCCCCGGTTCGCCTTCCCCCACGACGGACAGTTCGCGCTGACGTGGGAGGACCTCCTGCTCCTGCGCCGGAACGGCGGGCTGCCCGGCCATGCCGAGATGAGCGGGAAGACGCTCTTCCTCAAATGGAACACCGGTCCCTCGGGTCACGGCATGCCGCCGGCGGCGGGCGAGGCGGTCGGGCTGAAGATCGCAGGATGCGAAGAGGTGAAGGTCTTCGCGGTCGAGGGCGAGGGTGGGCTCACGCCCGGCGCGGCGCACGAGACCCGGAACTCGGCGTGGGGCCTCGGTCTTTCGAACCTCGTCTTCCTCCTCGACTGGAACGACTTCGGGATCGACGAGAACGCGGTCTCGAGCGTCGTCCCCGGTGGTCCGACGGAGTGGTTCACGGCGTACGGCTGGCGGATCGTCGGCACCGAACGCGGGAGCGAGTGGGACGAGGTGACGAGGGTGGTCCTCGACGCCGCGCGCGGCGACAACAAGCAGCGCGTCCCGACGGTCGGCTGGTTCAAGACCCGTAAGGGACGGGGCTACCTCAAGTACGACTACCAGTCCCACGGCACCGCGCACGCGATGAACAGCGAGCTCTTCTGGCAGCTGCGGAAGGACTTCATGGCGAAGTACGGCGTCGAGTACGAGGGCACCGACACGCCGGCGCCGAAAGAGCCCGCCGCGATCCAGGCGCAGGCACGCCACAACCTCGCCGTCGCCGCGGGGGCGCTCCGCGCGCGGACGGACGTGGTCGACTACCTGACCGAGCGCCTGAGCGCGATCGCCGGGACCGTGCCGGAGAGCATCCCGACCTTCCGGCTCGGCGGCAAGGGCACCGGCATCTTCGACGACGAGCGGATCACCGACTTCGAGCGCTACCCGGCAGCGATCTGGGCGAAGCCCGGCGACAAGCGACCGAACCGAGCGGCGCTCGCGACCTGGGGCTCGTGGGTCAACAGCTTCGCCCGGACCGAATACGGCCGCCCGCTCTTCATCGCGATGTCGGCGGACCTCGCCGAGTCGACGAACATCGCCGGCTTCATGAAGGGGTTCGAGGGCGTCGAGGGCTGGGGCTGGTACCAGCGAGACACGAACCCGACCGGCACGCTGCTCCCGCAGCAGATCACCGAGTTCACGAACGCCGGCATCGCCTGCGCGATCGCGTCAGTGAACCTCGCCGATGATCCATTCACCGAGTTCAACGGCTTCTGGGGCGCCTGCTCGACCTATGGGTCGTTCTCCTATCTCAAGTACGGCGAGATGCGGCTCTTCAGCCAGCTCGCGCAGGACTGCGAGCTCAAGGTCGGGAAGGTGCTCTGGGTCGCCGGCCACTCCGGCCCCGAGACCGCCGAGGACTCGCGGACGCACTTCGGCATCTTCGAGACCGGCGTGACCCAGCTCTTTCCCGACGGCGCGGTCGTCGACGTGCACCCGTGGGAATACAACGAGGTGCCGGTGGTGATCGGCGCCGCGCTCCGGACGAAGGCGCCGATCGTCGCGCTCCATCTGACGCGTCCGGCCATCGACATCCCCGACCGGGCGGCCCTCGGCATGCCCTCGCACTTCGAGGCGGCTCGGGGTGCGTACGTGCTGCGCGCGTATCGGCCCGGCAAGCCGCGGATGGGGACGGTCATCGTGCAGGGCAGCTCCACGACGGCCAACCTGGTGAAGATCCTCCCCCAGCTCGACGAGGCCGGGCTCAACGTGAAGATCGTCGCCGCGATCAGCCCTCAGCTCTTCAAGCTGCAGAGCGAGAGCTATCGCGGGTCGGTCGCCACTCCCGCCGATCGTCTCGATGCGATGGTCATCTCGAACCGCGCGCGTCGGGTGATGGGCGATTGGATCGACCACCCGATCGTCGCCGAGTACTCGCTCACCTCCGACTGGGACGATCGCTGGCGCACCGGCGGCACGGTCGACGAGGTGCTCGCGGAGGCGCACCTCTCGCCCAAGGATCTGCTCGCGGGCATCGAACGCTTCGCGCACGATCGTCCGGCGCGGCTTCGCCGCCTCCGCGAGATCATCGACGACGCCACGCGATCCTGACCGCCCGCCGGTGAAGCGGCGGCGCATCGCGGTCGATGACGTCGCCGCGCACAACCAGCGGATGTGGGATCGCCTCTCGGAAGCCGGCATCCCGTACACGCGTCCGCAGGGCACGCCGCCGAAGACCGCGGCGGCCAAGCGACGGTTCCTCGATCCGAACGATCGCCTGGGGGGCATGCCGATCGGCGGTCAGCGTGTCCTCGCGCTCGCGGGTGGCGGCGGCTGGCATCCGGTCCTCTTCGCCGAGCTCGGCGCGGACACGACCGTGCTCGACATCAGCGCGCGCCAGTTGAAGACCGTGCGCGACCTCGCGCGCTCGCGCGACGTGAAGCTGCGTCTCGTACAGGGCGACATGCGCGATCTCTCCGCGTTCGCCGACGGATCGTTCGACCTCGTGTGGCACAGCCATTCGATCGTGTTCGTGCCCGACGCCGCGCGCGTCATCGCGGAGGTCGGACGGGTGCTCGCGCCGGACGGCGTGTACCGGGCGTCGACGATGCATCCGGTCACGCTGCGGATGTACGGGACCTGGACCGGGACGGGCTGGCGGCTTCGAAAGAGCTATTTCGAGGATGGCGCGATCCCGTTCGAGGATCCGACCTGGGAGTTCGAGGGCGTCAAGGTGGACGCGCCGACGCTCGAGTACGGCCACCGGATCTCGGATCTGATCAACGCATGCGCGGCCGCGGGGCTGGTCGTCGATGGATTCTGGGAGACCACGCCCGGCGAGATCTCCACGAAGGTCCCGCTGCGCGCGCTGTCCCAGAAGACGCTCGTCGCCGAGCGCGATGAGCCCGAGCCGGGGTCAGACGATGCGCTGGAGCGTTACCTGCCCGCGTTCATCGAGTGGCGGGCGCGGAAGGTCCGCCTTCCGACCGGCTCCGGATCGCGTCGGCGTACTGCGACGCGATCTCCGAGAGCTTCCGCATCGCGACCGGTAGATTCACGGACCACCCGACGCCGACCACCTGCTCGGTGAACAGGACGTCGCTGTCGGGAGCCCAGTACGCCGCCTTCACGCGCGCGAGATCGGGCAGCCGGAAGTCGTAGGGCACGATGCCCGCGACCTTCCCGTGCCACGTGCGCTCCTCGGCCGGCTTCTTGAGCTCCTGGTAGATCGCGCCGAAGAACGCAAGCCAGATGAACGTGCGAACGAGATTGACGAGATCCTTCATGCCCGGATCAGCGGTGCAGGTGTGGTGCCAGGCTTCACGAGCGGCACCCCCTGGGCGCACTGCGGGCACGCCTCAGGCGGATACGTCGGGATCGAGACGTCCCAGAGGGCGATCACCGGCAGCCCATCGAAGCGCGCCTGGCCGGATGACCGGTCGACCAGGACCCCCACCCCCACGACCTCGGCGCCCGCCGCGCGGACCGCGTCGATCGTCTCGTGCACGGACCCGCCCGTGGACATGATGTCGTCGACGACGAGCACGCGCTCGCCCGGATTCAATCGGAAGCCGCGCCGGAACTCGCGGCCACGTCCATTCGCGGTCCGCTCCGCATAGACGGCGCGAACGCCGAGCTGCCGCGCCACCTCGTGCGCGAGGATGATCCCGCCGGTCGTGGGGCCCGCGACCGTCCGCACATCGAGGCCGCGCGCGGACTCGACGATCGCCGCGCAGAGCCGCTCGGTCTCCTGTGGCCACTGCAGGATCTGGAACTTCTCGAGATAGAAGGGAGAGTGCAGGCCCGACGAAAGGAGAAAGTGCCCTTCGAGATAGGCCCCGGCCCGCGAGAAGATGTCCTCGACGACGGTCGATCCGATGCTCATTCACTGAAAAGTATGCTGCCTTTCAGGAAGATGCGATCGCCCACCGTGTTCAGCGATGCCGATCAGCTCGCCGCGGCAGCCGCGGCGATCGTCGCCGGCGCGCTGCGGTCCTCCCCCACCCTGCGGCTGGTCCTCGCCGGCGGCACCACGCCAAGACGCTGCTACACGATCCTCGCGAGGATGGACCTGTCGTGGTCGCGCGTCACCGTGTTGTTCGGCGACGAGCGCTGCCTCCCGCCCCTCGACCCCGAGACCAACTATCAGATGGCGAACGACGCGCTGCTGCGCTTCGCCTGCCCGGCGACCGTGCACCGCATCCCCGGTGAGCTCGGCCCCGAGGCCGCGGCGGCGGCGTACGAGCCGATCGTCGCCGCCGGCCCGCTCGATCTCGTGCTGCTCGGCATCGGCACCGACGGCCACACCGCGTCGCTCTTCCCCGGCAACGTCGCGCTCGGCGCGAGCGGCAACGTCGTCGGGGTGCACGGCGCCGCGAAGCCGCCGCCGGAGCGCGTGAGCCTCACGCTCGGCACGCTGCGAGGGGCGAAGCGCGTCGTGATCCTCGCGGCCGGCGCGGACAAGAAGGACGCGGTCCGAAGGGCATTCGCGGGCGAGGTGCCCGCAGGGATGATCGAGCATGCCGAATGGCTGGTGACCGCGGACGCGAGGTAGCATTCGATCATGGCCATCGCGCAGCGACCACTCGTCACGAAGCGCGACATGCTCAAGATCTTCGGCGAAGACCGGCTCGTGGCGGTCATCCGCACCCCGTCACCCGAGCTGGCCGAGCGCGCGGCGCGCGCCGTGTCCGAGGGCGGTGTCCGGCTCGTCGAGATCACCCTGACCGTGCCGGACGCCTTCGAGCTCATCGCCAAGCTCGCGCTCGACGACGCGTTTCGCGACACCGGCGCGGTCGTGGGCGCGGGGACGGTGCTCTCGGGCGCGCAGGCCGAGGAGGCCCTGCTCGCGGGCGCGCGCTTCCTCGTGAGCCCGGCGCTGATCCCCGAGATGATCGCCGCGGGCCGCGCGCGCGACGCGCTCACGATGCCGGGAACGCTCACCCCGACGGAGATGGTGAAGGCCGCGGAGCTCGGTGCCGACTTCATCAAGATCTATCCGATCGCGACCGTGGGCGGGCCGGCGTACGTGACGAATGTCCGCCGGGCGCTGCAGCATCTGCCGTTCGTCGCGACCGGCAACATCGAGCTCGACGAGATCCCCCAGTACCTGAAGGCGGGCGTCGTGGGCTTCGGCATCGGCGGCCCGCTCATCCCCGGCGATGCACTCGGGCGCGGCGACCACGCGGCGCTCGTCGCGAACGCGCGGCGGTTCCTCGCGGCCACGCGCGCCTAACCGTTCGTGCCGCGCGACCTACCGCTCGGGAACGGCGATCTCCTCGTCACCTTCGATAGCCGCTATCAGCTCCGCGACATCTACTACCCCCAGGTCGGCCTCGAGAATCACACCGGAGGGGAGCCGTGCCGCTTCGGCATCTGGGCCGACGGCCGGTTCGCGTGGACCGGGGACGACGAGGGCTGGGAGCGCGATCTGCGCTTCGCCCACGAGACCCTGGTCAGCGAGGTCACGCTCGGCCACGCCGGCCTGGGCGTGCGGCTTCGCTGCCGGGACACGGTGGATTTCGACCGCAACCTCTACCTGAAGGAGGTCACGGTCGAGGACGTCACCGGGCGCGACCGCGACGTGCGCCTGTTCCAGCACTTCGATGCGCACCTCTGGGGCAACGACATCGGCGACTCCGCCTTCTACGACCCCCGGACGCGCGCGATCGTCCACTACAAGGGCCGCCGCTACTTCCTCATGAGCGGCGTGAACGCGAAGGGCGAGTCGGGGCTGACCTCGTTCGCGATCGGCCTCAAGGAGGCGCTTGGGCGCGAGGGCACCTGGCGCGACGCGGAGGACGGCGAGCTGTCGCGGAATCTCGTCGCGCAGGGCTCCATCGACAGCGTCGGCCTGCTCGGGCTTCGGGTTCCCGCGAACGGGCTCGCGACCGCCACGTTCGTGATCGCCGCGGGTCAGACCTACGACGAGGTCCGCGATCTCGACAAGCTCGTGCGCGAGCGCGGGGTCGGCTCGTTCCTGTCGCGCACCGGCGACTACTGGAACCTCTGGGCGAACAAGGACGAGACGATCGCCGACCACCTGCCCGATCCGCTCATCCACCTCTACAAGCAGTCGACCCTGATCATCCGCACGCAGGTCGACAATCGGGGCGCGATCATCGCCGGCAACGACTCGGACGTCCTGCGGTTCAACCGGGACACGTACTCCTATCTCTGGCCCCGCGACGGCGCGCTCGTGGCGCACGCGCTCGACCTCGCGGGTTATGGCGAGGTGACCCGGCGGTTCTTCTACCTGTGCGGCGAGCTGATGACCCGCGACGGATACCTGCTCCACAAGTACAACCCGGACGGATCGCTCGGCTCGTCGTGGCACGCCTGGTCGACGCCGGACGGCCGGCTCGAGCTGCCGATCCAGGAGGACGAGACCGGCCTGCCGATCTGGGCGCTCTGGCAGCACTACGACCGCGACCGCGACATCGAATTCGTTCGTCCGCTGTACCGGAAGCTGGTTCGCACGGGCGCCGACTTCATGTCGAGCTACCGCGAGCCGCGGACGAAGCTGCCCGCGCCGTCGTTCGATCTCTGGGAGGAGCGCCGCGGGATCCACGCGTTCACGACGGCGGCGGTGTGGGCCGGGTTGTCCGCCGCACGCGATTTCGCCGCGGCGTTCGGCCAGCATGATCTCTCGCGTCGATACGGCACGGCCGCGGACGAGATCAAGGCCGCCGCGCTCACGCACCTGTTCGACGAGGAGCGCGGGCGCT
>CAZMLV010000012.1:0-2546 GCA_964567235.1 uncultured Chloroflexota bacterium | reverse complement strand
GACGAGATCAAGGCCGCCGCGCTCACGCACCTGTTCGACGAGGAGCGCGGGCGCTTCGTCCGCACGGTCATGGTGCTCCCCGACGGGACGGTCACCAAGGACCCGACGCTCGACATGTCGATGGCCGGGATCTTCCTCTTCGGCATGCTGCCTGCGGACGATCCTCGCGTGGTCGCGACGATGCGCGCCCTCGAGGAGCGGCTCTGGGTGAAGACCGCGATCGGCGGCTTCGCCCGCTACGAGAACGACAGCTATTTCCAGCAATCGCAGGATATCGCGAGCGTGCCGGGGAACCCGTGGTTCGTCGCGACCCTCTGGGCGGCCGAGCACCACATCGCGACGGCCACGACGCTCGCGGACCTGGAGCGTCCTCGCGAGCTCCTGGAGTGGTGCGCGACCAAGGCGAACCGCTCCGGCGTGCTCGCGGAGCAGGTCCACCCGCTCACCGGTGACCCGATGTCCGTCGCGCCGCTCACGTGGTCGCACGCCGCGTACGTCGGAGCGGTGCAGCGCTACGCGCGCCGATCGCACCTGTTGAAGGACCGGCTGCGCGAACGTGCGAAGCGCGCCGGCGAGGTCATCGCCTGAAGCGGCTGCTCGCGGCGCTGGCCATCGTGCTGGCATCGTGCAGCCCGAACGCGACACCGGCGCCGAGCGGTGCCGGGGCCTGCGCGACGGCGACGTTCATCCTCGCGAACCCCGCCGGCCTGCTCTGCCTCGACGACGCGGCGCGGATCCTCGGACGCATCGTCGCGCTCCCGCCGACGGCTGCACCGGCCCTCCCGTCGCTCAGCCCGGACCACAAGCAGCTGCTGTTCGCGCTCACGGCCGCGCCCGATCCGAAGACCGGATTCGGCACGGACATCGACGCGGTGAACCTCGACGGCACGGGTCTCCACGCGTTGGTCCCGCACGAGAGCGAGAACGTGTTCTACGACACCCCGCGCTACGACCCGACCGGCACGTTCCTCTACTTCCACCGGAACGCGGCGATCGTGAAGAACGGCGTGTACGTCGGCAACGATTCCACGATCGACCGGGTCAACCTGAAGACGGGCGAGCGCGTCCGGGTACTGACCGACGCGGCGGATCCGTCGATCTCACGCGACGGGAAGCTCATCGCCTTCATCCACCTGAAGGACGGCCAGAACGACAACGTATGGATCGCGAACGCCGACGGCACGAACGCGCACGTGCTGTTCAAGGACACGTTCTTCTACATCCAGTCTCCACGGTTCGCGCCGAACAGCGACACCATCGTGTTCTGCGCGGCCGGCCACAGCGCGCCGAAGTCGAGCGACGTCTACCTGCCGCACTACGCCCACCTTGGGATCCCGTCGGAGATCTTCATCGTGAACCCCGACGGCACCGGGCTGCGCTCGCTCGCGCAGACCGGCGACGACACGTTCCCGGCCTGGTCCGTGGATGGCTCGAGCCTCGCCTACGTTTCGACCGGGGCATTCTTCCAGCTGTCGATGAAGGATTTCTCGATCAAGACGCTGGCCTCGGGCGACAACTTCTTCTTCGGTGACATCGCCTGGCTCAAGTAGCCCGCTGATGCGGTTGCTTCCGGGCCTGTCGCCGCTGCGGCACCGCGACTTCGCGCTCTACTGGATCGGGCAGTGCGTCTCGCAGATCGGGACGTTCATCGAGATGACCGCGACAACGTATCTCCTGTACGCGATCACGAGCTCGCCGCTGCTCCTGGGCCTCGGCGGGCTCGTCCGCGGCGTGCCGATCCTCGCGCTTGCCCTCTTCGGCGGCGCGCTCGCGGATCGCATCGACCGTCGCCGGCTGCTGCTCTTCACCCAGTCCGCGCAGGTGGTGACGTCGCTCATCCTTGGCACGCTCGTCGCGACCGGTGCGGTCCAGTTCTGGCATATCTACCTCATCGGCTTCGCGAACTCGACGCTCTCGGCCTTCGACGCGCCGGCGCGCAACTCCTTCTACCCGCAGCTCATCCCGCGCGCGGACTTCCAGAACGCCGTCACATTGAACTCTGTGATCTTCCGGCTCTCGACGCTCCTCGGACCGGCGATCGCCGGCATCCTGATCGCGACCGTCGGGCCATCGAGCCCGTTCTTCGTGAACGCGGCGAGCTACTTCTCGATCATCTTCGCGCTCCTGGCGATCCGGACGAAGTTCGCGACGGCCGGAGGCCCGCGCGTCTCGCTCGGTCGCTCGGCCTGGGGCGGCATCCAGTACGCCCTCAAGAGTCCAGTGCTTCCGCTCATCCTCGCGACCGAGGCGGCGCTGTCGATCTTCGGCCACAACAGCGCACTCGTCACGATCTTTGCCCGCGACATCCTGCACGTCGGACCGGAGGGTCTCGGCTTGCTCCTGTCATCCGTCGGCGCCGGCGCCATCGTCGGGACGGTCGCGCTCGTCGCGACGGGCAACGTCCGGCGAAAGGGTGCGCTCATGATCGCGTCGGGCGCGCTGTACGCCGTGGGACTCCTTGGCTTCGCCGTCTCCACCTCGTTCGCGCTCTCGATGGTCGTGCTGTTCGTGCTCGGCATCGCCGACTCGGGCTGGGGCGCGATGCG
>CAZMLV010000011.1:22187-31448 GCA_964567235.1 uncultured Chloroflexota bacterium | reverse complement strand
TAAGCCGCTTCGCGGCTTCCAAGACCGTCGTCGCCGCTCGGTGTGAGCAAGCTCCCACCGGCCGGCTCCTAGGTCTTGTGGAGCTGAGGGGATTCGAACCCCTGACCTCTTGAGTGCGATTCAAGCGCTCTACCAACTGAGCTACAGCCCCGAGCGGGGGCGCTGGGCGGCCGGAAAATCGAGGAAATGCGCTCACCGAGAGTTGGAGTGTACGGCCTGGCGGGCACGGCCCCTGCATCCGCTCGCGCCGTGGCAGGTACCCGCGCCCTCTCCCGTGTCCCGTACCTCGGCCGGACCCACGCGCCCGCGGGCGCGCTCGTCAACGCGGTGCTGCGACTCGGGATCCTGGCGATGAGCGTCGACGCGATCGTGAACGGTGGCGATCAGCGCTACGCCGGCAAGTCGCTCGGCGCGCGCGACGTGATCATCTCGTTCGGATTCGCGATGCTGTTCCCGCTGTTCTGGAAGCTCCGTTACCGCAAGCGCCAGTGGAGCGAGTACCCGTGGTGGTACGACGACCTGTATCTCTCGATCTTCGTCGTCGACATGCTCGGCAACTCGCTCAACCTCTACAACACGTGGCTCGAGTGGGACCACATCCCGCATTCGCACGGTCCCGGGGCGCTCGCGGTGGTGCTCGCCGGCGCGTTCGGCTTCCCGATCCTCACCGGCATCGGTCTCGCGACGCTCCTCCACGTGATCCTGGAGATCCAGGAGTTCTACGGCGACGTCCTGCTCGGCACCCACAACGTGCGCGACCTGCAGGACCAGATGAACGACCTCCTGTCCGGGGTCATCGGGGTGATCGGCTATGGGCTCGTTTGGTGGCGCTGGTCCGCGTTACGCCGAAAGCGCGCGCGCCCGGTGAGACACCAGCGCATCTAGTCATCGCCGCGGCCGTGCGGCCGCGTCCGCAGACGCTCGCTATTCGATCTTGAGCACGACCGGCGCATCGCCCCAGAGCCGCTCGAGGTTGTACAGGTCGCGCTCCTCGGGGACGAACGCGTGCACGATCACGTCGCCGAGATCGATGAGGATCCACCGGCCCTCGCCATAGCCCTCCACGCCCACCGGCATGCGACCGGCAGCCTTGGCGCGCTCGACGATGCCATCGGAGATCGCCTGGACCTGCCGCTCGCCGCGTCCGCTGCACAGGATGAACAGGTCCGCGATCGTCGTGACCTCGGACACGTTCATGACGAGGACGTTCTCGGCCTTCTTGTCGGTCGCCGCCTCGACGACGAGGTCGGCGAGGGCGCGCGGGCTCAGGTCGTTCGCGACGTCGATCCCTCCGTGCGGTAGAGCCCGCGCGCCTCGAGGTATTTCCACGCGGGCTCCGGAACAAGGTATCGCAGCGACAGGCCGCGGGCGGCCCTCGCGCGCAGCTCGCGCGAGCTGATGTCGAGCCGCGGCGCGTCGAACACGATGGTCGGCGTATCGCCGACGCGCTCGGGCGCCCCAGGCCGCTCGGCGACGACGAGCGTAGCGAGCTTCGCGATCCGGCCGGGATCCTTCCATCGCGGAAAGTCCGCGATCGCGTCGCTGCCGAGGATCAGGAACAGCTCGTCGGTCCCGGACAGGCGCTCGAGCGTGTCGACCGTGTAGGACGGGCCCTCGCGATCGAGCTCGATCCGCGAGACGGCGAAGCGCGGCTCGCCCGCGACGGCGAGCTCGAGCATCCGCAGCCGATCGGCCTCGCCCGCGACCGGTCCGCGCTCCTTCAGGGGTGAGCGCCGCGCGGGCACGAACAGGACCCGATCGAGCGGCACGGACTCGCACGCCGCGTTCGCGATCGCGAGGTGGCCGACGTGGACGGGATCGAACGTGCCGCCGAAGACGCCGAGCCTCACGCCGTGCCGCCCTCCGTCCACTCGAGCACCTTCGAGCCGATGTGAACGGTGTCGCCGCTCCGCACGCCGAGCCGTCGCAGCTCCTTCTCGACGCCGTTCTTCTGCAGCAGCAGCTGGAAGTACGCCGCTGCGTCCGGGCTCTCCCAGTCGATGCCCGTCGCGAGCCGCTCGACACGGTCGCCGCTGACCCGGAACCCATCGCGCTCCTTCTTCACGGTCCAGTCGCGGCCGCCGCCGGCGAACACGATCCGCCGCTCGCCAACCGCCCGGCTGGCAACGACCTCGCGGGGCGCGCAGGCCGCGAAGATCCGCTTGAGCAAGTCGGGGATGTGCTCGCCGGTGAGCGCCGAGACCGCGACGGCGTCGGTCCCGAGGCGCTTGGTCACGGCAACAGCGCGCTCCCGGGCCTCGAACAGGTCGAGCTTGTTGAGGGCGAAGAGCCGCCTCCGCTCCATGAGGCCCTGTCCGTACGCCGAGAGCTCCGCGTCGACCACGGCGATGTCGGCGATCGGGTCCTCGAGGGCGAGATCGACGACATGGACGATGAGCCGGGTGCGCTCGATATGGCGGAGGAACTCCTCGCCGAGCCCGGCGCCGGTGTGGGCGCCCTCGATGAGCCCCGGGATATCGGCGATCACCAGCTCGCGATCCTCGAGCCGGGCGACGCCAAGATTCGGTGCGAGCGTCGTGAAGGGATAGGCCGCGATCTTCGGCGTCGCGCGGGTGAGGGCGGCGAGCAGCGAGGACTTTCCCGCGTTGGGCAGGCCGACCAGGCCGACGTCGGCGATGAGCTTCAGCTCGAGATCCAGCTCGTGCGACTCGCCGGGCGAGCCGTCCTCCGCGATGCGCGGCACCCGCCGGGTGCTCGACACGAAGCGTGCGTTCCCCTTGCCGCCCTGGCCACCGCGGGCGACGACGATCTCCTCATCGGGCGTCATCAGGTCGGCGACGCGCTCTCCGGTCGCGCGGTCGACGACGATCGTTCCCTCCGGCACGCGGACGACGAGGTCCGCGCCGGCCCGGCCGCTCTTGTTCTTGCCACCGCCGGCCGCGCCGTCCTCCGCCCCGAGGCGGCTGCGGAACCGGAAATCGGAGAGCGTCGTCATGCCGCTGTCGACGCGCAGCACGACGCTGCCGCCGCGGCCGCCGTCGCCGCCGTCGGGACCGCCCCGCGGGACATGCGCCTCGCGGCGGAACGAGATGACCCCCCGTCCGCCGTCACCGCCCTTGACGACCAGGCGCGCTCGGTCGAGGAACATGTTCTAGGCCGCCAGCCGAACGTGCGCGGCATCGGCGCGAAGGCGCTCGAGCAGCCGGGCGATGCCGATCGTCGCCGCGGCCGGCAACGTGGCGAGCAGGGCATAGGGATCCGCCGCAAGGTCAGCGAGGCGGAGCTCGGTGCCGGGTGGCAGCTCGCCGAGGAGCGCGACGAGCGCGCCGGCCTCGCGCTCGCGGTCGCTGAGCCCTGGGAGCGAGAGGAGCTCGACGGTGATCGCGCACCGTCGCGCGGCGGCCTCGCGCAGCGCGGCCCGCACGTCGGTCCAGCGGAATCCGATCGGACGATGGACCTGTTCGTACGTCGGGCCGGCGGCCGATACGAGGCGCACGACGACGCGGTCGATCCCGGCGTCGGCCGCCCGTCCGATCGCGGCCGCCGACGAGCCGCTCGTCCGGAGGACGATCGCGCCGGCCGGGCTCGCGGCGCGGATCCGCGCCACGGCATCCGCGACGTCGCGGATCGCGTCCAGCGGCTCCCCTTCGCAGGCGTGGCCGAACGACACGCTCGATCCGCCCGCGGCGAGGTGCGCGATCCCCACCGCCGCGGCGTCGGCGGGCGTCACCCTGAACGCGCTCGGCTCGAGTGGCGCGCGCTCGTCGTGGCGGCGCAGCGCGACCAGCGGCGCGGCCGCGTCGTTGGCCGGAGCGCCGAGCGGGAGCGCGCATTCGCCCTGGCCCAGGAACGCGTTGCGCGCGGCGGCACAGCGGTAGTCGCGCGCGCACCGGGCGAGCTGGCGCAGGAGCTTGTTCGACGGCTCGGCGCCGAGCCGGCGCGTGATCGCCCGTCCGAGGTCCTGCGCGTTCGCGACCGTCGGTGCGCCAAGCTGCGCGGCCGCCACGACGAGCTCGCCCGCGGAATCCGCGGCGACCGCCGAGTAGGGCAGGGGTTCGAGAGGTGCGACGTCGCTCGCCGCGTCGATCGACGGCAGATGGGTGCGCACGTAGCCCGGCGGCAGGAGGGCCGCGACGGCCCAGCGCGTCGGGCCCAGGGACCGCGGCTCGCCTCGCCGGTCCAGGCCCATGGCGGCGCGGTCGGCGAGCGGGACGAGCTCGGTGTCGGCCGGGACCGCGATCGCGCGCTCCAGCGGCACGGGCGCCCGGCCGTCGAGCGCGGTCGCGCCGTAATCCGCGGACACGAACACGCGGCCCGATCGATCGCTGTGGACTGCCTGGTACACCGGCCCAGTATGGAAGCCGCGCGCGGTCGACCTAGGGCTGGAGGACCGCCAGCGGGTTCACGAACTGCCCGTTGATCTTGGTCTCCCAGTGGACGTGAGGCCCGGTCGTCACGCCGGTGAGCCCGATCGCGGCGACGATCTGCCCCGCGGTGACCGGGGTGCCGACTGGGAGGTACGCCGCGCTCAGGTGGTAGTAGCACTCCTCGAGGTTCCCGGCCTGGATGCAGATGTGCAGACCGCCGACGGCGACCCAGCCGTTCGCATCGATGACGCCATTGACCGATGACGCGAGGCCTGTGCCGTAGGGCGCGGCGATATCGACGCCGGTGTGGCCCGCCCACATGTACTGGGTGATGATGCCGGCCACCGGCCAGGCGAGGAACCCGCCGGCCTTCGCCTCGGGTGCGCTGATCGCGGGCCGCGTGATGACCGTGGCGGCGGCCTGCGGTGGCAGGGGCAACGTCGGGAGCACCGCGTTCTGGACGAAGATCTGCGCCCCAGGGGCGAAGTTCTGCGGCTCGAGCCACAAGCGGTTGTAGTCCTTGATCACCGCCGGAGCGACCTTGAATCGCGCGGCCACGGATTCGACGGTGTCGCCGTCGGCGACCGTATACAGCGCGCCGTCGGACGGCGGGATCACGATCGCGCGTCCGACCTGGAGGTGATAGGGGTCGGTGATCCCGTTCGCGAATGCGATCGACTCAGCGGTCAGCCCGTAGAAGTTCGCGATCGTCCAGAGCGTGTCGGCGGCCGAGAGCGTGTAGCTCCGCGATGCTTGCGCGTCTTCGGTCACGACCGTGCGGGGGTCGTGACTCGCCGAGATCGTCTGGCCGCGCGCCTGTGGCGCCGCGCGGGCGACCAGCGTCGCATCGGCGGGCGCGAGCGCGGTCGATCCGACCGACGCCGTGAAGACCGAGGCGTGCGCCGCCGGCCGAGCCGCGACGCCGCCGATGAACGGGAGCGCCATCACGACGGCCGCGACGAGCAGATTGATGAGCAGGAACAGCGCGCGACGCCCGACGTGGCGGGTGCTGAGGCGTGCGACGCGCTCGATGGTCTGGCCGGTCCGCAGAGCAAGCTCCTCGAGCTGTATGCGCCCTGACGGCATGGCCGACGGCCAACTCTGCATCGCCCTCAAGACCTCTGACCTCCCCAGACGCCGACGGGCCCGACAGCGGTACCCGATCCCGGAGACGGGCATGTACGCATTGCGTACTGACCGTTCGGGGACGGGCGCACCGTAAACCGGCGACTCACAATGTGTCAACCGCACAACAGGGCTATGTCGTTACGCCGACTGGGACCATTGGGGCACGCGATCGCGCGAACTCACCGCGGTTTGCGGCGATGTGAGGCCGTTCGTACGCTACGCCGCAGTGCCCGACTACAACCTTTCCTATTTCTATGTCTTTGCCTTTTTCCTCGTCGGCGCCGGCTTCGTCACCGTATTGCTCGGGGTTTCGCGGCTCGTCGCACCTCGAAAGCCGTCGCTCGAGAAGTCACGGACCTACGAATCCGGCGAGGAGCCGGTCGGGCAGGCATGGGGCCGCTACCCCAGTCACTTCTACATCTTCGCCCTGCTGTTCGTGGTGTTCGACGTCGAGGTGATCTTCCTGTTCCCGTGGGCCGTGCTGTTCCGATCGCTCGGCTGGAACGGCCTCGTGGAGATGACCGTCTTCATCCTCATCCTCGTCGTCGGCCTGTTCTACGCGTGGCGCAAGCAGGTGCTGCGGTGGTACTGAGCTCCCCGAAGCCATCCGCGGAGCTCGGTCGGATCGCCGCCGAGCTCGGGACCACGCTCGGTCAGCGGGCGCGGGTGTCGACGCTGCACGACATGGTCGTCATCGACGTCGACCGCGACCGGCTGGTCGAGGTCGCGACGCTCCTTCGCGACGATCCGCTGACTCGCTGCGATCTGTACTCCGTGAACGCGGGCGTCGACACGGGGGCGGAGCTTCGTTCCGTCACGTTCGTGCGCGGCACGACGACGCACGTGTTCGCGATGCTCCGAACGACGTGCCGCGAGATGGATCCGCACGTGCCGACGCTCTCGGGCGTGTGGCCGGGCGCCAACTGGTGCGAGCGCGAGACGTACGACATGTTCGGCATCATCTTCGACGGCCACCCCGACCTGCGGCGGATCTTCCTCGAGGAATCGTTCCCCGGACATCCGCTGCGCAAGAGCTTCCTCCCGCCGCGCAGCGACGCGCGCGGAGGCTGAGCGCGTGCCAGTCGGCCCCTTCGGCATCGATCCGACGATCTGGGCGGTGCTGCGGCTCGTGATCGCCGTGGCCCTCGCGGTGTTCCTCGTGCTCAACGGCGCGCTCGCCCAGATCTTCCTCGAACGCAAGATCCAGGCGGTCATGCAGGACCGGATCGGTCCGTATCACACCGGCCCGTTCGGGCTGCTGCAGACCTTCGCCGACGCGATCAAGCTCCTGAGCAAGGAGGACATCCGGGCCAAGCTCACCGACGCGCCGTTCTTCCTTGCCGCGCCGGCGATCGTGTTCAGCCCGATGCTCGCCTCCTTCGTGGTGCTTCCGTTCGGGCCCGATTTCGTCGGGGCGAATCTCAATGTCGGCCTGCTCTACCTCACGACCCTCGGCTCGATGACCGTGCTCGGCGTGGTCATCGCGGGATGGGCCTCGAACAACAAGTACTCGCTCATGGGCGGCCTGCGCTCCGCGGGCCAGCTCATCTCATATGAGGTCCCGCAGATCCTCGGCCTCGTGACCGTGGTCCTCTATGTCGGCTCGCTCTCGATGGTCGACATCACGAATTCGCAGCCCGGCCTGCTCGTGAACGTGCTCATCCTGCCGTTCGCGTTCGTGACGTATCTCATCGCCGCGCTGGCCGAGACGAATCGCAACCCGTTCGACCTGCCTGAGGCCGAGTCCGAGCTCGTCGCCGGCTTCCTGACCGAGTACTCCGGCATGCGCTGGGCGGTGTTCTTCCTCTCCGAGTACGGCGAGGTGACCGTCGTGTCCGCGATCATGGCCACCCTCTGGTTCGGCGGCTGGCATGGGCCGGGCGTGGACGCCGTGCCGATCCTCGGCGTTCTCTGGTTCACCCTCAAGACGTACGGGTTCGTGCTCCTGTTCATGTGGATCCGGGCGACGCTGCCGCGGCTGCGGATCGACCAGCTCATGGGGTTCTGCTGGAAGGTGCTCATCCCGCTCGCCCTGCTGAACATCCTCGCGTCCGCCGTGATCATCCTCGCGTTCGCCGACCCGCGCCTGCCGCTCGCGATCGTGAACTGGCTGCTCGTGGCCGGCTTGATCCTCGGCCTGCCGTTCACCCAGCGCCGGCGGCTGCTGCGGTTCCGCTCGCGGACCCGCGACAGCGTGGGTCTGCGCGATGCCCGGTCCGGCCTCTCGCCGTAGTCATGTTCGACGTCCTCGAGCCGTTCTTCTTCGGCCTCTTCGCCCTCGGGATCATCGGGGCCGGAGCCGCGGTCGTGACGCTGCGGCGCATCACCGCCCAGGCGCTCCTCATGGCACTGACCTTCGCGTGCATGGCCGGGATGTTCCTGTTGCTCGGCGCGGAGACGATCGCGCTGTTCCAGGTCCTCATCTACGTGGGCGCGATCACGATCCTCATCCTGTTCGGCGTGATGTTCACGAAGGTCGACGACCGCGGCTACGGCCTCTTCTTTCAGCAGCAGACCCCGTGGGCCGCGGCGGTCGTGCTCGTGATCGCCCTTCCGGTCGCGTTCCTCGCCCTGTCGTTCCACGATCCGATCACGCCCTCGGCGAAGGGCGGTGATCTCATCCCGCTGGCTGCGAGCCTGTTCACCGACTATTCGTTCCCGTTCGAGGTCGCCTCGGTGCTGTTGCTCGCGGCGCTCGTCGGCGCGATCGTCCTCGTCAAGCGGGACGATCAGTGACCGTGCCGCTCGGCGCGTTCATCGCCGTGTCGGCGGTGCTGTTCTTCCTTGGCGCGGCCGGCGTCCTCGTGCGCCGGAACGCGGTCGTGATCCTCATGTGCGTCGAGCTCATGCTGAACGCGAGCAACCTCGCGCTCGTTGCGTTCTCGCGGCGTGCTGGTCAGCTCGGCGCGGGCAACCCGCTCGATCAGCGCGGCAGCGTGTTCGTCGTGTTCGTGTTCGTCATCGCCGCGGCGGAGGTCGCGGTCGGCCTCGCGATCATCCTGGCCGCGTACCGCAACCGCCCGACCGTCAACGTGGATGAGCTCCACCAGATGAAGGGGTAACGCGAATTGATCGCGAACGCCTGGCTCATCCCGGGACTCCCGCTGGCCGCGTTCCTCATGAACGTGTCGTTCGGCCGCCGCTGGCTCGGGCGGTGGACAGGGACGATCGCGACGGCTGCGGTCGGCGTGTCGGCGATCATTGCGATCGGCATCTTCTTCGAGGTCCGCGCTGGCGCGCTTCGCACGGTCGTGCCGCTCTACAACTTCATGACCGTCGGCGACTTCCACATCGACGTCGCCGCGCTCATCGATCCGCTCTCGACGGCCATGCTGCTCGTGGTCACGATCGTGTCGTTCTTCATCCACGTCTACGCGATCGGCTACATGGCGCACGACCGCGGCTTCTGGCGGTTCTTCAGCTGGTTCCCGCTGTTCGTGTTCGCGATGCTCATCCTCGTCATGGCCGACAACTACCTCGTGATGTTCGTCGGCTGGGAGGGCGTGGGCCTCTGCAGCTACTTGCTCATCGGGTTCTGGTTCGAACGTCCGGAGCCGGCTGGCGCGGCGAAGAAGGCCTTCGTGATGAACCGGATCGGCGACTGGGGCTTCATGATCGGGATGATCACGACGTTCCTCGTCTTCGGGTCGATGAACTTCGTCGACGTCTTCGACCGGGTCGCGCGGAACCCGCCCGCGCAGGGCGTGCTCTCGCTGATCTGCCTCGCGTTCTTCCTCGGCGCGACCGGTAAGTCCGCCCAGCTCCCGCTGTACTCGTGGCTGCCCGACGCGATGGAGGGCCCGAC
>CAZMLV010000011.1:13725-22087 GCA_964567235.1 uncultured Chloroflexota bacterium | reverse complement strand
AGTCCGCCCAGCTCCCGCTGTACTCGTGGCTGCCCGACGCGATGGAGGGCCCGACGCCCGTGTCCGCGCTCATCCACGCCGCGACCATGGTCACCGCGGGCGTGTACCTGGTCGCGCGATCGACCCCGCTGTTCGACGCCGCCGGCCCGGTCCTCGCCGGCGTGGCCGGCGTGGGCGCGCTCACGGCGATCTTCGCCGCGACGATCGCGCTCGTGCAGTTCGACATCAAGCGCGTGATGGCGTACTCGACCGTGAGCCAGCTCGGCTACATGTTCCTCGCCCTGGGGGTCGGCGCGCCGATCGCGGCGATGTTCCATCTCATCACGCACGCGTTCTTCAAGGCGCTCCTCTTCCTCGGGTCGGGCTCGGTGATCCACGGCGTCGGCGACGTCCAGGACATGCGCCGCATGGGCGGGCTGCGCTCGAAGATGCCGCTCACGTACTGGACGATGGTCATCGCCGGCGGTGCGCTCGCCGCGCTCCCGCCCCTTGCCGGCTTCTGGTCGAAGGACGAGATCCTCGGCTCCGCATTCAAGAACGGGTACCCGATCCTCTGGGTCGTCGGGGTCTTCACCGGCGGGCTCACCGCGTTCTACATCACCAGGGCGATCTGGCTCACGTTCCACGGCGTGCCCCGCGACCGTCACCTCTTCGACCACGCGCACGAGTCACCGCGCGTGATGACCGTCCCCCTGCTCGTGCTGGCCGCCGGCAGCATCCTCGTCGGGTTCATCGGCTTCCCGCCGGACAACGGGTTCATCCATTCGTTCATCAGGCCCGCCGTGGAAACCGGGACCGGCTCCGTGGCCGTGGAAGCCGGCACGAACTGGCTCGAGTTCCTGACGTTCGCCGCGATCTCCACGGCGGTCGGGGTCCTCGGGATCCTGCTCGGGCTCTCGATGTACTCCCGCGGCCGGCCGGATCCGGCCGCGGTGTCACGCGCGGCCGGTCCCTACTACGACGTCCTCGTGAACAAGTACTACGTCGATGAGCTGTACGACCACCGGTTCGTCGACGTGGCGAAAGCGTTCGCCGGCGCGGCCTGGGCGTTCGACATCCACATCATCGACGGCCTCGTGAACCGGCTCGGCTGGGCGATCAAGCTCTCGGGCGGCGGGCTGCGCCGCGCGCAGACCGGCATCGTCGGCAACTACGCGCTCTCGATCGTCGGCGGCCTGCTGCTCATCCTCATCGTGTACGGCGGATACGCGACCGGCTGGCTGCACCGTTGATCGACCACGTGCTGACGCTGCTCATCGTCATCCCGATCGCGGGCCTCATCCCGCTGCTGATCTTCTGGCGCGATCCGCGCGCGATCAAGCAGGTCGCGATCGTCACGACGTTCATCGAGCTCGCGCTTTCGGTCTACATGCTGACGCAGTTCCACGTCGGCGAGGCCGGATTCCAGATGGTCGAGTCCGCCGACTGGCTGCCGAGCTTCGGGATCCGCTACGAGCTCGGCGTCGACGGCATCTCCGTCCTGCTGATCCCGATGACCACGCTGTTGACGTTCATCTCCGTCCTCTATTCGAGCGGCGGCGCGATCAAGGAGCGGATCGGCGAGTTCATGGCCGCGTTCCTCCTGCTCGAGGTCGGCATGGTCGGCGTCTTCATGGCCCTCGACCTGTTCCTGTTCTATGTGTTCTTCGAGCTGATGCTCGTGCCGATGTACCTGATCATCGGGATCTGGGGCGGGCCGCGACGCGTGTACGCGACGCTGAAGTTCGTCCTGTTCACGCTCGGCGGCTCGCTGCTGATGCTCGTTGGGATCATCGCCGTGTACCTGCAGAGCGGCGATCCCGGAGACCGGACGCTGTCGCTGCCCGATCTGCTCACGCGCTCCGGCCGCTTCTCGGCGGACTTCCAGTTCTGGGTCTTCCTCGCCTTCGCGCTGGCGTTCGCGATCAAGATGCCGATGGTCCCGTTCCACACCTGGCTGCCCGACGCCCACGTCGAGGCGCCGACGGCGGGCTCCATCGTCCTCGCCGGGGTGCTGCTCAAGGCCGGCGGCTACGGCTTCCTTCGGTTCGCGGTCCCGCTCTTCCCGATCGGCACGCAGGCGTGGCTGCCGATCCTCATCCTCCTGTCCGTCGTCGCGATCCTCTACGGCGCGGTCGTGTCGGTCGTGCAGAAGGACCTGAAGAAGCTCGTCGCCTACTCGTCGGTCGCGCACATGGGCTTCGTCACGCTCGGCATCTTCGTGCTGAACCAGCAGGGCGGCGTCGGCGCGGTGCTCCAGATGCTCAACCACGGATTCGTGACCGGCGCCCTGTTCCTCTTCGTCGGCATCCAATACGAGAAGACGCACCGCCGCCAGATCGCCGACCTCGGCGGCCTCGCGAACCGCTGGCCGCTGTACACCGCGTTCTTCGGCGTCTTCGTGTTCGCCTCGCTCGGCCTGCCCGGCCTGAACGGGTTCGTCGGGGAGTTCCTGGTGCTTCTTGGGACGTTCAAGTTCAATCCGGTCGGCGGTCCGGGCGGGCTGTTCTGGGGACCGCTCGCGGGCATCGGCGTGATCCTCGCCGCGGTGTACCTGCTCTGGATGTTCCAGCGCGTGATGTTCGGCACGCTGCGCGAGGCCTACCGGGCGCTGCCCGATCTCTCGCCGCTCGAGGTCGTGTGCGCCGTGCCGCTCCTCGTGCTCACCGTCGTGCTCGGCGTGTTCCCGCAGCCCGCGATCGCGATCATCGAACCATCGGTCCAGCGCGTCCTCGCGATCGCGGCCGGCGCATCGCAGGTGGTCCTGAAATGAGTCTTGACGACGTCGTCACGGTGCTGCCCGAGGTCGTCGTGACCGCGACGGCGTGCCTCATCCTCTTGGCCGACGCGGTCGTGGACCGGGCCATGGCGCGGATCTGGATGCCGATCCTCGCGGTCCTCGGGCTGCTGGTCGCGATCTTCAGCGGGCCGCTCACGGTCGCAAGCCACACCGCCTTCGGCGGCTTCGTGGTCGTCGACACGTTCACGACGTTCTTCCGCGCGCTGTTCTGCATCCTCGCGATCTTCGCCGTCGTCGTCGCGCCGGAATACCTCGAGCGGCACGCGATCCCCGCGGCGGAGTTCTACGCCACGATCCTGTTCTCGACGGTCGGCGCGATGACGATCGCGCTCGCGTCGGACCTCATCACCGTGTTCATCGGGCTCGAGCTGATGACGATCCCGATCTACGTGCTGGCTGGGATGGCTCGCCGCGATCGGTTCAGCAACGAGGCCGCGCTCAAGTACTTCCTGCTCGGCGCATTCAGCTCGGCGATGCTCCTGTACGGGTTCGCGTGGCTGTACGGCCTCTCGGGAACGACGACGTTCGCGGGCATCGCCGAGGCGATCGCCGCGGGCGGCCTCACGAACGGCGCAACGCTCGTCGCGCTCGCGCTCGTGACCGTCGGCCTCGCGTTCAAGGCCGCGGTGGTGCCGTTCCACCAGTGGACGCCCGACGCCTACGACGGCGCGCCCACCCCGGCCACGGCGTTCATGAGCGTCGCGCCGAAGGCCGCCGCGTTCGCCGCGATCCTCCGGATCATGATCGGCAGCCTCGGCCCGCTCGGTCTCGACTGGAGCGCCGTGTTCGCGGTCCTGGCCGCGATCACCATGACCGGGGGCAACGTCGTCGCCCTCGTGCAGGGGAACGTGAAGCGGATGCTCGCGTACTCGAGCATCGCCCACACCGGCTACATCCTCGCGGGCGTCGCGGCGTACCAGGCCGGCGCGTCGGCCTCGGCCGCGGTCCTGTTCTACGTGTTCGCGTACGGGATCATGAATCTCGGCGCCTTCGCCTGCCTCATCTACCTGGATCTCGCCGGCACCCGGGGCGCGACGCTCGAGGAGCTGAACGGCTTCGCGCGGAGGCAGCCCGCGGGCGCGCTCGCGTTCGCCGTATTCCTCATCTCGCTCACCGGCATCCCGCCGACCATCGGGTTCGTGGCGAAGGTGTTCATCCTGCAGCCGGTGCTGGACGCGGGGCTCACCTGGCTCGCGGTGGTCATCGCGCTGAACGCCGTGCTCGCGGCGTTCTACTACCTCCGGGTGGTCGTGCACATGTACATGTACGAGGTCGAGGCGAACGCGCCGCGCTTGCTGTCGGCCGGCCTGCTGTCGACCGGCCTGGGCGTCGCCGGTCTCGCGGTCGTCGTCATCGGCATCGTGCCCGACGTCGTCTACCGCTGGGCGCTTCAGGCCGCCGCGCCGTTCGTCCTGCGCTGACGCGCGAGCGGTGCGGAGCAGCCGGCTCGAGGCATTCAGCGATGGCGTCTTTGCCATCGCCGCGACGCTTCTGGTCCTCGAGCTGCGCGTGCCGCCAGATAGCCCTGACCTCGTCGCGTCGCTCCGCGATCTGTGGCCCGCGTACGCCGCGTATCTCGTGAGCTTCCTCACGATCGGGGTTTTATTGGGTGAGCCATCACACGTTGCTCGAGCACTGCCGGCGCGTCGACCGGCGGTTCCTCTTCCTCAATCTCCTGCTGCTGGTCGCGGTCGGGATCGTGCCCTTCCCGACGTCGCTCGTCGACCGCTACATCCTCTCCGAGCACGGCGCGACCGCGGCCTTGGTCGTGTACGGATTGGGCGGGTTGCTCATCTCGATCGCGTTCGCCGGCGTGTTCTTCTACGCGACGCAGGACGGCCGGCTCGTCGGCGACGCGGCGATCGCGCGCCGGATCCGGCGGGATGGACGGTTCTTCCCGATCGGTCTCGGCGCGTACAGCGTCGGGATGGCGCTCGCCTTCGTCGCACCGGTCGCGAGCCTCGCGCTCTACGCGCTCACGGCCGTGTTCTACGCACTGCCGATCCTGCCGCTGCCGGCCAGCGAGACCCGGCCCGCGCGCTAGCCCCGCGTGGGCAGGAGCCGCTCGCCGATGGCCCCGCCGAGCGCGCCGAGCGCCGCGGCGACCGCGAGTGGGATGAGGATCGCCGGCAGCTCGAGCACGAGCAGCCCGCCGAAGCGGGATACCGGCGCGAACGACGGGGTGAAGGCCTGGTGCATCTGCGTCGCGAGGATGCTTCCGAGGAACAGCGAGAAGAGGAGCGCGCACGGCGCGGCCACCACACCGAGGCGCCCGGCGATCACGCCTGCACAGAGGAGGATGCCGGCGCTGACGCCGAGGAGGATGACCGGCGGCACCGGCAGCGGCTCGGTGAGACCCCACCAGAACGCGAGGCCCGTCGTCGTCGCGAGCACTGACGCGAGCATTCGCGCCATGATCATGGGGCGGGGCTGCGCGCGCGCAGCGCCCGGCCGCGGAGCGCGCCTCCGAGAGAGCCGGCGATCGCGCCGCCGATCACGTACGGCACGAACGCGATGAGCAGCTGGAGCTCGAAGCCCAGAAGAACGCCGAGGTCGTTCGCGTAGGCGACGCGTGGCCAGTACTGCATCAGACCCGAGAGCAGCACGCCCCCGATCACCGCGAGCGCGCCCGCGAGCCCGCTCCGCGACCCGGCGAAGAAGCCGGCGCCCGCGGACGCGAAGAGGAGGTAGGCGATGGCGAGGAGGGCGGACGTGCCGATCCACTGGTCGATGCGCAGCAGGACCGCAAGGTCGAGCGCCGCGGCCGTGCCCGCCGCGAGCGCGAAGCGCATCAGCGCACGGTGGCGAGCGCGCGATCGACGCGATTCAGCCCCTCGCAGCGTCCATCGTCACCGATGATCGCCACATCCTCGATGCGAACGCCGAACCGGCCCGGCAGGTACACCCCGGGCTCGAGGGAGAAGGCCATGCCGGGCTCGAGCGGCTGGTCGTTCCCGGAGACGAGATAGGGATGCTCGTGCCCGTCGAGCCCGATCCCATGGCCGAGCCGGTGGATGAAGAACTCGCCGTAGCCGGCTTCCGCGATGACCGCTCGAGCCGCCGCGTCGACGGACTGCGCGGCCGCGCCGGTGCGCGCCGCCTCGTACCCGGCCTGCTGTGCTCGAAGCACCACGTCATGGACGCGGACCAGCTCCTCGCTCGGGCGATCGCCGACGTGCACCGTGCGCGTGATGTCCGAACCGTAGCCCGCGCGGGTCCCACCGAAGTCGAGCACCACCGCGTCGCCGTTGCGGATCTTGCGGTCTCCGGTCTGATGGTGCGGCGAGGCGCCGTCCTCGCCGGCCCCGACGATGGTGAACGTGACCTCGTCGTGTCCCTCGCCCCGAAGCAGCGCGGCGAGGTCGGCACCGATGTCGCGCTCGGTGCGGCCGGCGAACTCGAGATCGAGCGCGCGCACGTACGCCCGGTCGGCCGAAGCCGACACCGCGCGTAGCGCGTCGAGCTCCGCACGGTCCTTCCGCATCCGGAGCTCGCGGGTGATCACGGAAGCTTCGCGGAAGGTCCGGCCGCTGAGGCTCTGCTGCAGACGCAACACGAACGACGCCCACATCTGGTCGGCGACCGCGATGGCGCCGAGATGCGTGACGAGCGACGCGACGAGCGCGTACGGATCGGCGGTCTCGGACCAGGTCGCCTGGCGGAGATCTGGCGCCGCCGCCGCGGCGCGCGGCGCCTCGAGCTCGGGGACCACCAGCGTCGCGGTCCCATCGTCGCCGAGGACGAGACACGTGAGCCGCTCGCTCGAGAAGATGCGGTAGCCGGAGAGGTAGGTCAGATCGGACCCGGGGGCAAGCAGGAGCGCGGCGATACCCGCCTCGAGGCAGCGCGCTGCGGCGCGCGCGCGGCGGCCGGCGTGGTCCATCGACTTCGGCATGGGATGTGCGCCGCACTATCGCATAGGGAAACGGTCGCTTCCGGTCGCCGCTGGCGGCGCGCTCATCCTCATCGGCATCCTGCTCCTCGTGGGGGCGAGCCTCGGCACGCCCACGCCGCCGTCGGTCGCACCGACCCCCCTCGCCATCGCCACGACCGCCCCACCGATCTCGACCGCCAGCCCCCCCGCGACGCGGGACCCGCGCACCCCGATCCCGCTTGGGTATCGCGTCACGATCCAGCGGCTCGGCATCGATCTGCCGATCGCCGAGGGTGACGTCACGCGGGACGTCGACGAGCAGAAGACGCCCGAGGGCTTCGCGTTCCATCTTCCCGGAACGTCGATCCCCGGCCTTGGCAGTAACACGTATCTGTACGCGCACGCGCGCACCGGGATGTTCCTCTCGCTCTGGAACGTCCTGCCCGGCGATCAAGTCGTGATCTCGACACCGGACCTGCGCGCGCTTCGCTATGTGATCAGCGAAGTGCACCCGCGCGTTCCGCCCGACGACGTGTCGTGGCTCGAGCCGACCAACGGCGAACGGCTCACGCTGCAGACGTCGACCGGTCCGAATGCAGGCGATCCGCGCTTCGTCGCGATCGCGGTACCCGCAACGTCTCCGTGACGCGGCGGTAACGGCCGCGTCTCGCATCGCGAGAAACAGCGGGCAGAGAAGCGAGCCGTTGCCCCGCACGCGATGTGTCTCACGGCGACACGGGGTGCGGCCGCGGACAGCCGATGGAACCCAGCCTGCCTCCCAGGGACGCAGACAACCGGGGGAGTGTTCCGCATGCCGGCGTACCTGGCGCGCACGGGCCTCGCTGTCTTCGCGCTGCTCTTGGTGATCGCGCTGTGCACCGAGCACATCGCGGACGGAAGCGCCCTCGTTGCTGGCGCGAACGCGACCGTCGATCGTCCCCAGGTTCGCGAGGTCGCGGTCGGTCTATCGGAGCCGGTCGCGGTCGCGGGCTTCCAGAGCGCTGCCATCGCGGTGACGGTGCCGGCCGCTGCGGCGGCTGCCGCCCCGCCGCAACCGGTTCCGGTCGCAGTCGCTACACCGATCGGGGTCGGCGTGCCGAGCGACGCGATCGTCCTGGCCTCCTGGTACGGACCAGGCTTCTACGGGAACAAGACCGCCTGCGGCCAGACGTACACGCCGGAGATCCTCGGGGTGGCCCATCTCACCCTGCCCTGCGGGACGCGCCTCACCCTCACGTACGGCAGCCGATCGATCACCGTGACGGTGATCGATCGCGGCCCGTACGTCACCGGCCGCTCGATCGACCTCTCGAACGCGACCCGGCTGGCCCTGGGCTGCACCGACCTGTGCACGGTTCGGATGCAGATCGGGCAGTAGGTGTCCGGAGATTGCCCGCACGCTGGACAGCCGAGCGAGCGTCGGTATGGAACTTGCAGCCAGACCGGCTCATCGGGCGGCCGGAAAGCCGCTGGTGCGCAGGCGTCATGAAGGAGTGAGCGGGAGATGACCAAGAACAAGGGCGCGATGACCGTGGCCGAAGCCGGGCGTAAGGGCGGCGCGACCACCGCACAGCGCCATGGTCCGGAGTTCTACGAGCAGATCGGCAAGAAGGGTGGCCGCACGACCGCGCAGCGGCATGGCGCCGACTTCTACGAGCAGATCGGCAAGCAGGGCGGGCAGAAGGTGAAAGAGCTCTACGGCCCGCGGT
>CAZMLV010000011.1:3656-13625 GCA_964567235.1 uncultured Chloroflexota bacterium | reverse complement strand
GAGCAGATCGGCAAGCAGGGCGGGCAGAAGGTGAAAGAGCTCTACGGCCCGCGGTTCTACGGTCGCATCGGCAAGATCGGCGGCGACGCCGTGTCCGAGAAGTACGGCCACGAGCACTTCGAGGAGATCGGCAAGAAGGGCGGCCAGAAGGTCGCCGAGCTCATCGCGCGCGGACGGCAGGCGAGCTGAGCACCGTCGTCGACCGCTCCGCTACAGAGCGGCCGACCGGGCGCGGGCGGGTCATACCCCTCAGCGCGTATCAATCGCGGGGAATCCGCGCGTCCGGAGCATTGACACCGGAACGCGCCCTCATATCGTCCGTTCCTGTACGCGAGCGGCCGCATCGGGCCGCGAGATGTACCGGTGAGCGCACAGCGCTCGCTCGCTCGTCGAGGAGAGGGAAGTTGGACGCGGTCGATCGGCTCGGCACCGCGCTCGTCGCCGTCGAGTGGGAAGACATCACCGCGTACACGCGCACCGCGATCCCGGAGGATTTCGAGCCCTACCGGCTGCGCAAGCTCACGTGCGGCCTGCTCTGGAAAGAGACCGACGACTACATCGTGGTCGTCGGCGACTACGACATCACCAACGCCGGCAAGGAATACCGCCACAACGACTTCCACATCATCCCGCGCGGGGTGATCCGCCAGCTCACCGTGCTGCGCGATCCCTCCGAGCTCGTCTCCCTGGACGTGGTCTCCGCCGGCTAGCCCGGCCTCACCCGTCCGGCGGACGCCCGCGCTCGTAGACCCGTTGTATCCGGCGATACGGAAACCCGAACGCCCGTTCGTCGGTATGGAACAACAGGGGACTGCTCTCCGTTCTATCGAGCAGTTCTGGAGGCCATTCGATGCTTCGAGCCGAGCTCTACTGCTACTTCTGCGGCCACGGTTCCGGCGAGGTCCTCGTCGCGACGAAGTCGCGCCGTCCGACCCCGGAACAGCTCCGCGCCGCGTACTCGCACGTCACCGGCGACCGGTCGCCCGTCTGGGACGCCGGTGAGCAGCCGCTCTGCCCGCGCTGCGGCGGTCAGCTGTTCCTCGAGAAGTACGAGCACGAGGTCGTCCGCCGGCGCGCGGCGTTGAAGAAGGCCAGCTAAGCCCGCCCGATCCCCACGCTTCAAGCCGCGGCCGTTCGGACCTTTCGTGGATCGGACGGCCGCGTTGCTGTGTGGACTCGTCGTGGGGTGGCGCGCCACCCGCTGGCTTCGCGCGCAGCTGCGCCGCGGTGAGCCGCTGACGCTCCGTCAGCGCGAGATCGTGACCGCGATCGCGGCTGGCCTCACGAACAAGGAGATCGCGCGCCGCGCCGGTGTCTCAGAGGGCACCGTGAAGAAGCACATCGCCCGCTTGCGCGAGCGGACCGGCGCCTCCAACAAGGCGGCGCTTGTGGCGCTCCTGGCTCAGGCCGTCGGGCCAGCCAGCCCAAGCCGGTCGGCGATGCCGCTCAGAGCGATGACGACCTCGGCGGTGAGCTCGTCGAATGGCACGCCGAGGTCCTCGGCGCCGGCGAGCATCATCTCCCGGCTCACAGCGCGCGCGAACGCCTTGTCCTTCATCTTCTTACGCACCGACGCCGGCTCGACCTCGGCCACCCGCTTCGACGGGCGGACGAGCGCGACCGCGGTCACGAAGCCGCAGAGCTCGTCCACCGCGTAGAGCGTCTTCTCCATCGGCGTGACCCGCGGGATGCCGGTGTGGTCGCCATGGCTCTGGATCGCATGCACGATCGGCCCCGGCACGCCTGCCTGCTCGAGGATGGGCTTGCCGTTCTGCGGGTGGCCCTCGGGATCGCGCTCGTAGTCGAAGTCGTGCAGCAGGCCCGTCACGGCCCAGTCCTCTTCATTGCCGTCGAACCGAACGGCGAACCGGCGCATTGCCGCCTCGACCGCGAGCCCATGCTTGCGGAGGCTGTCGCCCTTGGTGTGCTCGCAGAGAAGCGCGTACGCGGCGTCGCGATCCATCGGCCGGACCCTATCAGGCGTCCGTGGCGGACGCGCCGAACGCGCGGTGAGGGCGCCCGCGGCGGACGCGCCGAAGGCGCGGTGAGGCGCCCGCGGCGGACGCGCCGAAGGCGCGGTGATAGGTTGGTCTCGTGATCGAGCTGACGCCCCTGGCCGCCGAGAAGCTGTCCGGGCTCATGTCGCAGAACCCGGCCCAGCGCGTGCTTCGCGTGTACGTCGCGGGTCAGAGCTGCTGCGGCTACCAGTACGGGCTCGCGCTCGACGAAGCGCGGCTGCCCGACGACGCCGTCGTCGAGCGGGCCGGCATCGAGGTCGCGGTCGACCCGGACAGCCTCCCGTACGTCGAGGGCTCGACCATCGACTTCGTCGACGCGCTCATGGGCGGTGGCTTCACGGTCCGCAATCCGAAGCTCGACACCGGCGGCGGCTGCGCATGCGGGCGGCGCTAGCTCCCGACTAGACCATCACCGGCTGCGGCTGCCTGCTCGTCGTTGCGGCGCTCATCGCCCTGCTCGCTGTGTTCGTCTTCGGCTCGACCGACCCGGGTGAGCCCATCGCCCAGATCGTCGCCGTCGCGCTCACCCTGGCCGCCGCTCGTGCCATGACGTCGCGCGCTCGTACGCTCGCGCGACCCTGAGCAGCCGCGCTTCGGCCCACGGCCGGGCGACCAGCTGCAGCCCGATCGGGAGGCCGTTCGCGTCGAAGCCACATGGGATCGAGATCGCGGGCAGGCCGGTGAGGTTGAACGGCGAGGTGTACGCGGTGAGCGTCGCCGCCGCCGCGACGGCATCCTGGCCGACCCGCAGCGGCGCCGTGATCGGCGTCGTCGGGAGGACGATCGCGTCCCACGGTGCGAGCGCGTCGGCGTACACGCGCCGGAGCTCGTCGCGCGTTCGCCGCGCCGTTGCGTACGCGATCCCGGTGTGCTTCGCCCCGGTCTCGATCCGCTGAGCGACGTCCGCGCCGTACGACGCGCGGGCGCTTGCGATCCGCTCGTGGTGGTACGCGGCGGCCTCGGTGCCGATGATCACGTGCTGTGCGCCGCGAAGCTCATCGGTGCGCGGCAGCTCGACGTCCTCGATCCGCGCGCCGTCTCCGGCGAGCGTCTCGATCGCCGCGCGGAACGCCGCCGCCACGTCCGGGGCCGGCCGCTCGTTCGGCGCCAGCCGCTCGAAGAAGCGCCCGCGCACGACGCCGATGCGCAATCCGCGGACGCCCGACTCGATATCCGCGACGTAGTCGTCGACCGGCACGTTGAGAGTGACCGGATCGCCCGGGTCGTAGCCCGCGATGAGCTGCAGCAACACCGCGGCGTCGCGGACGGTGCGGGTCATCGGCCCCGGATGGTCGAGCGACCAGGCCAGCGGGATCGCGCCGCGCAGGCTCACCCGGCCGTACGTCGGCTTCAGCCCGACCACGCCGCAGAGCGATGCGGGGATCCGGATCGAGCCCCCAGTGTCGCTTCCGATCGTGCCGAAGCAGAGGCCCGCAGCGAGCGCGGCACCGTTGCCGCCGCTCGATCCGCCTGGGATGCGGTCGAGATCCCACGGGTTGCGGGTCGGCCCGAAGTGCGGGTTGTCCGTCGTCACGCCGAATGCCCACTCGTGCAGGTTGGTCTTCCCAAGGTCGACCGCCCCTGCGGCGAATAGCCGGCGCGCGATCTCGCCGTCTTCGCCGGGGACGTTCTGCGCGAGGAGCTTCGAGCCGCCGGTCGTCGGTACGCCCGCCACGTCGAAGAGGTCCTTGAGGGCGAGCGGTGCCCCCGCCAGCGGCCCGCTCGCGAGCGCGGCCCGGCGCCGCGCATCCTCCGTAGTGACCGTGATGAACGCGTTCAGGTCATCCGCGCGTGCCGCGATCCGCGCGAGGCACGCATCGGTAAGCTCGAGCGCGCTCACCGACCGCGAGCGCATCGCCGTGATCGCGCTCTCGAGCGAGCCGTCGAGGATGGCGTCGTCCACGAGCGCGAACGATAGGTGGCCGGTCGGGCGAAGGGCGCGAATGGGGCGGCCGCGCGTGGCCACCCCATTCGCTGCGTGGAGGAGGTGGACGGTCTTCCCACTCGATACGTGCGGGACCGGCCAGCGGATGCGGGGAGCGCCCTGCTGCTCAGTCGCGAGGGAATGCCTGGCGACCCCTGTCCGTTCGACGGAGCGCGGCATTCAACGAAGACCTGATCGCGCATTTCCGCAAGAACCGTGGCGTCATCACCGAGGGGCCGTTCACCGGCCGCGACGTGCTCCTGCTCACGACGACCGGCGCGAAGAGCGGCGCGCGACGCACCCATCCGCTCGTCTACACGAAGGACGGCGATCGCTACCTGATCATCGCGTCCAAGGGTGGCGCGCCGTCGCATCCCTCGTGGTACCACAACGTGCGGGCGCATCCCGAGGTGACCGTCGAGATCGGCGATCAGAAGTTCCGCGCGAAGGCGATCCCGATCGCCGGCGTCCTCGAGCGGCTTCCCGGCACCTCGGACTAGCGGGTCAGCGGGTCGATGATCCGCGTGCCGACCTTCGCCTCCCAGTGCACATGCGGCCCGGTGGTCACGCCGGTGAGACCGACGAGCGCGACCGGTTGACCGCGAACGACGCGGTCGCCGACACGCACGAGCGCCGCGGACGTGTGGTAATCGCAGGTCTCGATCCCGCTCGCGTGTCCGACGCATACACGTCGGCCACCGACGTTCACCCAGCCCACTGCGGTCACGACACCGTCGTCTGCCGCCACGAGGATGGAACCGAGCGGTGCTGCGATGTCGATGCCGGTGTGGGTCGGCGTGATGATCTGGGTGATCGCGCCGACCGCGGGCCGCAGGTAGTGCAGGTCGGTCGGTGGGAACGGCGCTGCCGCCGGGATCGGCGCCGGCTTGGCCGATCCGCCGGTGCCGCACCGAAAGAGCTCGAGCCGCGTATTGCGGAGTGACGTGCGGCTGTCGCCCGCGAAGTAGCGCCCGTCCGGGCTGAAGCCGCGCGCGCCGATGAGGTTCGGCAGGGTGGCTGCGTTGCTCGACGGGCCCGCGCCGAGAGCGGTGAACGTATCGAAGGAGATGTCGCCGCTCGTGGCCGCAGTGACCGGCCCGAGGAGCAGGGTCCTGCCGTCGGGCTCCCACTGATGGACTGGTCCCCCGAACTGCGACAGCGGCGCGATGCGCACGCTCTCGCCATCGCGAAGCTCGATGCGATCGGGGTAGCGCACCAGGAACGTCGCGCCGGCCGGTGACCACTCGGTGTACGTCGCATCCGGCAGGTCGAGCTCGCTCAGCGCACCGGTGCGCGTCACGCCGGCGTACCGATGGACCGTCCCGTCGAGTGAGTAGCGCGTGATGAGGAACCGCTCGGCGTCGGCGCTGAAGCTCGCATCGTCGGCCGGATACGTTGGCACCACGTCGGCCGGCAGGTGCGAGATCGTCCGTACGTGCCCATCGGTCCAGCTCTGGAGCTCGTCCTTCGCGAAGTAGTAGAGCGTGTCGCCCACCCATTTCACGTCGGGGATCGTGGCCTTCGGCAGGTCGATGACCCGTCCACCGATCGCGATGCGGAGCTCCCCGTCCCAGCTCCAGTACGAGAGGTACCTCCCGCTCGCTGACCACTGCTGCCGCTCGCCGACGCCGAGCGGGCGCATCGTGCCGGTCACCAGGTCGAGCGAGTCGAGGAAGAACTCCTCGGGCGAGCCCGTGATCTGCGCCGAGGGAAGCACGACCATGTGGTCGATCGCGAGGGTCCGGCCATCCGGCGACCAGGCGACGCCGATCACATCGGGGATCGCCGGGATCGTCACCCGCTCGGTGCACGCGAGCGCATCCGGCCCATTCGGTGGCGTCGGCGTCGGGACGGGCCGAGGCGATGCGATCGGCGGCGACGAGAGTGACGGGCCCTGCGTCGGTGTCTGGCTGCTTGCCTGCCCGCTTGGCCCCAGCTCGCAGGCGCCGGCCAGCGTCGTGAGGACGGCGAGGACGACCGCGAGCCGAAGATGCGCCCGCCGCGTGGCGATGGCCGAAGAACTGTGCGTCCCTCGAACGATACGGGGCGCGCCGGTCTGACTCCGGCTCGCTACCGAACGCGGGTGGGTCGGCTGCTAGGGTGTCGCGACCACTGGAGGGAGCTTCCACTCATGAGCGTGTTCACCGCGCGACGCGATCCTCGGCCCGCGCTGGTCGTCGGGGTGATGATCACAGTGGCGGTCGCGCTGCTGGATCTCCTGACCCCGGCCGAGGTCGACTTCAGCGAGTTCTACATGCTCGCGGTCATCCTCGCCGCCTGGTCGGTCGGCCTTCGGGCCGGTCTGTCGTTCGCGCTCCTCGGTGCGTGCGCTCAACTCGCCGTCGACACCGCGCTCCGTGGCCCGACGGGCTCGAGCGTCTTTGCGGTCGCCGCCTGGAACTGGTTCTCCGACTTCGGCGTGCTCGCCGCGCTTGCGTTCGTGACGGATCGCGCGTACCAGGAGCGTCATCGCTGGATGCGGATCGACGCCGAGCGGGCGGCGCTCCTCCGGGTGCTCGATCGCGAGCTCCCTCGGCCGCTCCGTGCGATCGGCTGGTTCGCGCGCACGTTCGAGGAGGCGCTCGACCGCGGCTCGATCGATGGTCTGCGCGCCCAGTTCGGCGGTCTGCGCCACCACGTGCGCGAAGCGAACTTCCTCGCGACGGACCTCCTCGCCGTCGGGCAGCTTCGCAGCGACGAGCTCCGCTTCGAGCGGCAGCCGGTGATGCTGAACGCGTTGGTGTCGGAGGCGGTCGACGACACTCTCCATCGCACCCGGGTGTTCCCGAGCCTGGTCGCGACCGACGCGCGCGTGCTGGCCGATCCCGATCGGCTCCGTCACGCGATCGCGAGCCTCATCGGCCGCTGTCTCGAGCTCTCGACCTACGAGCCGGTCACCGTTCTGACGCGCGTGTCGGGGGATGAGGCGGTCATCGAGGTGGGCACCGGAGCGGGGATGCCGGACCATGGCGACCTCGAGCTCACCCGCATGCTCGTCGCCGGCAATGGCGGACGGTTCGTGCTGGTCGACCGCCGCGATCGCGGGTCGCTCGCGTCGATCTACGTGCCGACCGCTGCGGCTGGCGCGCCCGCCTCTGATGCGGTCACCGGGAGCACGACCACCGGCTGACCGTCGGCCGATCGAACGCTCCGCGCCGCCGGCGAGTACAGGGGACACGATCCTCGCACCGGCGAAGGAGGTGGCACGTGGGGCGGTACATCATGCGGCGGCTGCTCATCGCGATCCCGACGCTCCTTGCGATCACCTTCGTCGTGTTCGCGATCCTGTCGCTCGCGCCGACCGATCCGCTCTCGCAGTTCGGCGCCGATCCGCGCGTTCCCCCGGAGGTGCGGGCCAACATCCGCGCCGCCCTCGGGCTCGACGACCCGTGGCCGATCCGCTACGTGAAGTGGCTGACGTCGCTCGCGCAGGGGAACTTCGGCGTCTCATTCATGAGTCACAGCTCGGTGGGCGATCTCATCAAGCAACGGCTTCCGAACACGCTCGCGGTCGTCGGCGTCGCGTACCTGATCGGGGTGCTCATCGGCGTGCCGGCCGGCATGCTGTCGGCGATCAGGCGGTACAGCGCGTTCGACTACGCCGCGACCTTCGTCGCGTTCGTCGGCTTCTCGCTGCCGACGTTCTTCGTCGGGGTCCTGCTGATCATCATCTTCAGCATCCAGCTCCACTGGCTGCCGTTCATCTACGACTCGACGCTGAAGGTGACCGATCTCGTGACGCTCGGGGATCAGCTGCGGCAATCGATCATGCCGATCGCGGTGCTCGGCCTCGCCAATGCCGCGCTGATCGTGCGGTACACGCGCAACGAGATGGTCGAGCAGCTGCCTCTCGATTACGTGCGGACCGCGCGGTCGAAGGGGCTCAAGGAAAGCCTCGTCGTGAGCGGCCACGTCCTGCGCAACAGCCTCATTCCGGTGGTCACGCTGGTCGCGCTCGGCATCCCGACGATCTTCGGCGGCGCGATCGTGACCGAGCAGATCTTCCGTGTGCCTGGGGTGGGCGAGCTGCTCGTAAGCGCGATCGGGAACGGGGACACGCCGGTGGTCACGGCCGTGCTGTTCATCTTCGCCGTGCTCGTGGTGCTGTTCAACCTGATCGCCGACGTGCTCTATACCGTGCTCGACCCGAGGCTGCGCCTGGCCTAGGTACGGCGCGGGAGTCGAAGGGGTATCAGCGGCTTCGGGCATGCCGAACTTCCGGTATAGGACGGGGTGGGCCGCACGGAATAGCGTCGCAACGGGCCGGCCGACCGCTGGCCAGGGCCCATGCTGGGGAGGGAAACTGTGATACCAAGATTGAGATCAGCGCGACTCGTCGGGCTGGCGACGGCACTCGTGCTCGTCGTCGGCGCCGTGACCGCGCCGCCATCGCTGGCCAAGGCGGCCTGCAATAGCGGTAGCACGGCTGGGACGGCAGACATCGGTCTCGCCCAGGCGATCTCGGTCGCGAGCGACGGCAACTATGTCGATCACCTCACGATCACGAACTTCGGACCCTGCAACGTCCCGAATGCGGGGCTCACGGCAACACTCCCGAGCGCCCTCCTCGCGTTCAGCTCCAATCCGAGCAGCTGGACGTGCAGCAGTGGCACGACCGTCAGTTGCTACGAGACCTCGACGATCGGCGTCCCTGGCACCGCGGACATCTACCTCGAGTACGCCGCTGGGTCGGTGGGCCTGATCGACGCATGCGCCGCGACATTCGACGTTGTCGGATCTCTGGCTGCGTGCCCGAGCTCCGGCGGCCTGGTCACGGACCCGAACCTGGCGAACAACACAAGCACCGTCGCCGGCGGTCTGCTCTCGGCCGGCGGGACCCTGGTCTACGGTCCGAACGGACAGTCGATGCCCAGCGCCGCATTCACGCACACGACCTCCGTCACGCTCGCCAATGGCGGCCTGGTGAACATTTACCAGTCCGGCAACTGCCCGGCGAGCGTCAGCGACTGCTTCCTCGGCACCGCCACGATCGCCTTCACGAACGTGAACGGCGCAAAGACCTGGACGCTGACGTTCCTTGCTTCGCTCGCCGGCAAGAAGGCGCTGTCGCAGATCACCGTCTGGAACAGCCTCGGTGGTGGAACGTTCACCGCGCTCTCGAACTGCAGCGGTAAGAATGCGACCGATCCGTGCGTGCAGAGTCGGTCACGGTCGACGAACGTCGATGGGGCGACCGTCTACACGATCGTCGTCGTCGGGACCCAGGACAACGGGATGACCGCCGACTAAGCGAACTGCGGGGCGGGCCAGGTCCTCGGGCCGGCCCGCCCCGTCGTCCAGGTGGTCTGATCAGGCGGTCTGATCTTTTCCGACCGACTTCAGCAATCGGTGTTCCTTCTGACGCACGAGCACGCGGTCGATGGCTCGGCGGTCCATTGAGCGGACAAGCGAGCGTCGGGTGACCACCGCGGCCTGACGGGCTCCCATTCGGTGTGGTTCGTTGCGGAACCCGGCGTACGCTTTGCGCATGGCAGTGTGCCCAAACTGTCGCGAGGACAACCCCGAGAAGTTCCGGGTGTGCGGCTTCTGCGGCACGCCACTCGTCGCCCCTCTGGCCAGCGAAGTCCGCAAGACCGTCACCATCCTGTTCTGCGACCTCAAGGGCTCGACCGCGCTTGGTGAGCGTCTGGACTCAGAGTCCCTCCGCGAGATCCTCGGACGCTACTTCGACGCGATGAAGAGGATCATCGAAGGCCACGGCGGCACGGTCGAGAAGTTCATCGGCGACGCCGTCATGGCGGTCTTCGGCCTGCCTCGGCTCCACGAGGATGACGCGCTGCGAGCCTGCCGGGCGGCGTGGGACATGCAGCGTGCGCTCGAGCGCCTGAACGAGGAGCTCATGTCGCGTTGGGGCGCGACGCTGGCCAATCGAATCGGTGTGAATACGGGCGAGGTCGTCGCCGACGATGCGAGCACCGGCCAACGGCTGGTCACCGGAGACCCGGTCAACGTCGCGGCGCGGCTCGAGCAGGCGGCCGGTGAAATGCAGACGCTCATCGGCCAGCC
>CAZMLV010000011.1:0-3556 GCA_964567235.1 uncultured Chloroflexota bacterium | reverse complement strand
ACGGAATCACCTTCTGGCCGCTCCGCGAGGTCGTGCGCCAGGCCGCCGCGATCACCGAGACGGACGGCGCGACGGACGCGATCGCGAAGCTCCGCGCACTGCTCGGTCCCGGATCTGACGACGTCGTCGATCGGCTCGCGGTCGCGATGGGGCTCCAGGCGGGCGTGTTCCCGATCCAAGAGACGTACTGGGCGGCGACGAAGTTCGCGGAGCACGTCGCCCGCGACAATCCTCTGGTCATCGTCTTCGACGACATCCACTGGGCCGAGACGACGATGCTCGAGCTGATCGCGCACGTCGCCGCTGCGGCCAAGGCGCCGATCGTCGTCCTGAACACCGCCCGGCCGGACCTGTTCGATGAGCATCCCCGCTGGCTCCAGGGCAGACCGAATGTGACGAACATCTTCCTCGCGCCGCTGTCTGACGCCGACGGCGCACGCATCGTCGAAAACATCCTCGGGCCGATCGGACTGCCCGCGATCACGCAAGAGAAGATCGCGAAGGCCGCTGAAGGGAATCCACTGTTCGTCGAACAGATCGTTTCTTCGTTCATCGACGACGGTTTCCTCCGCGTTGACCCGACCGGCGGCTGGACCGTGCAGGAGTCCGTCGCCCATGCGGAAGTGCCGCCCACCGTCGCGGCCCTGCTCTCGGCGCGCGTCGACAAGCTTCCTCCTGAAGAGAAAGCGGTCCTCGAGACCGGCTCGGTCGCGGGGGCGGTCTTCCAGCGCCGCGCCGTTGAGGAGCTCGCCCCGCCGCCGATCCGCGAACGCGCGCCGGTCAGCATCGAGAGCCTTAACGCGAAGCAGCTGCTGCACCTCGTGGAGTCAGCATTCCCCGGAGACTCCGCATACCGGTTCCATCACGCATTGCTGCGGGATGCCGCGTATCAGCGGCTGCTGAAGCGCGCGCGAGCCGAGCTGCACGAGCGCTTCGGCAACTGGCTTGAGCAGGTCGCGGGCCCTCGGATGCTGGAGTTCGAGGAGATCGTCGGCTACCACCTCGAGCAGTCCTATCGCTTCATGGGCGAGCTCGGGCCGATCGATCAGACAGGCGTCGCGGTTGGGATCCGCGCGTCCGCGCGCCTCGCCGCCGCGGGTCGCCGCGCGATCGCCCGGGGCGACATTCCCGCCGCGGCGAACCTCATCGAGCGCGCGATGGCGGTGTTGCCCGCTGACGACCGCGGGCGGATCGAGCTCGCCGTGGATCTCGGAGAGACCCTTCGGGAGAAGGGAGACTTCACTCGAGCAGCCGAGGTGCTTCGGACCGCGATCCAGGGCGCGACCGCGCTCGGCGACGTCCCGCTCCTCACCGCGTTGACCCTGGTCGAGCTGCTCGTCCGCAAATCGACTGACCCCATGGGCTGGGAAGCGCAGGCGCTGGCGCAGACTCGTCAGGCCATCGATGTGTTCGCCGCGGCGGAGGACCACGCGTCGTCAGCGCGAGCATGGCGGCTGTTGGGAAACATCCATGGCGGCGTCGGTCGTTTCGAGGCCGGCCGTGAGTCGGTAGAGCGCGCGATCGCGCAGGCCCGGTCCGCCCAAGATCGGCGCCAGGAGACGCGGTCGCTGCCCGTCCTCGGGCTCTGCCTGCTGTACGGACCCGAGCCGGCGGACCGGGCGATCGCCCGCTGCGAGGAGCTGCTTGCCGCTGCTCACGGAGACCAGCGTGCTGAGGCGATGCTCATGAACGCCCTGGCTCAGCTGCACGCAATGCGCGCAGACTTCGAGCAGGCACGGTCGCTGTATCGACGCGGTCGGGCGGCTCTCGAGGATCTCGGCGCGAAGGTGCAGGCGACGGCCGTGTCCATCTACTCGGGGCGCGTCGAGCTGCTCGCAGGCGATCCTGTTGCCGCGGAAGAGCGCATGCGGCCGGCCTACGAGACGTTCCGAAAGATGGGCGAGCGCGCGACGTGCTCGACCCTCGCTGCGATCCTTGGTGAGGCGGTGTTCGCGCAAGGTCGGTACGACGAAGCGGAATCGCTGAGCCGCGTGAGCGCAGAGATCGCGTCGGCCGACGACTTCGACGCCCAGTACCGGTGGCGCGCGCTACGGGCGAAGATCCAGGCGCTACGCGGCGCGGTCTCTGAGGCCGAGGCCAATGCGCGCGAGGCGGTGCGGATCGTCCAGGTGAGCGACTCCCCGGTCGAACAGGCCGAGGCCCTGCAGGCCCTCGCAACGGTGCTGCGCCATTCGGGTCGACACGACGAGGCCGAGCCGATCCTGGCGCAGGCGCTCCAGCTGTACGAAGCGAAGGGTGACCTCGTGTCGGCCAAGCGGATCCGGGCGCTCACTCAGCCGATCGTCGCCTGATCCACGGGTCTCTCCAGGCCGGTCGGCGGCTCGGCTGCGCACGCGAAGCGAAGGGCGACGCGATCAGCGCGGCCGCTCGGGCGATCCACGGCAGCCGGTAACGACCTCAGCTTCCCGGTCCCGCGCCACCGTCGGCGCGTGGTTTCGCGAGAGATCATGAGCTCGCGGTCCATGTGTCGCGGAGCGTTCGGATCGGTGACGCCGCCACGGCGATGAACGGAAGCGCCGCGGCGCCGGCCGCGACGAACATGGCTTCGCGCAGGCCGAATGCTTCCGCGAGCGCGCCGCCGAGGAGTGTTCCGAGCGGGAATGCGCCGGTGCCGGCAGTTGTGGTCAGGCCGATCACGCGCCCTTGCAGCCGGTCCGGTACAAGGGCTTGCCTGACGCTCGTCGCCGATACGCCATAGAGCGAGCGCGCGAGACTCTCAAGGCTCCAGCCCACGGCGACGAACACGATCGCGGTCTGTCCGGTGGCGGTGGCCATCAGGAGCGTTGCCGGGCCGAACAGAAAGAAGGATGCGACGACAACGCGCCCCACCCCGGCGCGCGCGGCGATCCGGTGCGCGAACGCCGCGCCGATCACTCCGCCGACCTGTCCGAGCGAGAGAATGACGCCGAGCGTGGCCGGCATCAGCCCGAGCACTCGCACCGCGTAGACGATCACGATCGCCCACAGAACACCCAACGCGAGGTTCGCAAGAGCGTGCCCGACCAGGAGCGGCCGCAGGTATGGGTCGGCGAGCAGGTACGTTGCCGCTTGGCGAAGCTCGGTTCGCAGCGATGTCATCTCCGGCTGCGGCTCACGCAGGATCTGGTCGCGTGCGTTGGCCGAGGCGATGAGCGATCCAGAGATGAGGAACGAGGCGGCGTCGACCACGATCGCCATCGGCGCGCTGAGAAGAGTCACAAGGGCTCCACCGATGCTGGGGCCTGCCGCCTGCGCCGTGACGATGGCCGCCTGTAGCTTCGCATTCGCCTCGACCAGTTGCGCGCGCGGCACGATCGACGGAAGGTAGGCCCCGGACGCGATCTCGAAGAGAACGTTGAGCGAGCCACCGACGAGCGCGACCAGGTAGAGCTGGGGGAGACTGAGCACGCCGAAGACATACGCGACCGGCACGGATGCAAGCACGATGGCCCGGCCAAAGTCCGCGGCGACCATCACCGGACGCCGCGGCACACGATCGAGCCAGATACCGGCCGCGATCCCGAGCGCGAGATTCGGGACCGTTGCTGCCGTCGCT
>CAZMLV010000010.1:29153-32275 GCA_964567235.1 uncultured Chloroflexota bacterium | reverse complement strand
GGACCAGGAACGTTATCTCAGTGAGGTTGAGCTCCTTCGCGGCGGCGTGCATCAATGCGTCGGTGACGCCTGCGCCGTCGTGGAACACCGCGAGCTGATTGCCGCCGAACTTCCGGTCGGTGAACACGTCGAGCAGCGCGTACTCGCGGCGGGTCATGAGATCGGACCGCAACCGTTCTCGCTCACGACTGGCTTGAACGATCGCGCGACTTCATCTGATCATCCGACTTCTCGCACCGGCGCTAGAGCTGACGGTCGGTGCAGCGGATCAGGGATACGACCGCCGAGTCGAAACAGGACGGTTCCCGCCAGCAGCGCGGCAAGCGCGCCGCCCCACCACACCGCTTCCGGTGACGTCTGCAGAAGCAGGCCTCCGATCGCCGGGCCGATGGCCAGTGAGATGGCGAAGGTCAGGGTGTAGAGGGAGAGATAGCGCCCGAGTAGATGCGCTGGAGCCATGTCCGTGACCAGCGGCCCGAGAACGACGATGTGCACGACTTCGCCGCTTGCGAAGACGATCGCAACACCGACGAGGAGAGCGGCCGCAGCGAGCTCCGACTGGATGAGCGTCGCTGGCAACACCGCGAGCAGGGCGAGCGCAAAGAGCGCGCTTGCTACCGCGAATGCGTCGGTGCGCCGCAACCGTCCCACTACACGCACTGCCGGGATCTGCGCGATGACAACGAATAACGTGTTGGCGAGGAAGATGATCCCGAGTGCGGCGGGGCCGACTGGTGTGTGGGCCGCTGCAAAAGGCGACAGGATGTTGGAGAAGAATGTGTGGCCCACGACTACGAGCACGACGTTGGTTACGATCACGGTGAGAAAGAGCCGATCTCGAGCGACGGCGCGAAAGCCGGTTCCGTTGGCGTCTGTCGCTGCGACGGTCTCGGATCCCGGGTCCGGGACGGCAGTGAGCACGATGAGAGCGAATCCGGCGAACGTGACAGCGTCGAAGAAATAGAGAATCTGAAACGAGCTAAGCTGCCGCGCGGACGCGACGAGGAAGCCGGCGATGGTCGCGCCGAGACCAATGCCGACGTTGCCCGCGACCCGGTTCAGCGCGAAGGCGGCCGCTCGCTGCTCGCGTGTGATCAACCTGACGAGCAAGGTCCGGTTGGCCGTCCCCGCTACGCCGTTCCCAGCTCCGCTGACGATCGCGCAGGCAAACGCCTGCCACGGCTGGTCTACGTAGGCGAGGCCGGCGTAGCCAAGGGCGCTCGCCAAGCTTGCTGCGACCACGAGCGCCTTGGCGGAATACCGGTCGAGCAGCGCTCCCGTCGGCAGGGTGACGATGGCGGCGGTCGCCATGATCGCCGCGAGCACCAGTCCGGCGGTCGACGGTGAAAAGCCACGGATCTGGTGCAGATAGATGATCTCAAAGGGGGCAATGAGCCCGTAGCCGAAGTAGTTGAGGGCGTTTCCCGCTTGAAGGATCAGCACAGGGCGAGCAAGCCCGGTGCGCCAACCCCCGATGAGGCGTAAGACGAGGCCGCTCAACCCGCACGCGCGTTCAGCGCGTCTCCTCAACGACGGCCCAGGCCTCGATCTCGACCCTGGCGCCGAGCGGGAGCGCCGAGGTCCCGAAGGCAGTCCGCGCTGGGAAGGTTGAACCAAAGAACTGCGCGTAGGGACCATTGAGGGCCGGCCAGTCCGCGATGTCCGCCAGATACACGTTGACTTTGATGACCTGCTCTCGTGCCACACCGGCATCGGCGAGCACGCTCGCGAGATTGCGGAGCGCCTGCTCGAGCTCGGGCTCGAATCCGCCCTGCACCAGCTTCCCGTCCTCGCCCAGGCCGATTTGACCTGACGTGGCGATCGTCTGTCCCATCCGACGCCAGGGGCTGAACGGCCCGACCGGCTTTGCCATGAACCGCTCCTCGGTTAGTTCGTCTCGGCCTGCGCACACGTCCACGACTCCGTTTTTCGCACTGACCACTTCCCCATTTGCGCCGCGACGTTGATGAACACGTCGCGGAGCACTCCGGGACCGTACTCACTCTCGATATGGATGGTCTTGAACGATCGTGCGTCCGCACGCGCGCGGACGAACCGCTTCGCTCCGGACTTCCACTCGACACGACACGGCTACGCGGCCCGGTCGTCGGTTGGCGCCGGATCAGGGAGCGTTGCTGCGCGCGCGCCGACGTGGTCCTGCGCGCTTGTGAGTTGCCGACCGAGGATCACACCGATGCCGATGGTGCCGACGCAGCAGAGGCACAGCAGCACGATCCACATCGCGGCTGCACCCGCTGCGATGAAGCCAGTCACGATGGCCGGTGAGGCGATGAAGCCCAGCGAGAAGGCGAAGCCCGAGATCGAATTCGCACGGCCACGGATCCTGTCTTCCGCGAGGCTATTGAGCAGGGGCCCTAGGGTCGGTGCAAAGAAGATTTCGCCCAATCCGAATAGAGCGCTGAAGGCGAGGACGCCGGCAACCCGGGCCTCGGGCATGCTCGGCACCGCGGACAGCCCCAACAAGGCCCAGGACGCTGCCCAGATGACTCCGATCAGGGTCACAGCGACGCTTCGGCGGAGCCGCCGGATGAGTCGAAGGAGCAGCAGTTGCGTCGCAACGATCAAGATGGTGTTCACGGTGAGCGATAGCGCGACGACCCGTATCGACACGTGCGCCACCACGGTGGAGAACGCCGGCATACCGGAGTCGAACGCGGGGTAGCCGACGAACGCCATGAGCAACGAAGCGACGATCACCAGTCGGAGTCCCGGATGCGCCAGCACGTCGCGGTACCCCGCCTTCGGTGCACTGCGGTCCCGCCGGGGGTGCGGATTTTCAACGAAGGGAAGCACGCCGACGAACAACAGGCACGACGCCGCGTTGGCGACGAAGAGCGCCTCGAAGGGCGTCGGACTCTCAGCGGTACCGACGACTGCGGCGGCGACCGCCGCCCCGACGCCGATGGCGGCATTCTGTGCCGTGAAGTTGATCGCGAACGCGCGCTGCTGTGCGACCGGATCCGGGGTGAGCCCGGCGATCATCGTCTGGCGAGCCGATAGCATCGGAACCCACACCGCGCCGTACAGCAGCACCGCGGGTACTGCCGTCTCGATGCTGTGAGCCAAGGCGAAGAGGACCTCGGCGACCGCCTGTCCAAGCA
>CAZMLV010000010.1:24071-29053 GCA_964567235.1 uncultured Chloroflexota bacterium | reverse complement strand
ATCACGGCCACGGGAGTGGACGCGATCGCGGCGCGGGCAGGGGTGACGAAGCGGACCCTGTACCAGCACTTCGGCTCCAAGGATCAGCTCGTGGCCGAAGCGCTGAGCGAGCGAAACCGACGAGCGCTCCTGAACCTCGAGGCCGGTGCGAGGCGCCGCTCTAAGGAAACCGGCGAGCCGGCGATCCTCGCGCTTTTCGACGTGATCAAGAACGCCCTGAGCACAAAGACGCAGGCTGGATGCGCGTTCATCAATGCCTCGCTCGAGATCAACTACCCCGGCCATCCAGTTCGTGAGGCTGCGCTCGCGCATCTGCGTGCTCGCGAGGAACTCGTTCGCCAGCTCCTCGTCGAGGCGGACGCAGACGACGCGAACCTCGCCGCCCAGGTGGTACTGCTCGTCGACGGTGCGTACGCCGTTGGTGGCTCTCGACGGGATCCGGCCGCGGCGCGACATGCGAAAGCGGCCGTCGCTGCCCTACTCGCGAGCCGGGGCGTCTCGTGATCACTCCGGAGTTGTCCACGACGAGCTCTCGCCTGGCCGCGCCAGGCGGCATCGATATCGGCGGTCTCACACGAGTCCGCCACCACCGCCCGGATTCGATCAGGTTCGGACCGAGCGCCTATGGGATCGAACGCCTAGAGGTGTATCTCTCCACCAGCGCGTTCGAGCCGCATCGGCACGACACCTACGCCATCGGAATGACGACCGCCGGCATCCAAACGTTTCACTACCGCGGATCGCGGTACACCTGCCTGCCGGGGCAGCTCCACGTTCTACATCCTGATGAGGCGCACGACGGCGCAGCGGGAACTGAGACCGGGTTCGGCTACCGAATGCTGTACATCCCGCCCGAGCTCGTTCGTGAAGCACTCGCCGGTGGCGCGCTGCCCTTTGTGAGCGATCCGATCCAGCCTCTCGTACCCGCGGCGGGGCGTCTCGCCTCCCTGCTCTCCGACATCGACGAGCCGATCGATGAGCTCAGTTCCGCTGATATCGCCGTCGCGGTTGCCGACGGCCTCCTTTCGCTGAGCGGCTCCTCCGCACGCCGCCCAGCGGCGATCGATGTGAGGGCGGTCGAGCTCGCGCGCGACTATCTCGCCGCCCACGCGCGTGAGCAAACCTCGGCCTCGGTTCTCGAGAAGGTCGCGGGTAGCGACCGCTTCACGATCGCTCGCCACTTCCGGTGGGCGTTTGGGACGAGCCCCGACCGCTATCGCACGTCGCGGCGCGTGGCGCTGGCGCGTGCCGCGATCGAGAGCGGGCAATCACTTGCCGAAGCTGCTTCGGAGGCCGGCTTCGCTGACCAAAGCCACATGACGCGTCAGTTCAAGCGAACGTATGGCCTGACGCCCGGTCGCTGGAGGGCCATCATTGGAGACTCGTCGCGAACGACGGTCACTTGAGATAGCCGTCGACCACTAGAGGCGTCTGCGAAGAGGCTCTGCGAAGGTAGGAACATGAGAGCACTCCTTACATCGGCCGGGATCAAGAACAGGAGCATCCACGACGCGCTGGTCGACCTGCTGGGCAAACCGATCGCCGAGTCCGACGCGCTCTTCATCCCGACCGCCATCTACCCGTTTCCCGGCGGGCCCGGCATGGCGTGGCGCGCGATCTCCGGCAGGGCTGCGTCGCCGTTGGCTGAATTGGGTTGGAAGTCGTTAGGGCTCTTGGAGCTGACGGCGCTGGCGAGCATCGACGAGGCTGCGTGGGTGCCAACGGTCCGGGACGCCGACGCACTCCTCGTATGGGGCGGCGACCCGCTGTTCCTCGCCAACTGGATGCGGCGCTCGGGTTTGACCGGTCTCCTGCCGTCGCTGCGCTCCGAGGCGGTCTACGTTGGGGTGAGCGCCGGGAGCATGGCCGCGAGCTCCGTCTTCGTCGAGACGTACCGCGAAGTGCCCCACGGGAAGGACGGACCGCTGAGCTCGGAGGACATCGTCTTCGCAACATCCCAGGGCGAGATCCACCGGACCTTGGTCGCAGGACAGGGAGCGGGACTCGTGGACTTCGCGGTGATCCCGCACCTCGAGCACCCGGACCATCCCGACGCTTCCTTTGCCAACGCCGAGCGATGGGCGGAGCGGATCCCCGCGCCGACATACGCGATCGACGATGAGACCGCCATCAAGGTGGTCGACGGCGCCGCCCAGGTCGTCTCGCAGGGGCACTGGAAACTGTTCCAGCGTTAACGGAACAGCCAGCTGCTCGCCGGTTTTCGAGTCAGAAGGCTCCGCCAGCCCACTAGCATTTCGCCGATGCCGCAGGCCCGTGACACCCCGACCGGAGTGATCCGTGTCGTCGTCGAGCGCGGCACCAAACGAGTGTTTGCGAGCGCGCTGGACTGGCCCGGCTGGGCCCGAGGCGGTCGCGATGAACCGGGAGCGCTGGACGCGCTCTTCGCCTATGCGCCGCGCTATTCATCGGTCGTGGCCCGCGCGAAGCTTGGCTTCGTGCCGCCGGCGGACCTCCGGTCGCTTCACGTCGTCGAGCGCGTGCGCGGCAATGCGACGACGGACTTTGGCGCGCCTGGTGTGGCGGGGAAGCTCGATCAGGCCGCGGTCGACGGCATCGAGCTCGCGCGGCTTCGGACGCTGCTCACGGCCGGATGGCGCGCGTTCGATGCCGGCGTGGCGGGCGCGCGCGGGAAGACGCTGCGTCCAGGGCCGCGCGGGGGCGGTCGCTCGCTGCCCGCGATCGTCGAGCACGTCCGCGACGCGGAGGCGGGCTACCTGTCAGGGCTGGGATGGCCATTGAAGAGCAGCGCGAGGGGTGAGGAGTTGATCGAGCAGACCCGCTCCGCCGTGCTCGAAGGCCTGGCGGCGTCCGCCGGCGGCAAGATCGCCGCGAGGGGGCCGCGCGGTGGCGTCCGGTGGAAGCCCCGGTTCTTCGTGCGGCGGCTGCTGTGGCATGCGCTCGACCATCTCTGGGAGATCGAGGACCGCTCGGGCCGGGCGTGACCGCGCCGGGCACTCCAGCCCGGCGCGGATCGGCCCGTGGTGACGAGCTATGCGGCTAGCGGGCCTCGGTGAGCACCTCCCAGGCCTGGAAGGCGATGGTGCCGGCCGTGCCATCGTGGACGACGAGGGCGTACGCACCCGCCCCGTCGGGTAACGCCTGAAGATCGAGAACGCCGCCGTCATCGACCATGGCGGTCGCGAGCGTCTTGCCGCTCGGGTCCTTGATGCTGACCGTCGTCCCAGCCACCGTCTCCATGACGACCTCGATGAGCTCGGTCGCCGGATCGACGACGAAGGCATTGACGGTGTCGACTCCGGCGAGCGCCGTGTTCAGGACCAGACCCACGGTCTCCTGCACGAAGTGGCCAGCCGGCGTGCTGACGTCACCGCCGTAGATCTGGAAGCCGTCGACGTAGACCATGTCCTTCGTGTTATCGGTGGAGTCGTTCGTCACGACGACGGTGTGGACGCCCGATGCGACGTTTCGATGCACGACCACGTTGTACGTCAGGCCCTTCGTTCCGCTCTGATCGGTCGAGCCGGACGTCGACGCCGCGTACTCGTTGACCTCCTGCTTGATGCCGTCGACGCTGAAGCCAAGCATGCCTCCGCGCGGCCCGTTCGCGACGACGATGTCGATTCCCGTGCCGCTGAACTGGAGCTTCAGTGAATCGTTCGTCTTGTTCGTGCCGACGTCGCGGCACAGGGTGCCGTTACCGGCCTTCGGGTCGTTGAGCACGTGCCAGCCACCGGCGCTCTGGACATTTGGATCACTGCAGTCGATCGTCACCGGAGCGACCGCTTGCGCTGCGAGCGTCGCATCGAACGGCGGGGTCGCGTCGGTCGTCCGCATCGGAACGAGGATGGTTCCGTCGAGGGATTCGGCCGGCCCGGCCATCGAGAACGCAGCCGCGCCGTTGATGCTCGAGCCGACCGTGAGGCCGAACGCGCTCAATGGCGCCCGCAGGGTGAGCGCACCGCCGTCCAGCGTTCCGTCAACGGGGTAGCCCGCGTCGGTGTTGTACACCGCGCCGAGCGTGGAGCTGCCATTCGACAGGGAGTCGTTCGCGTCGAGCTTTCCGCCGAAGAAGCGGACCGTCCCGTCCGAGTTGTATTCCATCGAGACGTGGAACACGTCCTCGGCCGTCGAGAATCGGAAGATGTACTGGAGCCGATCGGCCGCCGGCGTCGATTGCAGCACGGCGTTGTACGCGGCGAGATCACGGGCCATGCCCGCGCGCGTCGCGTCGCCGAGCGGGATCCGCGCGACGAGATCGGTCCCGCTGATGAAGACCGACGCGCCGAGGAGGTCGAGGGACGGGAGGTTGGCCGCGCCGGCGGCGTTCGGCCACGTCGCGTCGCCCGCCGGGTCGGTCCGGCCGTTCTGCGGGATCGAGACGGAGATCGACGACGTGCCGGTCCCCGTCGGCGCGAGGAGCGACGGCCCGGCGACCTCCTTCGCGAATTGCGTGAACGGGCCGGCCTTCGCGGAGTTCGTGCGAGGCTCGGCCGCGAGACCGTTGTTGTTGTCCATGAACACCACGCCGATGCGGCCAGTCTGGTCGTATCCGATATCCATCATGTCGAGGAGCGAACGGTCGCCGGTGCAGGTCGTCCCAGAGGTGCAGACCTGGCCGCGGTGGTCGATCCGGTGGTTGACCTTGCCCGCGACGATCGTCGTCGGACCACCGCGCGCGATCGATAGCGCATCGGTGAGGACGGAGACGTACGTGTTCCAGTGAGCGGCGTCGGCGCAGCCGTCGGACACGCCCACACAGTCCTCGCTGCCCATGTACGCGATGGCAATGCGTCCGGCGTCGCCGCCGGTCACCTCCGGCAAGACCGCGCTGGTGACCTGCGGCGGGGTCACCCGGATCTGCGGCGTCCAGTAGCTACCCGGACGTCCGGTCGCAGGGTTGTTCCGCGAGTCGTCGATCGGTGATTCAGAGAGGTAGACGATGCCGTTCGCCACCCACACGGCGTAGGCGTTCCCGCGCGCGTCGAGGTTGAGCCACGGGA
>CAZMLV010000010.1:0-24061 GCA_964567235.1 uncultured Chloroflexota bacterium | reverse complement strand
CACGGGAAGATCGCGGGCTGGTCGGTCGTGATCTGGGTCACCTGCCACGAGCTCGCGCTCGCGTAGCCGGCCGCCCGTGCGGTGGCGACCTGGTAGCCGCCACCGTTCCGGTACGGGAGATAGATCCAGCCGCGGCCCGGCCCGCTCGAGTTGTCCACGCGGAGGTTGCCCGACTGACTGACGTCGACGAGCTGCGGGACGGGCTGGAAGATCGGGGTGCCCGACGTGGTGACCGCCATCACGTGCACGGCGAGCGCGGGTACGTGATATGAGAAGAACGCTTCGATCGGCTGCCCGGCGACCGAGACGAGGCTCGGATCGACCCACGCGAGCCACTGCCGGTCGACGGCGGTCCCGGTGTTCGACACGGCGAACTGCCGCGCCGCGGGGAACGTGTCGCCGTGATCGGTCGAGGAGGCCAGCGCCTCGTTCGCGACCACTTCCTGGTCGGCGAACAGCAGGTCGCCGTTGATGAGGTTCACCTCGTTCTCGGTGTCCCCACCACCCTCGGTGAGGCAGTTCGGACGGCTCCGCTCGGCGCAGGTCCGGTCATAGAGCAGGCGGAACGAGTCTCCGCCGTCGAGCGAGCGCGACAGCTGGCCGATGCCGGTGCGCGAGCTGAGCGGCCAGTCCACGAAGATCCGGTTCGGATCGACCCGCCCGCTCTGCGATCCGGCGACCGGGCGCTCCAGCGTCGTCTGTGGCTCGGCGCCGAAGAACGTCGCCGATACGGTGGTCGACGGGGCGAACGCCAACGTCGTGGTGGTGTCGAAGGTGACCACTGGGGTCACCGGGAGGGGCCCACTCACGAAGCTGAAATTGGATGGCGTCGCGGTCGAGTCGTACAGGACCTGGATCCCGTTGCCGGTGATGATCGAGGTCGCCGCGACCTGGATGAGCAGCTCGCTCCGGACCGCGCCGTTGACGAAGATCGACCCGTGCATCTCGGTCGGCGCCGCCGCCTGCGCGAGCTGCACGACGCCGCGGCCGATGACCGTCCCGGTGTTCGTGGTGTAGTCAGGGTCGGCGAACGCGGTCACCGACACGGTCGTGGCCGCGAGGGCGGTCCACCACCAGTCGAAGACCAGTTGACCGGTGAGCGTCCCGGCTGGATACGCGCCGTGCCAGTAGGCCGTGAGGGGATTGCCGGCGAAGTCTTGATTCGCGACCCCCGTCGTCGTCTGGACCACCGGGGTCACCCCGGTCGGGGCCGTCGTGCTGAACGTCGCGTTCGCGACGCCGTTCGCCTTGTCCGCCTGGTCGGTCGGCTGGCCGTGGAACCAGTACGTTCCGGCGGCCGCGGCGACGCGCGCCGGCGGCATGAGCGCCACGGTCGACAGCGAAAGGGCGAACGCGACACCGAGCACGAGCAGAACCCGCATCTGTTCCTCCGTTGACGGGCCGGCCAACGACCGACCGTTTCACTGGAGGGCGGATCGCAGCACGTTACGTGCGCGTTGCAGTCAACAGATGGTAAAAGTCGTCCCGCGGGAGCGCGGGCGCGCGCGACCTAGCGGGCGGGCGCCGTCGCGAAGGATGGGCTTGCGCTGCGGTCGGTCGGCTTCTTCTTCTTCACATCTGGGTTCTTCGCGCGCCGCCGCGCGGCCTTCAGGCGGGCTCGTGATCCGGTGCGTCGCGACATGGTGTCTCCTCTCGAATCGACCCTAAGGATGCGCCCTCCGGAGCCGCATTGCTAGGCGGGTCACCGAGCGATGACCGAAGCGTCATGCCGGGCTACGCCGGTAACGCACGGGCGCGCCGGCGTGTGACCCAGGCCCGCAGCTCGTCGGCGCTCAGGTAGTTGAGGATCTGCTCGCGCCGCAGGCCGGCAAGGATCGCGGCGCCAACGCCGATCCAGACGACGGGCAGCTCGCTCGGCGTGTGCGCGTCGGTGCCGATCGAGATGCGACAGCCGGTCTCCGCGGCGAATCGAAGGAGCTCGACGTTGAGGTCCTGACGGTCCGGGTATGCGTCGATCTCGAGCGCCTTGTCGAGCTGGGTGGCGCGCTCCACGACGCGCCCCCAATCCGCTGCGAGACCGAGCCGGAAATTCCAGATACGGCCGCGCGGATGCGCGTGCACGTCGATCGTTCGATTCGCCAGCGCTTTGAGGTACCGCTCGGTCTGGTCCTCCGTCTTGCGGAGCTGGCCGTGGAACGCTCCCAGGACGATGTCGCGATCGGCGAGGAACCGCTCGTCCATATCCCCCACCCCCTCGGTCGAAACGTTCATCTCGATCCCGCGCAGCACGCGAAGGCGCTTCCCGGCCGAGCCGAGGGCGGCGTTCGTCGCCGCGATCTCGCGATCCTGGACGGCGAAGCCCGCCTCATCCATGCCCTTCGCGATCTTCAGCTGCTGCGAGTGGTCGGTCAGCGCGATGTACTCGTAGCCGAGCGGCTCGGCCGCGTCCACCATCTCGGCGATCGTCCCGCCGCCGTCGGTGTAGGTCGTGTGCATCTGCAGATCGCCCCGAAGGCCGTGCTCCCAATCGGGATTCTGCGCGACGACCTCGTTGGCCTCCGCGTAGCTGATGAAGCCACGCCGCGACGGCGGCGCATCGGGGACCGCGGGCGGCTCGCGAAGCCACTCGTGGATCTGCCGGCCAACGAACGGGCCGACGGCGACGAGCTCGGTGAGAGATCGGCCCTCGGCGACGAGGTCGGCGGCTTCGATCGGCCACAGCAACGCCCGGCGCGCCGCTCGCCGGAACGCACGTTGCTTGTTGCCCTCGCTCGCCTCGGCGGCGCGCGCGAGCAGCTCGGCGAGCTGGCTATTCCGGAGTGGTCGGCTGATGCCTCGGGTGGAAGCACGCTCCGTGCCTCATCATCGGTGCGTGCGTCTGCGTTGGGATGCGTCGCCGTGGCTCCTCGTCGCGGTCCCGTTCCTTGCCGCGCCGGCGGCGGCGCTATGGATCGGCGCCGCGCTGCAGGCCGTCGGCGTGGGTCGGCCGCTCGACACGTTGGTCGCCGCCCTTGGGCAGGCTGGTCGCCCCGAGCCCGCGTTCGGGCTGGTCGTCTTCTTCGGCCTGCCGGCGATCGCATTTGCGCTGGCGTTCTTCGCGTTCTTGGGCGGAGAGGTCGTGGTCGACGATTGGACCCTCGACGTGCACCTCCGCCTGCCGAGACCACCATGGAGCGCGACCGACGTGATCGGAGCGGTGCTTCTGATCTTCACCGCGCTGTTGACGCTCGCGATCGCGGCGCACGTGGTCAGCGGCTAGCGGTCGGGGCGATCAGCTCCGACGAGCGCGACCATCGCGGGCAGCAGCGGGAGGTCGAACGGCTTTTGCAGCGTGGCGACGACGTCGGCCCGCTTGCCCGGCGCTTCGAACCGCTTGGCCGATACGACGAGCACGGGGATGCTGTCGGTGGTCGGGTCGGCTTTCATTGTCCGCAGGACCTCGTACCCGTCCATCCCGGGAAGTGCCAGGTCGAGAATGACGAGGTCCGGCTTCGGGTCGAGGAGCAGAAGGCCCTCCACGCCATCGGCCGCGAGGATCGCATCATGCCCCTCGTCTTTGAGCATGCGCGCGTACATCTCACGGGTGTCGGGATCGTCCTCGATGGCCAGGATGCGCAACGGCACTCCTTTTCGCGGTGTACACGCAAGCGGCGACGCAACTGTAAAAGAGGACGAGCGACCAACCGCTATCGCTCGAGCGTGCTGGCGAGCGGTATCCCCTCGGCCCAGTAGTGCCCGGTGGGTCCCGAGGGCAGCAGATCGAACGTCGTGCCCGACCCGTACGGGACCAGATCGGCGCTGGTGGCGACCGCGCCGTCGACGATGTCGCCTGGCGTGATCGCGCCGATGGCCCGTCCGTCGGCGAGTGGATGGCCAGGCGAGGCGAAGAGCTCGCGCCCGTCGGCGAGCACGAGGTGTACGACGACGTGATCCGCCGGCGCGGTCATGCTTCCGATCAGGATCACGACGCCTGCGATCCGCGCGCCTGACGGATCCGCGGTCCAGACGGCCATCCCTTCCCGCAAGTCCTCGACCGCGATCGGACCGTTCGGCGTGGCGATGCGCGTGCCGCGGGCGAGGCAGATCGGACACGGCGGCGGACCGCTCGGCGTCTGCGACGTGACGGCGATCTGGCCGCGGCCGTCGACCGTGCCGTCGACGAGCGACCCGGTCTTCTGGTCGGGGGTGAAGCGAGCCGTGAAGTGATAGGCAGCGCCGGCCGGATCGAGCCGGAGCGCGCCGAGCATCTTCCAGTCCGTGTAGACCGCGAGCTTCTGTGCGTGGGTGTAGGCGTTGCTCGGGGCGTAGCCGAGGTGTGCGAGGATCGCGCTGAACGTCGCTGCATCACTCTGGATCTCCGCGAAGCGCGACTCGGCGAGTGAGTCCTGATCGGCGCGGGCGACCGGATAGAGATCGGGATCGCAATACCAGAGGCGCCCGAACCGATCGACGAGCCGGTACTTGAGCTGCGCAAGAGTGAGCGCGCCCGATCCGGCGGCCGTGATCGTGGGCGACGGCGTCGGTGCCGGCGTGGTCACCGGCGTCGGGGTCGGCGCGCCACCCGGCGCCGGGGTGACGGGCTCGATCGTCGCGCTGATCGACGTCGCCGATGCGACCGGCTGCGCCGTCGGGGTGCCCGGCGCGCCGACCCCCGACGCAAGGTCGCCGCACGCCGCGGTGAGCACCAGGAGCACGGCGAGGCGCGCGAGCCGGTAGCCCATATCGCTGGAACGCCACGGCGACCGGAAAGTTCCGCCGGCCGCCATATCCTCTGGTTCGGGGCCTTAGCTCAGCGGTCAGAGCGGCTGCTTTACACGCAGCGGGTCGGAGGTTCGAATCCCCCAGGCCCCACCGGGTGCTAGTTGACGACCATCCAGGGCATCGGCGGCAAGGGGAACAGGCGCACGTTCCGGCCGGCCAGGATGAGCGCGTCGGCGAGACCCTCGAGCCGGCCGAGCTGCGTCGCGAAGTAGTCGAGCCGCTCCCCGCCGCGAGCATCGAGGTCGGCCTGCTCGCTGCCGCGCCTCGCGATGACCTGCCAGAGCTCGAAGTAGTCACGCGAGAGATCATCGGCGTGGACCGTGAGCTGCGCTTCGTACCGGCATCGCGCGAGCCGGACGCTGGCCGTCTCGAACGTGGTCAGCCGACCGAGCGCGGCGAGGAAGTCGGCCCGCAGCCGGATCGCCTCATCGCTTCCGGCCGCCGCGCGCGAGCGCCGATAGCCTCGTCCGCGGGCCTTGGCCTGCACGGAGAGCTCGCGATGGCGCTCGTCGATCCGCTGGCGAAACCGCTCGCTGCGGACCGCGGTGGTGGTCCAGACGACGGGTGCACGGGGCGGCATGTCCTCACGATTATCCTGCGGCCCGAGCGGTGGACAAGACTGTTCGTGACGCGCCGGACGTGCGAAAATGAATGAGCCTGACCTCGCGCGGTCGCTCCTCCGGTCCGCCCGGACCATCGCCGTGGTCGGCTACTCCGCGAAACCCGATCGGCCGAGCAACTCCGTGTCCGCGTACCTCCGCCGCCACGGCTATCGGATCATCCCGGTGAACCCGCAGCTCCGTGGCGCGACGGTCGAGGGCGAGCGGGCGTACGACCGGCTCGTGGACATTCCCACGTCCGAGCAGGTCGACTTCGTCGATATCTTCCGCCGGGGGGACTTCCTCGACGACGTCGTAGACGACGCGCTCGCCAGCGGCATGAGCGCGTTGTGGTTCCAGCTCGGCCTCGGCAATCAGGAGGCTGCGCGGCGCGCGGAATCGATGGGCATGCGGGTCGTGTGGGATCGCTGCACCGCGATCGAGCACCGCCAGCTCAGCGGCGGCTAGCTCACCAGCGGGAACGCGGCGTGAGGGCGACCTCTTTCGTCACGTCCTCGCCGCTCGCGACCTTCGACCAGAAGGGATCGAGCTCGAACCGCGCGTTCGCGATCCGCAGGGTCGCGATGAGCCGCTCGAAGTCACGAAGGCGATACGACTTCGTGTTCACCTTCACCGTCGTCGTTCGGCCGCGCGCGACGAAGTGCGGCGCCGAGACGCCGGAATGCGCCCCCGGGTACCGTTTCGCGTCCACGCGCTGGAGCGAGCCGATCGCGACGCTCTCCCGGTGTGTTCCGAAGAGGGTCCGGTAGACCAGCTCATCGCCCTCGATACGAAGCTCGGTGAAGTACGCGTAGTTGAGGACGGTGAGGGCGTTGAGGGCGAGGAGCCCGATTCCGATGCCGGTCATCACGCTGTCGTGACCGGCGACGCCGCCCACGAGCACGGCGAGGCCGGCGAGCGGGAACAGCGTGTACGACGGCCACAGGAGCCCCAGATCGGGCCGGACGCTCGTCACGCGCGAAGTCTAGGGGTCACTCCCGGCCACGGGCGCGATCGCGAGCCGCCGGTCGACATCGGCGAGCGCGGCGCGGATCGGCGCGGTGGCAGCGACACGCTCGTCGTCATCCATCAGGACCTCGGGCCGGTCGAGCTCCGCAAGCCGCGCGACGTAGAACTCGTGCAGTGCACGCAGGGAGTCGCGGATCGGAAGCGGTCGATAGATCGCGCCGGTGGTCTCGCACGCGATTCGGTACTCGAGCTCCGTCGGCCGGTAGCAATTGCGACACACGAAGACGCGCGTCTCGATCCCGTTGCTGAGGATCCGGGCCGGATGCGCGTCCGCGGCGATGTCCTCGGCGCGGCAGCGCGGGCAGCGGGTGACTCGCATCGACGCATTGTCGCTGGCACGGGGCATGCTTCGTTGCTCGGTCGATGGAACGCGATGTGACCGAGCGAGCGGAAGCGGCCGCGGCCGCCGAGGAGCGCGTCGATGAGGCCGTGCAGGACGTATCGCCGTTCAAGGCGTGGTTCGGGCGGGTCGCCACGAAGACCTCGGACACCATGGGCTCACCGTGGGCGTTCACGGTCGCGGTCGCCGTCATCCTCGTCTGGGTGGTGACCGGCCCGATCTTCGGCTTCTCGGACACGTGGCAGCTCGTCATCAACACGGGTACCACCATCGTGACCTTCCTCATGGTGTTCCTCATCCAGAACACCCAGAACCGGGACGCCAAGGCGACGCAGCTCAAGCTCGATGAACTGATCCGCGCGATCGGCGATGCACGCAATCAGTTCATCGGGGCCGAGCTGGAGCCGGAGGAGCTGCTGGAGCGCGAGAAACGCGAGGTCGAGGCGGAGAAGGTCAAGCCGAGCGCCGGCCGTCCTCTCTCCGGCAGTCGCAACGGCCGACCACACGACGGGGAGCCGGCTGGACAGCGCTAGGGCACCGCGGTGGCCACTTGGCCCCCTTGTCGCGACTCTCGGTATCTGCGCATGCAAGAGCTGTGGCCGCTGGTGAGGGCAAGGGCTGGGCGAAGGGCCGATCGGCGAAGGACGATCCGCGGATCGCGCGGGCGGCGGCGGGACATCGCGGCAAGCAGTACGTGCCACGCGTACCACCGGAACTCGATCGGCGGAGGAAGTCGGCGCCTGCGATCATCGACTGGAGGCCCGAGTTCGCCTACGCAATCGGTCTGCTAGCCACGGATGGCGCGATCATCCGCGGGCGAACGATCTCGTTCCCCAGCGCGGATCGAGAACTCGTCGAGCACCTCCTGCGTTGCCTCGGGAAGAACAATGCCATCTCCGAGTTCCGCACCAAGACCGGCAACATCGCCTACCGCACGCAGATCGGCGACGTCGCCCTGTGCCGCTGGCTGCCGACCATCGGGATCATGCCGCGCAAGAGCCTCGTCCTTGGGCAGATCGATGTTCCAGATGCACTGCTGGTTGATCTCCTGCGGGGCCTGCTCGATGGTGACGGCTCGATCATCAACAGGCGTGCTCGCGCGGACACGAAGCGCAGCAAGACGTATTACTGGGAGTACCTCCGCACGAGCTTCCTGAGTGCGAGCCGCTCACACATCGTCTGGCTGCGCGATCGGATCCACGCGGCGTTCGCGCTCGAAGGCTATGTCGCGATCGCGCGAGCGCGCGACGGGCATGCTGAGATGTACACGCTGCGATTCGGCAAGCGTGCGAGCTTGCGGCTCCTCCCACTGATCTATGCCGACCCCGATGCTCCGCGACTGACGCGGAAATGGGGTGTGTGGGCCGAGTACCGGAAACGACATTCGATCTGATGCGATGTTGGTAACATCAAGGCCCAGCCCAGGTGGCGAAACTGGCAGACGCGCATGTCTGAGGGGCATGTACCCGAAAGGGTTTGCGGGTTCAAGTCCCGCCCTGGGCACCGATCAGCGCGTCACAGCACACGCTTCGCCCACCGTCCGCTCCGGAATCGCATCGCGAGGATGACCGCGCGCACGCAGTAATCGACGAGCACGGCAAGCCAGATCCCCGCGAGGCCGAGCCCGAGCGGGAAGGCGAACAGGACCGCGAGCGGCAGGCGGACGACGAACCAGTTCACGATCGTCGTCGCGAGCGTGAACCGCGTGTCGCCCGATCCACGCAGCGCGCCACCCATCGTGAAGTTGACCGCCTGAGCCGGCTGCGCGAACCCGATCACCACCAGCGCACCGACGCCCGCGGTGATGACGCCCTGATCGTTCGTGAAGATGGCCAGGAAGAACCTGGGGAACAGCGCGAGGATCGCTCCGGCGGCAGTCGTCCAGAGGATCGCCATCCGCGTTGACGCCCACCCGGATCGCATCGCCCGGCGCGGATCGCGCATCCCGAGCGACTGTCCGACGAGCGCGGCTGACGCGGCCGAGAAGCCGACGCACGGCAGGAACGAGAGCGACTCGAGCTGCCCGACGAGCTGGTGCGCGGCGTACGCCTCGGTCCCGAGCCGGAACGCGAGGAAGCCGAGTGCCAGGATCCCGATGCTGAACAGGAACGATTCGCCGGCCGAGTAGCCGCTGATCGACGCGAGCGAGCGCATCGTCGTGCGCTCGAGCCGCCATGAGCCACCGGCGACGCGCAGGCCGGCGATGCCCCGCCAGAGCAGCGCCATCGTGCCGGCCCAGAACAGCACGCTCACCATGATCTGCGCGTATGCCGCGCCCATGATCCCGAGGCCGGCGACCGTCACGAGGAGGTACGTCGCGGGCACCGTGAGAGCCGATCCCCCGAACGACAGCCACATGGGCGTGCGCGTGTCGCCGGCGGCCCGCATCGCGGAAACGCCGATGATCGAGATCGTCTGGAACACGTTCAATCCGCCGATGAACGCGAGGTACGGGGCGCCCGCGGACGCGACCGCCTCATCGGCACCGATGAGTCCGAGCAGCATCTTGGCGAAGATCGCGAACAGCGCGCCAGTGAGGACGCCGAGGACCGCACCGAGCACGAGTGACTGGCGGACGACATTCGACGCCGCGTCGGCGCGCCGCTCCCCCATCCGCCTGCTGACGAGCGCAACCGTGCCGATCGAGAGCGCATTGAAGACCGGGAACAGCAGGAACGTGAACTGGAGCGACGCACCGACTGCGGCCGTCGCGACCGCGCCGAGGTGACCGATGAACGCGATGACGACGGTCTGACCGCTCGCGCGGATGAGCTGCTCGATGATGCCGGGCCAGGCGAGCTGGAAGGCGGCGCGACCCGGACTGAGCAGGGCAAGCTGTGCCGCCCGGGTCATGGGCTGCGCCGCGTCGACGCCCTCGACCGCCTCCGCTTCCGTCACGCGACCGCGACGCCGTGGCCGATGACCACCTCACCCACCTTCCACGCGGCCACGCCGTAGCGTTCGCGCGCGCCGTCCCACCGGTCCGCGTGCGCGGCGGGGACGCCAAGCAGCAGGCCGCCCGACGTCTGCGGATCGAGCAGCAGGCGACGTGTCGCATCGTCGACCGACCCGGCGAATCGCACGTGTCCCTCGCCGACGTAGTAGGACGTGTTCCGCTCGAGGCCGCCGAAGCTCACGCCGCGCTCGGCGTACGTCCGCGCGGCCGGGAGCAGCGGGACAGCGCTCGCGTCGATCGTGACCCTGAGGCCTGATCGCTCGGCCATCTCATGTGCGTGGCCCACGAGCGCGAATCCGGTCACGTCCGTCGCGGCGTGGATCCCCGCGTCGACGGCGGCCCGCGCCGCAGCGCGATTGAGCGTGACCATCGACGCGACGACGGACGCCAGGTCCTCGGGCGATAGATCGCCGTTCTTGTGCGCGGTCGTCAGCACGCCGGTACCGATCGGCTTGGTGAGCCACAGAGCGTCGCCGGCGCGCAGCGCGCCCTTCGTCAAGAGCCGGTCCGGATGCGCGCGGCCGGTCACGGCGAGCCCGAACTTCGGCTCCCTGTCGATGACGGTGTGGCCGCCCGCGATGACGCCGCCGCCCTCGGCGATCTTGTCCACGGCGCCCTGCATGAGCCGCTCGAGCGGTTCGAACGAGAGATCGTCCGGCCACGCGACGACGTTGAGCGCGAATAGGACCTCGCCACCCATCGCGTACACATCGGACATCGCGTTGGCCGCGGCGATCCCGCCCGCGGCATACGCGTCGTCCACGATCGGCGGGAAGAAGTCGACGGTCTCGATGATCGCGAGGTCCGGGGCGACGCGGTACACCGCCGCGTCGTCCGAGGCCTTCAGGCCGACGAGCAGCTCCGCGGGATCGCGCTGCGCGGCTAGGGGGCGCAGGACCTGCGCCAGTGGGCCGGGGCCCAGCTTCGCCCCTCAGCCGGCGCAGGACGACAGGCTGGTGAGGCGCACCTCGGTGCGATCGGACATCGGTCGAGGATAGCCGCGCGCGCGTCGCGCACCGCGCGCGCTCCAGGCGAAAACAGAAGGAGGGCTCCCACCGGGGAGCCCTCCTATCTCAATGTGCGCCGCGTCGCGCGATGGCTACTCGCCCGTGTTGACCCACTGGATGCAGTCGCCCTGGTTCTTGAAGGACGAGCCATCGGTCCGGGTCATGGTGGCCCAGCCACCGTTCTTGCAGGCATCCTTCTTGTCGTTGCCCGTTGTGGTCGTCGGACCGAGATGCACGTTGTCGACGGTCCAGAGCCCCGGATCGTCGGCGATGATGAACGGGACCGAGTTGCTGACGGACCAGCCTGGGTGGTCCGCCACGAACGTCGCCCAGTTCGGCTCGCCCGCGACCGGGCCGCCGGTGTAGAAGATCGTGCACGTCGTGTCGTTCATCGGATCGACGAGCCCCGCGCCGTTGTTGCAGTAGAACGCGCCGATGAACGCGTAGAAGTCCGTCGTGCCGTCACCGTTCGTGTCGATCGGCAGGCTGATGCGCGGCGATCCCGCCGTCGCGACGCCGGTGTAGGTGAACGACAGGTCGGTGACCTGCGAGAGCGGTTTGCCGCTCAGGCTCGAGGTCGCGAAGTTCACGCCTGAGTAGTCACCGGAACCGACAGGGACCGAGTTGTCGAGCGTCGCGCCCGTGCCGGTCGCGTTGAGAGTGCAGTGACCGCCGTAGGTCACGCCACCGGTCTGGCCATTCGCCGTGTCCGTCGTGCCGTCGAAGCACAGGAGCGGGTTTGCCGCCGCCGCGGCCATCCCGGAGTTCCCGAGGAGCGCCGCCGAGAGCACGATCGCGAGGATGGTAAGGAAGCGAGCTGGGTGCTTGAGTGCCTGCACAGTGTTCCTCCCGTTGTATGCCGGAGGGACTAACGGACCGTCGCGAGCACCCGTTAGCGATCGACTATGTCGACTTCATGCCGACTTGGCCTGGTATTCGAGGATGACGATGCCCGAGCTGAATCGCTTCGTCTCGGTCAGCTCGAATGCCCGCTTGGCGACCTGCTCCGGGAACAGACGCCGGCCCGTCCCGAGGACCACGGGGTGCAGCATGAACCGGTAGAGGTCGATGAGATCCGACTGCATGAGCGAGTTGAACAGCTGGCCGCTGCCTGAGAGCAGGAGATCGTTCCCGGGTGCCGCCTTGAGCTTTCGGATCTGGCCGGCCACGTCGCCTGTGATGAGCCGCGAGCCGGTCCAATCCACGGTCTTGAGGGTCGACGACACCACGTACTTGGGCATGTTGTTCATCTTCACGCCGAATTCGCCGGTGCCCTGCATCTTCGGCCAGGCGGCCGCGAAACCCTCGTAGGTCTTCCGCCCGAGCAACAGGGCGTCGGTCGCCTGCAGCTCGTCGAACTTGAACTTCTGCGCTTCCTCGTTGAAGAACGGACCCGACCATCGGCCCGGCTCTTCGGAGACTCCGTCGAACGTCACGTACTCGGTGGCGACGAGTCTCATCTCATGCCTCCCCTGAACTTGCGCGCGGCTCGCCCGTCACGGGCCGGTGGGTGGCGTGCGGATCCCGGTGTACCAAAGTCCGATCGCAAGCGCGATGAGCAAGACCGCGAGCGCGAAGTACGAGAGCCCGCGCCCGCGTCGGAAGAGCACGATGAGCAGGAACAGCGCGGCGGCCGCGATGAGCGTGAGATCGAGGACGAGGAAGAACAGCTGCATCAGATCACGTTGTGCTCGACCACGAGCGCGCCGCGCGTGAACCGGTCGAACCGGAGGGCCGACACGTCGACGCTCGTCGGCTCGCCGCAGATGAGCTGCGCGACGACCTCGCCGGCGGCCGGCGCGTGCATGAGCCCGTGACCTGAGAAGCCGGCCGCGCAGATGAAGCCACGCACCTCGTCGACGGTGCCGACGATCGGATGGCGATCCGGCGTGTCCTCGTAGAAGCCGGCCCAGCCTGTCTTCACGGTCGCCTGGTCGAGCACCGGCAACCGTGCGAGGGCGTGCTCGATCACGGTCGGCAGGAAGTCCCAGTTGACGGAGTCGTCGAAGCGCGGCGGATCGGCGGGATCGGCCATCCCGAGCAGCACGCCACCGGACTCGCGATGGAAGTAGAGCCCAGAGGCGAATTCGATGGTCAGCGGAAACTCGTGGTCAAGGCTCGCCACCGGTCCGGTCACGAAGATGTGGCGCCGCAGCGGGGCGATCGGGAGCGCGAGGCCGGCCATCGCACCCACCTGAGCGCCCCAGGCGCCCGCGGCATTCACGACCGTCCCGCACTCGATCCGCTCGTCGCCCGCGCGCACGGCGACGACCCGTCCGCCGGCGACGTCGATCGCGCGCGCCGGCGCGCCCTCGCGGAACTCGACGCCGCGCTCGCGCGCTCGCGCGACGTAGCCCTGAAGGATGGAGTGCGGATCGGCGTAGCCGTCCTTGGCGCAGAACGTGGCGAACCGGACGTCGTCGACCCGCAGCTCGGGGAAGATCGCCGCGGCCTCGGCACCGGTGAGGCGGCGGGCCGGGACCTGCAGCCGCTCCCACAGCGCGAGCGAGCGCTCGAACGGCGCGACGTCGCGCTCCTCGGTGATGAGGAACAGGTAGCCGACCTGATGCAGCTGCGGGTCGATGCCCATCTCGTCCTTGAACGCCTCGAGCCGCGGCAGGGCGCGCTGCGACAGCCGCACGTTCACCTCGGTGGAGAACTGGAGCCGGATCCCACCCGCGTTCTTGCCGGTGGACCCGGTCCCGAGCCGGTCGCGCTCGAGGACCACGATGCGGCCGGCACCGCGAACGCTGAGGTGGTACGCGATCGAGGCGCCGATGACGCCTCCGCCGACGATGACGACGTCGGCGCTGCTCATTGCTCCGGCGGCACGGCGGATGGGGCGAGGCGGACCATCGCGAGCAGCACCTTGTACAGCTCGAGGTAGTCACGCGATGCGTACGCGACCGCGCGAGGTCCGCTGCGACGGGTACCCGGGATGAGCTCGGCCATGTCGGCCATCGCCGATGTGAGGAAGGTGAGCTCGAGGTCATTGCGCGCCTTCGGTCTGAGCGCTTTCGCATCCCGCGCGACGTCCATGGCCTTCGCCGCCGCGACCTGGAGGAGCTCCTGGACACGCTGCGGATGCAGCATGAGCGCCGAGAAGCGACCGGTCGCGTCCTTCGTCTTCACGGTGACGCAGGACGGCACGAGCGCACGGGCCTCGCGGCACGTCGCGCCGTCGCCGGAGACAAGGGTCACGGTCGCGTCGAAGTAGCCCGCGAGGTACACGTTCAACGTCGTTTCGCCGACCGGCGTTCCGTTGAGCTTGCACTCGTAGATCGCGCGACTCGCGTAGGTGTGGTCGAGCACCGCACGTGGATGGCCGGCGCGACCGTGGTAGCCGATGAAGAAGCAGGTGTCGTAGCCGCCGTCGATGCCCTGGCCCATGAACCACGGCTTCGCCGTGCCGACGAGGAGCTCGGCGCGCGGATCGACCTCATCGGCGTAGAGGTTGTGCATGTTCCCGTGGGAATCGTTCACGCAGAAGCGCGCCGCACCGTTCGATGCAGCGCCCTCGATCGCGGCGTTCACTTCCTGGGTCATCCACGTGCGCGCGCGCTCGTACTCGACGCCGCTCATCATCACGTGGCTGTAGGCCGCCACGCCGCCGATGCCTTCCATGTCAACGGAGATCCACACGCTCGAGGGATCGCGCTTCGGCACGGTGAGGGATGGTAGCGAGGACATGACCCTGCTGCGGTTCGCTAAAATAGACCGGCCGGCCGACGTGGAGAAATCGGTAAACTCGCAGCGTTCAGGGCGCTGTGGTCGCAAGGCCTTGGGGGTTCAAGTCCCCCCGTCGGCACCGTTCCGGGCTCGATAGCTCTGCCAGATCTTCCACTTGCGCTCCAGACGCGGTACCGCGTCGTCGCGATACATGAGCGGCAGCAGCCGTAGGCTCGCGGTCTTGCCGTACCGAAGCGACCAAAACTCATGTCGAGTTTCGTCGGGCGAACGACGAACGAGCCAGCCCAGGTCCCCGATGTGTTGCTCGAGCCGCGCTCGTAGCCATCGGAGATGGGCGACGCTCGCTGAGTTGAACGCGACTATCAATCGCTCGTACGTGTACAGCGGGTATGTCCTCTTGGTTGGCGCATGCGTGAAATTGAGGATGCTGCCATCACCTTCCATGAGGCCGCGCGCACACTCGGGTATGTACAGATCGGGGACGGCGAGCGCGCCGAGCGTCAAGCTCTTACGCGGCGTGATCCCAACGCCCAGCAACCAGCGACAGAACGCTACGTCTCCGATCTGGGTCAGGTAGTAGACGGTCCCCTTCTTCGACCGCCGTTCGCTGATCATGTTTCGCTTTCCGAGGCACCGAAGGACGATCTCAACGAGCTCCCGATCGGCGCTGGGAAACGCCAGGTGACGACCATCGGTCTGGCAGCCGTCGGTCGCGAGTAGGCCGACAGCGTAGGCAAGGGTCGGCGTCCACTCGATCGATACCAACGGAGACTTGCGACGTCGGTCCTGACCTGGGCCGAGGTGAGATTGGTAGGTCTTCCCACGATGCGCCTCGGCGTTCTTCGCGATCCGTGGATCGTTCGATGCCTTTCGGCCCTTCGCCCAGCCCTTGCCTTCGCCCTTGGCCACAGGATCGATATGCCCAGATCGCGGACGTCGTGTCTATAGGACCCCGGGCTATTGGCGGACGACCGTCTTCACGTACCAGTCCTCGATGTTCCAGAACCGCTGCGGCGGATCGTTGACCGGCGCGACGCGGAAGCCCTGCAGCGTGTGCGACTGGGCATAGAGATAGTCCGTGTAGTACAGGAACACGACCGGCACGTCGGTCGCGATCGCGGTCCACACCTGCGCGAACAGGTCGCGCCGCTTCGTTTGATCCACGGTCTTGCGAGCCTGCTCGAGGAGCCGGTCCGTCGCCAGGGTCGAATAGCCTGAGAAGTCATCGCCCGGATCGCTGACCTGACTCGAATGGAAGAACGGGTATGGGTCCGGATCGTTCCCGACGGTGATCCCGACGAGCAATGCGTCGAATTCGCGCTGCCGGGCCACGCGGTCCACCAGCTCGGCGAACGGCACCGTGACCACATCGACCTTCATCCCAACGGTCCCGAGATCCTCGGCGATCCGCTGCGCCGCCGCGACGCGCTGCGGCTCGTCGGACGTCGAGAGCGAAAATTTCAGTACGACGCCGCCCTTGTCACGGATCCCGTCGGCGTCGTGATCGATCCATCCGGCGCCGTCCAGGAGCGCCTTGGCGTCCGTCGCCGAGAAGGGGTAGCGCGGGATGTCGCGCGCGAACGCCCATGACGTCGACGGGACGAACTCGTCCGCGACCGTGCCCCGCCCATCGACCGCGGCTTGAAGGACCTTCCCGCGGTCGATCGCCGTCGCGATGGCCCGTCGCACCGCGAGATCCCGGAACACCGCTTTCGCCGGCCGGACGTTGAGGAACAGCGCGGTGAAGTCGTTCGTCGGGAGGCTGAACAGGTCGACCGACTTGAGCGTCCGCGCCCGGGTGGCGTCCTGCGGCGAGAGCCCGCCGGTCGCGTCCACCTCGCCACGGGCGAGGGCGGCAAGCGCCTCGCTCCCGTCGCGGTAGAAGCGCAGGACCACCTTGTCGAGGTAGGCGCGCGTGCGTGCCGGTTTGGTCCGGTAGAAATCGTCGGAGCGCACGAGCGTCACCTGACGGGAGTCGACCTCGCTCACCCTGAACGGGCCGGTGCCGATGGGCTGCATGTTGAACGGCTGCCGAGCGAGATCACGGAACACCACCTTGCCGAGCAGATGAGCGGGCAGCAGCGCCACGGTGGTGCTGCCGGCGAACGGCGCGTACACGTCGGGGAGGGTGAAGCGCACGATCTTCGGCGCGAGCGCCTCGACCGTCACGCCGCGGAATGCGTCGGCGAACGGTCCGGTGTATGCCGCGTCCTGCAACAGCCCGACGGTGTACAGGACGTCGTCCGCGGTGACCGGCGCGCCATCCTGCCAGTTCGCGTCGGACCGGATGGTGAACGTCCAGATCTTCCCGGTAGGATCGGCCCCGAAGCTCGAGGCGAGATCGGCCACGATCGTGCCGTCGCGATCGAAACGGGTGAGGCCGCTGAAGACCAGGCCCGAGACGTCCTGATCCACGTTCGTGGCCGCGATGATCGGATCGAAGTACAAGGGTGCGCCGGCGACGCCTTCGACATACGTGCCGCCAAAGGCCGGATCGGTCGGGAGATCGGAACGGTCCGTCGCGATCGCGACGATGCTCGTGACCGCGAGAAGGCCGACGAGCGCGAGGACGGCGAGCTTGTCGCGCCGGGTCAACGCTCGGAAGCGGGGACGGGGCGGCTCAGGCCGCTGGCGACGTCGTCCGCGCGCCGACGAGCGAGATGATGATGAACACCGCGACGAGCACGACCGTCAGGCGGAACAGGGTGCGCTCGATGCCGCGCCGGCTGCGGTACGCCGTCGACTCGCCGCCGAACGTCGACGAGAGGCCGGTCCCCCGCGCCTGCAGGAGGATCGACGTCGCGACGGCGACCGCGATGAGCAGCTGGGAGACCTGAAGGAGATCCATCGGGAGACCTCAAGTGTACGCGGTCAGCGCGGCCGGTAGACGAACAGGCCACCCGGCGAGCGCGACGCGAGCCGGTACCGCGCGTCGATCGCTCGGACGAGCGAGGGATCCCAGCGAGAGCGCTCATACGCCGGCGCCGAGCCGAGCTGCGCGAGCTCGACCTCACTGACGACCGCGGTGAACCGCGCGGCCTCCACGTCCGCGAGGAGGGGGCTCGGATCGATCGCCCCGCGAGCGGCGAGCCGGCTCCACAGGAAGAGATCGTCCACGACGACACGGTGCCCGGTCGCGAGGAGGAGGCCGCTGTCCTCGGCCAGCACGACGTCGTCGCTCGCGAGCTCCGCGCGCGCGGAGGCGATGCGCGCGGGGTCGCCCCATGCGCCCGTCGTGGCCGTGCGCCCTGGCACGAGGCCGAGCGGATCGAGGAGCAGCGCGGCGAGCACGAGGTTCGCGATCGCGACGATCGGGTAGAACGGCGCGCGGGCCAGCACCGGCGCCGCAGCCGCCAGGGCGAGCGAGCCCGCGGCGGCCAGATCCAGCAGGTAATTGATCGTCGCGCCCTCACGGCCACCGAGCGCGGTGATGGCCACGGCCGCGACGGCGTACGCCGCGACGGGGCCGGTGAATCCCCGCGAGACGAGGGCCGCACCGAGCAGGGCGGCGAGCACCACGACGCCGATGATGGCGAGCAGGAACGCCGACTCGGCGGTCCAGGGCAGCGCGTTCCAAGCGACGACGTGCCGCCAGAGATCGCCGTACCCGAGCGGCGCGAGCGCGATCACCGCAGCGACGAGCGCGACGGCGCCCGCCATGACGAACCCGCGGAGGAGCGCGCGATCCCGCCAGACGATCCACAACAGGAGCGCGATCGCCGGCACGATCGCGGTCGGTTTCGTCGCCGTCGCGAGCACCAGGAGCACGGCCGCGACGCCGGGCCGGCGCCGTTCGAGCGCCAGGACGGCTCCGACCGTGAGGGCGAGAGCGACGAGATCGGGCTTCACCGCCGGTCCCCAGATCGCGACCGGCGACAGCGCGAGCCACCCGAGTCCGAGGGCGGCCGCAACGAGCCGGCCACCCGGCCGCGCGCGCCAGGCGACCAGCCCCGCGATGGCGAGCGTCGCGGCGATGCTGAGGACGCGGCCCGCCACGAACGGATCGCCGATGGACGCCAGCAGGAAGTAGAGCGGCGGGTAGTTCGCGGCGTTGAACACGGACCCGCCGGCATCGCCGTACGTCGCGAGCGTCCGCGTCAGGATCGCGGCATGCGCCACGGCCCCTTCGCCGTACAGCACCGGGCCCGCGAGCGCGAGCGCCTGTCCCCACTTGAGCAGCGCCAGGCCGGCCACGAGCCCCGCGATCGCGGCATACGCGAGCCACGCCGCACGGGAGACCCGGCCGGTCATCGTCGCTCGAGCAGCGAGCGTCCGGTCATGCGCTCGGGCACGTCGATCCCGAGCAGGCCGAGCAGCGTCGGCGCGATGTCGGAGAGCTCTCCGTCGTGGATCGTCCAGCGCCCGGGATCGGATGAGACGAACGCGACCGGTACCGGGTTCGTCGAATGCTGGGTGTTGATGCCCCCGTCGGGGAAGCGCATCTCCTCGACGTTCCCGTGATCCGCCGTGAGCAGGACGCAGCCGCCGCTCGCGAGGGCAGCGTCCACGACCGCGCCGACCGCCGCGTCGGTCGCGGCCATCGCGCGGAGCGCGGCCTCGAACACGCCGGTGTGGCCGACCATGTCCGGATTGGCGAAGTTCACGATCGCGAAGTCGTAGGTCCCGGACCGGATCGCGTCGACGAGCTTCGCGGCGACCGGGGCGGCGCTCATCTCGGGTGCCTCGTCGTACGTGCGCACCTTCGGCGACGGCACGAGCACGCGGTCCTCGCCTGGGAACGGCTCCTCGCGGCCGCCGTTGAAGAAGTACGTCACGTGCGCGTACTTCTCGGTCTCGGCGATGTGGAGCTGCTTCAGCCCGCGCTCGGCGAGGACCTCCGCGACCGGGATCACCGACGCGGGCGGGAACGCCACCTGGATGTCCGGCAGATCGACCTGATAGTCGGTCATGGTGACGTAGGTGAGGTCTCGCGGAACGCGCGGACGCGCAAAGTGGTCGAAGCCGCGCTGCATGAGCGCCCAGGTGAGCTGGCGCGCGCGGTCGGGACGGAAATTGAAGAAGATGACCGCGTCGCCATCGGCCATCGGTCGCCCGGGTCCGACCACGTGCGGCTCGAGGAGCTCATCCTTGCACTCGGCGGAGCGATAGCACTCGCGCAGCGCTTCCGCGGCGGTCGCGACATGCGGTCCCTCCGCATCCACGATCGCGAGATATGAGCGCTCGGTGCGATCCCAGCGCTTGTCGCGGTCCATCGCGAAGAAACGTCCGTGCACCGTGGCGATCGGCGCGGTCACCTGCTCGATGAGTGGCCCCGCACTCCGCGGTGGCATGTCACGCCCGTCGAGGAACGCATGTACGACGAGAGTCGCGACGTCCTCGCGCTTGGCGAGCTCGACGAGCGCGGCGAGATGCCGCATGTCCGCATGCACCCCGCCGGTCGAGAGCAGGCCCATGAGATGGAGTGCGTGGCTCCCTCGGGCGGCCGCGCAGGCTGCGCGCAGCGCCGGGTTCGCGAAGAAGCTCCCGTCGCGGATCGACCGATCGATCACCTCGAGCGCCTGGGGCTCGGCGTACCCGGCCCCCATCGTCAGATGGCCGACCTCGCTGTTTCCCATCACGCCGGCCGGCAGCCCGACCGCGACGCCGCTGGCCTCGAGCTTCGCGTGCGGATCGTCCCGCAGGATGGCGTCGAGCCGCGGCGTGTCGGCGCGCGTCGCGGCGTTGGACCCCGAATCGGGGGCGATGCCCCAGCCGTCGAGCACGCAGAGCACGACCGGCCGGTAGGCCGCGGTCAAGCGGAGAAGGCCCGGACGATCGCCGCGAAGTCGTCGGATCGCAGCGAGGCCCCGCCGACGAGGGCGCCGTCGACCCCGTCGGCGGACGCGAACTCGCGCGCGGTCGACCCGGTCACGCTGCCGCCGTAGAGCACGCGAATGGCATCGGCAGGGACGCCGTGAACGCGGAGGGCAGTGCGGATCGTGCGCGCGGCGGCGGTCGCGTGCGCGCCCGTCGCCGGCCGACCGGTGCCGATCGCCCAGACCGGCTCGTACGCGATGACGAACCGTTCGGGAGTGACACCTCGAACGTCATTGAGGTCGCGCTCGATCTGCCGCTTCAGGACGGCCTCGGTCTCCTCGGCGGCGAACTGCGCTTCGGTCTCGCCCACGCAGAGCACCGCTCGGAGGCCCGCGCTGAGGACCCGCGCGAGCTTTCGCGCGATCCGCGCGTCGTCGTCGCCCTGGTCGCGCCGGACCTCGGAGTGGCCGACGATCGCGCCGGTCGCGAGGCCGCGGAGCATTCCCACGCTGATCTGACCGGTGTAGGCACCGGAGGCCTCCCAGTGGACGTCCTGCGCGTAGACCGAGACGTCCGTGCCGCGCAGCGCCTCCGCGACGGCGGCGAGCGCGATGGCCGGCGGCGCGACACCGACGTCCGCACCGGCATGCGGCAGCGCGCCGACCGTTCGCGCCAGCGCCACCGCGTCGGCGACGGTCGCGGGGTTCATCTTCCAGTTGCCGATCACCAGCCTGCCGCGAGTCATGCCTCGGCCTCCTCCACGAGACGTCGCAGCCGTGAGCGCACGACCCACTTGGTCACATCGAGGTGCCGGGCCAGATCCGTCAGCGTCGCCGTCGGCGCCCGTAACCGCGCGCTCGCGGCCTCGCGCAACGGCGCGGGCAGCCGCGACAGCCGACCGGCGCGCGAGAGCGCGCGGATCGCCTCGGTCTGCGCTCGGGCGGACGCGACGGCACGAGCGAGATTCGCCGACTCCGCGTTCACGAGCGCGTTCGTGCGGCCACGGACCTCGCGCGACACCCGGCGCGCCTCGAATCGGAGGAGCGTCTCGGACGCCCCGCATGCGCGCAGATATGCGGCGATGAGCTCGGCGTCCCGGATCGTGAACACGAGCTGGCCACGCCGGGAGCGGATCGCTGGACCGAAGCCCTCGCGCCCGAGGATCGACGCCGCGCGCCGGACCTCGCCGCGCGGAGGGCGGATCTCGAGCAGGTAGCCCGACGGTCCCGCCGACACGGAGCCGCCGGCCAGCACGAGGCCGCGAAGATAGGTCCGGCGGCAGCAGGACTTGCGGAACAGCGAGCGCGGATCGGCCGCCTCGGTCCGGTGAGCGAGCCGCCGGGCCGGCACACCGAGGTGGCTCGCGCGGGGCAGCAGCTCCGCCAGCACGCGCGCGTCGCACGACTTCAGCGGGACGCGCGCGAGCTCGGCCTTCACCTCGTCAGACAACGGAGAGCGCTCCCGGGCGCCGACGCCGCGGGTCACGTGCGGACGTCCGGTTTGTCGCGATCGCGGTGCTCGACGACGACCTCGCCGCTCCAGGACGCTCGGAGCCGGCGCGCGACCTCGTCGGCGATCGCGACGGAGCGATGACGGCCGCCCGTGCAGCCGAACGCGATGGAGACGCGCGCTTTCTTCTCCTCCTCGTAGCGCGGAAGCGCGAACTCGAGCAACGGCATGAGCCGATCGAGGAAGGCGCGCGTCGCGGGGTGGTCCAGGACGAACGCGCGGACCGGCTCGTCAGACCCCGAGAGCGGCCGGAGCGCGTCGATGTAGAACGGGTTCTCCATGAAGCGCACGTCGAGGACCAGGTCCGCGCTCGGCGGCAGCCCGAACTTGTAGCCGAAGCTCACCAGCTGCACGAGCATGCCCGAGCTGCCCGCACCGTACAGGGAGTGCAGCGTGTCTCGAAGATCCTTCACCGATAGATGCGTCGTGTCGATCACCTTGTCGGCGCGCGCGCGGAGATCGACCAGCAGGCGGCGCTCCTCCTCGATCGAGGGCTGGACGCCGCCAGTCGTCTCCAATGGATGCCGGTGCCGGGTCTCGCTGTACCGGCGCAGCAGGACCTCGTCCGAGGCGTCGAAGAACAGGACGTGCGGCCGCGTCCCGGCGCGATCGAGCTGCTCGAGCTGGGCGGCCGCGTCCGTGAACAGGGCGCCGCTTCGCGCGTCGACGACCATCGCCACCTGCGGATGGCCCCCCTTTCGCGCGACGTCGAGGGTCGGGCCCATGAGCGCGGGCGGGAGGTTGTCAAGGATGTAATAGCCGAGGTCCTCGAACACCTTTGCGGCCTGAGACTTCCCGGCGCCGGACAGGCCGGTGACCACGACGAAGTCGGGTCGCGCGGTCACGACCTAATGCGGGATGATCCGCGAGGCAACGAACCCGACGAGGCCGATGACGATCGCGCCGATGATGGCGGTGATGATCCCGTCGACGTGGAAGTCGAGGAACGGGATGGCCGACACCAGCAGCAGCATCAGCCCCGCGATGACCAGCTGAAAGAGGCCCAACGTCAGGCACGTGATCGGCATCGCGATCAGGGAGATGATCGGACGCACGAGGGCGTTCACGATTCCCAGCACCAGCGCCGTGAGCGCGAGCGAGACCCACCGGTCTGCGTCGCCCAGGCCGTACAGGTGCTGGGTGCCGTAGGTGATGCCGGGAATGAAGTACGCGGCGACGGCGATGGCGATCGCGTTGATGACGATCCGGCCGATGTGACCCATGGCGGGGATAGTAAGCGGGCGGCTAGTACTGGTTGATCGTGCCGAGCCGCCTGATGCGCCGATCGGCGCGCCGGTAGGCCCAGAGCCCGATCGGGTACGCGATCGCGGTGGTGAGCAGCAGGGCGACGTACTCCAGCGCCGGATCGAGCAGCGGCCGGGTGCCAAGGGCCTGCTGGCGAAGGATGTCCATCGCGTACGTCGTGGGCAGCGCGTACGCGACCGGCTGCAGCACGCCGGGGAGCAGCAGGACCGGGAACGCCGCGCCGGAGGCGACCGAGAAGAGGAAGTTCGTGCAGTCGACGAAGAGATTCGCGTCGCGGATCGACAGCACGACGCCGGCGATGAGGTAGGCGACGCCGACCATCGCGACGATCGCGATGAGGATCGCCGGGATCGCGTACAGGATCTCCGGCCGGAGCCGCAGCCCGAAGAAGGCGATGCCCACCGCGAAGATGGCGATCTCTCCGAAGACGAACCAGAACAGCCCGCCGAGCGCCCGGCCGATCACGAGCGTCTCGCGCGACGTGGGCGTGAGCCACGTCGGCTCAAGGGTGCCGGTCTCCATCTCGTTGCGGAAGCTCATCGCCATCGACCAGAACGCGGTCGCGACAAGCCCGCTGATCACCCCACCCATGAAGATGAAGCCGGCGAGATCGGCCGTGCCGATCGTCTTGTCGAGGCCCACGACCTTCCCGCCGACCGCGAACGACGCGCCGAACAGCAGGCCGGGCAGCACGCCCTGGTATAGCGGCGTGAAGATCGACGACGCGACAGAGAATCGGTAGCGCGACACGTTGCGGATGTCCTTTCGGGCGATCGCGAGCGCTGCGCGAAGCTCGTTCATCAGTACCGGCCCAGCATCCCGCTGCGGCGTGCGCTCGCCTCGAGGATCCGGAACAGCACGATCGCGACGGCCCCGAACACGACCGCCAGGCCGGCGAGCACGCCGACGGTCGGCACCAGGTCGAGCGGCGTCGCGCCCTTGAGCAGCACGTCGCGGATCGCCGCGACGATGTACGTCGGCGGCATCACGGCCGAGGTCGCCTGCGCCCACGCCGGCAGCATCACGATCGGGAACGTGATGCCGCAGAGCAGTGAGAGCGCGCCGCGCACGAATTGGACCGCCGGGTTGATCTCGCCGAACCGCAGGACCGCGGCGCCGAACAGCGAGCCCAGCGCGTACATCGCGGGCAGGCCGGCGAAGGTGACGAGGAGCGTGAGCAGGATCC
>CAZMLV010000009.1:23454-32727 GCA_964567235.1 uncultured Chloroflexota bacterium | reverse complement strand
GAGGTCAGCTTGTGGAGGTTGAGCTGGCGGAACGCGTAGTCGGTCCGAAGACGCATCGCCTCGGTCGCACGACCCTTTCCCCACTCGGATCGCACCCCGATCATGAGCCCCGTCGCTCCGTGCGCGTGAAGCCAGTCGATCTGATGGATGCCGGTGGCGCCGATCGGCCGGCCGTCGGCTTCGAGCATCCAGAACACCTCGGTCGGGGATTCGCCGAGCTTCTTGAGGAATCCCTCCTCCTGCAGCTGCCCGACCGCGACGCGCCGCAGGAGGTAGCGCGTCACCTCGAGATCGCCGAACCACTCGACGAACCGCGCGGCATCGGAGTCATCCGGTGGGCGAAGGGTCACCGTCGTGCCCACCAGCACGGGACCATACATCTGCGCGCGTGATGCTAGCGCGGCATCATGGGCGGATGCGCCTTCACTTCCTCGGTGCCGCACGCACCGTGACCGGTTCGCAATACCTGCTGGAGACCGATCGCGCGCGCGTGGTCATCGACTGCGGCATGTTCCAGGGCAGCCCGCATGACGTGCTCCGCAACCGCGTGCCGTTCGCCTACGACCCGAAGACGATCGACGCGTTGCTCCTCACGCACGCGCACCTCGACCACTGCGGCCTCATCCCGCATGTGAGCGCCCTCGGATTCAGCGGCCCGATCTACGCGACACGTGGAACGGTCGAGCTCACGAGGCTCGTCCTGCTCGACTCGGCGAAGCTCCAGGAGGAGTTCGCGGCGAAGCATCAACGCTTCGCGAAGAAGTACCCGGACCGCGCGCTGGTCGAGGACCGCTCGGCCGCGGCCGAGCTCGCGGCGGCGACCGACGAGGACGCCGAGGTGGCCACGCGCGAGGCGGCGCCTGAAGCACTCACCTACCTGCGCGAACCGCTGTACACGACGCCCGACGCGACGGCGGCGCTCGATCGGTTCAAGGGCATCGAGTACGGCACCGAGCACCAGATCGCGCCGGGGGTCACGGCCACGTACCTCGATGCCGGGCACATCCTTGGCTCCGCGATCATCCGCGTCCGCGCGCGCGACAACTCGGGCGACCGGACCATCGTGTTCAGCGGCGATATCGGGAGACCGAACACGCCGATCATCCGGGACCCGACGCCGGTGCGCGATGGCGACTATCTCCTCGTCGAGTCGACCTACGGCGGCCGAACCCACGAGCCAGAGGAGCAGGCGATCCGGTTGCTCGGCGAGGCGGTGACGGCGACGAACGGCACCTCGGGCGTGCTCCTCATGCCCTCATTCGCGATCGGCCGGACCCAGGAGATCGTGTACGAGCTGGACCGGCTGCTCGCCGCCGGCACGATGCCCCACGTGCCTCTCTATCTTGATTCGCCGATGGCCGGGAGCGCGACCGACATCTACCGCAGGTACCCGGAGTACTTCGACGACGACGCGAAGGCGCTGCTCGCGAAGACCGAGGCGCCGCTCGACTATCCGGGCGCTGTCATGGTGAAGGACGCGAACGCGTCGGCAGCGCTCGACACGGACGGCGCGCGGCCGTACATGGTCGTCGCATCGAACGGGATGATCACGGGCGGACGGATCGTGCAGCACGTGAAGTCGCTCATCGGCGACGCCGCGATGACCCTGCTGTTCGTCGGCTACCAGGGCGAGGGCACGCTCGGCGCGCAGCTGCAGCAGGGCGCGAAGCAGGTCCGGATCGACGGCCAGGATCTCCCGGTCGCGTGCCAGGTCCGTTCGATCGACGGCTTCTCGGCGCACGCCGATGAGCCCGAGCTGCTCGCGTGGCTGCGGAACTTCAGCGTCGCGCCGAAGCTGACGTTCATCGTGCACGGCGACCCCGCGGCCCAGGCCGCGTTCGAGCCGAAGGTGAAGGCGCTCGGCTTCGCGACGAAGGTGCCGGAGTGGCGCGAGACCGTGGAGCTCACATGACGCTGCGGCCACTCAAAGGCGTGTGCTTCGACTTCGGGGACACCCTGTTCCACAGCCCGGATGGCGCGGCGGTCATCGCCGAGGCCGGCGTGGCACCGCAGGTCGCGCGCGAGCTCTGGGACAAGATCTGGCGCGAGTCGAAGACCCCCGCGGCGATCGCGGTACAGCGCGATCTGTCGCCGGAAGCGCACCGCGCCGGCTGGACGGCGCTGTTCGAGCAGGCCGACGTCCACAAGCCCGGCCTCTCGACGATCCTCTACGAGCGCGTCATGGACCATCAGAAGTGGCTGCCCTACCCCGACGCTGAGCCGGTCCTGCGCGCGCTCCGGCAGCGCGGGCTGCGGATCGGCGTCGTGAGCAACGTGGCGGAGGATCTCCGGCCGGTCTTCGTCGCACGGGGCTGGGGCGATCTGGTCGACGGGTACACCCACTCCTACGAGCACCGGATCGAGAAGCCCGACGTCCGGATCTTCCTCGCCGCGTGCAAGGCGATGGGCACCCTACCGAGCGAGACGCTCGTGGTCGGCGACCATCCCGTGGACGCCGGCGCGGTCGCGGCCGGCTGCACCGTGCTGCTTCTACCGCACGTGGACCCTGGCCAGCCACGTGGCCTCGAGCGCGTGCTCGCGGTCGTGGGGAGCTAGGCCACCGGTCGGCGCGCGAGCGCCGCTTCGAGCAGGACCGCGTCCCCGCGACGATCGCCGACCTCGAGCTTCGCGCGGATCCGCGTGATGTGCACCCGCAGCGTCTCGGGGGAGAGGTCCAAGGCCTTCGCGAGCTCGACGCGCTCGACGTGCGTGCCCGCGGTCTGCAGCTTCTCGATCTCGTGGAGCACGCCGATCTCGCGCCACGTGAGCCCGATGGCGCGGAGGTAGTACGTCGCGTCGTCGAGCGCCGACGCAGCGACCGCGGACGCCGAATCCGTCTTCGCGCGCCTCACCGCGGCGTCGCCGCGCACCTTGAGGATGCGGGCGAGCCGCTGGGCCTCCGGATCGGCCTCGGTCGCGCGACCGAGCCACGCCGCGACGTCGGGCAGGTAGTACGCGAAACCCTCGCCACCGCGCACGGCGATGTCGCGCACGAGCTGCACGGCGCGGGCATTGCCACCACCGCGCACGAGCGACTCGCGGTTGAACGCGGCGTGGACCGCGGCGCCAAGGGACCAGTGGCCCATCCCCCGTGACTCGAACTCCTTCCCGACCTCGTCGAGCATGCGGACCGCGCCGCGTGGATCCCCGCGCTTGCCCTTCACGATGCCCCGCACGAAGTCGCGGAAGTGCTCGTCGGCCGGGAAGCCCGTCGGCGCGCGGGAGAGGATCCGCTCCGCGACCTCCGCCTCGCCGCGCAGGAGCGCGATGTGCGCGAGGTCCTCGGGAGCGCCTGCGCCGCTCTGCCGGCCGAGGCGGTCGCCGGTCGCGATCTCGCCACGCTCCATCCGTGCGCGGGCGAGGCAGAGGAGGGTGTACCGCCAGGCCGACGTGCCGTACGAGCGCAACCCCTCTTCGGCCCGCGTGAATTCGTCCACCGCGGGGTCGTTCTTGCCGGCGTACCAGTGCGCGAACCCGTTCGTGTAGGTGGCCCAGGCCGCTTCCCACGGGTCGCCGAGCTTCGCGGCGTGGCGTGAGGTCGATTCCGCGGCGGTCGCGGCGCCGACGTAGTCGCCGGTGTGCGCGAGCAGATGCGCGAGCTGCCGCTGCACCCGCGCGATGACCAGGTCCTTCGACCGGCCACGCGGCGCAGCCGCGAGCGCGTCCTCGGCCCATCGGGCGTCGGTGAGCGCCGCGGTGATCTCGTTCGCCGCGGTGCGGTTGATCGACTTCGCGAGCTGGAGCTCGGCGAGCATGAGCGGGTCGGCCGCGGCCTGACGCTCGGCCTGCTTCACGAGGCGGGCGACCTCGTCGCCGCGCACGAGGTAGTACGCGAGGTGCGCGAGATCGACCGCGATCCGCGCCGAGAGGAGCGGATCCTTCGTCTGCGCATGGAGCGCGGTGAGCTCGGCCCACGCGACGTCGAACGACTCGACGTAGGTCAGACAGCGTGCCCGGAGGATCCGGCGCTCGAGGGTCTGCCTCCCGACCGACAGCGTCGGCAGGAGCCGCTCGGCCTCGGCCCGCGACAGCGGCGCCAGAGCTTGCTCGCGGACGGTCGCCATGCCTAAGTAGTACGCCAGGAGTACGACTTAGGTTCTGGTGGCCTCCTCGGCGCCGATGTGGAGGAGACCGACGACCGCGCCCGACGCGTCGCGCAGCGGTTGGAAGATGAGGTTCACCCGGCCGTCCCGCACCGAGCCGTCCTCATGGGTCCAACGGACCGACGCCGGGACGCCGCTCGACCACGGCCGACCGGTCCGGTAGGCGTCATCGAGCGCCGAGCCGAACGCGGGGTCGAGATCCGGATAGACCTCGCGGACCGTCCGACCGACGAGGCTGGCGGCCGTGCGGCCGGCGACCTCGGCGGCGATGCGGTTCACGAACGTATAGCGATGCTCGGGGCCCTGGCTCACCGCGACCATGAACGGCGCGCTCTCGTAGGCCCGGGCCTCCTCCTCGAGCGAGCGAGGCGCGCCGAGCGCGCCGAGCTCCGACGGATGCGACGTGCGCCGAGCGACCGCGAGCCCGAAACCGGCCTCGGACATGGCGAGGGCGATGAGCGCGCTCCGGCTCGCGACGTCGAGACGCGCGTACACGCGGGTCAGCGTGGCCTCGACTGCCCGCTCGCTGATCGCCAGCGCGCCGGCGATCTGCTTGTTCGCGAAGCCGCGCGCGACCAGCTGCACGACCTCGAGCTGCCGCTCGGTCAGCCCCGGATGTTCGCCTTCCCCCGGCACGACGCCCCCTCGCACACCCGTACGGCAAGCCGTATCTGGTCGCCACACGCTACTCCGCCGTTCCATATGCATCGGAATGCGACATGGGGAGGACAGGGGTGAAGAGCGTGCTCGTGGTCGAGGATGATCGAGCCATCGCCGAGACGATCCGGATGATGCTCGAGGAGTCGTATGCCATTACCGTCTTCGACTCGCCACACGAGGTGCCGGAAGGTCCGGGGCCCGCGCTTGTGATCACCGATCTGCTCGGTCGGAACGGCTACGACAGCGTGGCGGCCGTCCGGGCGGTGCGGGACGCACGCGCCCGCACGGGCGCGCCGGTGCTGGTGCTCACCGCGCACGGCGCCGCAAAGGCCGATTGCGAGCTCGCGGCCGTGGCGAATGGCGTGCTCACGAAGCCGTTCCAGATGGACGAGCTGCTTGCGGCGGTGGAGCGCCTGACCGTCTAGCGCGGCGGGAAGTGTGGCTGCAGCTCCGCGACGTGCTCGTGCGAGTGGCGAGCCTGGTACGCGGCGAGCCAGCCTGCCGTCAACGGGCCGCGCTCGGCGTGCACGCCGATCCGGTCTCGAGCGCCCGGGCGCTGGAGAGTCTGGACGATCGCGGCATGCGCGGCTTGCAGGCGCTTCGACAGGGCCATGGCGTCGGCGTCGTTGTTCTTCCGTTCCGCATGGACCGCATCCTGATCGACGTTCGCGAGCGCCGGCCGATCCTCGGCGACGCAGCGTCGGACCCGCTCCGCGTAGACCTCGGCCATGTCGGTCACGTGCCCGATGACTTCCTTCGCCGTCCAGTCGCCGATCTTCACCGCGCGCAGCCGATCGTCGGGCGTTCGCCGCACAAGCGCCGAGATCGTCGCGGCGTCATCGGCGAGCGTGAACGCGACGTCCTCGTCGTAGCGGAGGTCGTCGGTCTTCATTCGCACATTCTCTCACTCGTCACCGGCCTCGAGCGCCGCGAGCCGGTCCGCCTCGTCGGCCTGCATGAGCGCCTCGACGAGGTCGTCGAGCTCACCGTCCATGCGGCGCGGCAGGTTCGACAGGTTATGGCCCAGCCGCTTGTCGGTGAGCCGGTCCTGGGGGAAGTTGTACGTCCGCATCTTCTCGGAACGCTCCCCGCGGCCGATCTGCGCGTTGCGCAGCGCGCCCGCCTTGGCGTCCTTCTCCTCCTGCGCCCGCGCGAACAGCCGCGCGCGCAGGACCGTCATCGCCTTGGCCTTGTTCTTCATCTGCGACCGCTCGTCTTGCTGGATCACGACCTCGCCCGTCGGCAGGTGGGTGATGCGGACCGCGGAGTCCGTGGTGTTGACGCCCTGGCCACCCTTGCCGCCCGCGCGATAGACGTCGATCTTCAGGTCGTCGTCGTTGATCTGGATGTCGACCTCCTCGGCCTCGGGGAGGACGGCGACGGTCGCGGTCGAGGTGTGGATCCGGCCCTGTGCCTCGGTGGCCGGAACGCGCTGCACGCGATGCACGCCGGACTCGAACTTCAGCCGGCTGTACGCGCCCTGTCCGGCGATCCGAAAGATCACCTCCTTGTACCCGCCCTTCTCGGAGCGGCTCGCGGAGAGCTCCTCGGCCTTCCAGCGATGGCGCTCGGCGTAGCGGAGGTACATCTTGTAGAGCTCCCCCGCGAACAGCGCCGCCTCTTCCCCACCCTCGCCCGCCCGGATCTCGACGATGACGTTCTTGTCGTCGAGCGGGTCGCGTGGGATGAGCTGGGTCCGCAGCTTGTCGGTCAGCCGATCGACCTCGAGCGCCGCGGTGCCTTCCTCCTCGCGCGCGAGGTCGCGGAGATCCGCGTCATCGCCGTCCTGCAGCTCGCGGGCGTCGGCGACGCGCCGCTCCGCCTCGCGCAGCCTCCCGATCGTGTCGACGATGGCCTCGAGCGAGGCGTACTCCTGCCCGACGGACCGGAGCTTGTCGCGGTCGCCGGTCACGCTTGGGTCGCTCATCGCCTCACCGAGCTCGCGGTGGCGAGACTCGATCTGTTCCAGCCGGCCGCGCAGCTTGGGCGACAGGTCGGTCATGCGGCCGCGTCCCCCGCGAGCGCTTCCTCGAGCGACGCGATCGCCACCTCGATCATCGGCGCATCGGGCCGCCGGGTGGTGATCGCCTGGAGCAGCAGGCCGGGCGCGACGGCGAGGCGCATGAGGGGATTGTCCTCGTGCCCCGCGCCGAGGCGCAGCACCTCGTAGGAGATCGAGGCGACGGGGATCACGAGCATGAGCCGCACGAGTAGATCGACGAACAGATTCACCCGCGGCACGAACGCGAAGACCGCGATCGCGATGACCACGACGAACAGCAGGAACGCCGTGCCGCACCGCGGATGCGCGGTCGGGTACGGGGCCACGTGCGCCGCATCCAGGGGATCGCCGTGCTCGAAGGCATGGATGGTCATGTGCTCGGCCCCGTGATACGCGAAGACCCGGCGGATGTCCGGCACGAACGAGATCGCGACCAGGTAGCCGAGCAGCAGCGCGAGGCGGAGGAGCCCTTCGGCGATGTTCAGCCACAGCGTCGAGGGGATCGCCGAGCGCAGCAGGCCCGTCGCGACGTAGGGCACGCCGATGAACAGCATCAGTGCGACGACGAGTCCGACGGCCATGAACGCCGAGCTGCCGCCCGTTCGGAGCTGCTGCTCCTCTGCGGCCAGCTGAACGTCGGCAGAGCGCATGAGCATCCGCATCCCGTACCGAAGCGACTCCCAGAGGACGAACACCCCGCGGACGAACGGCGCCCGCGCGAGCGCGGAAGTGAGGAGCGGGGAGTCCAGCGCCTCGCGGTAGCGGTAGATGCCGCCGTCCGGCTTCCGGCAGGCGAGCGCGATCGTGCGGCGACCACGGATCATCACACCCTCGATGACCGCCTGGCCCCCGTAATTCGCCGGCCGCGCGCTCATGCGGGTGCCGTCGCACGCCGCGGGACGGTGTGACACGTCCGGCAGCGCGCCTCGTAGGCCTCCTGCGCGCCGATGACGATGATCGGATCGTCGTAGTCCGCGGGGACACCGTTCACGATCCGCTGCGTCCTGGTCGCCGACTCGCCGCAGACCACGCAGATCGCCTCGAGCTTGTCCACCCGTTCGGCCAGCGCGAGCAGCGTCGGCACCGGACCGAACGGCTCGCCGCGGAAGTCGAGGTCGAGTCCCGCGCAGATCACCCGCCGGCCATCGAGCACGAGGGCCCGGACGACCTCGACGATGCCGGTGTCGAAGAACTGGACCTCATCCACGCCGACCACGCTCGTCTCGGGCTGCAGCAGTGGGATGATCTCGGCGCTCGACCGCACCGGACGGGCGTCGAAGGAATCGCCGTCGTGCGACCGGACGTGCTCGCTGCTGAAGCGATCGTCGATCGCGGGCTTGAAGACCTGCACCGTGCGACGCGCGATGACCGCGCGCTTCACGCGGCGGATGAGCTCCTCGCTCTTCCCGCTGAACATGCTCCCGACGACGACCTCGAGCCCACCCTGATGGTGGCCCGACGACGGGCGGGCGCTAACGCGTGGGAGCGGCCTCGGAAGCGGCCGGCTGCTCCGCCTTCTGCTGGCCGTAGCGCTTGTTGAAGCGCTCGACGCGGCCCTGCACATCGATGAGGTGCTGCTTGCCGGTGAAGAACGGGTGGCACTTCGCGCAGACCTCCACGTGGAGCTCCGGCTTCGTGCTCACCGTCTTGAATTGATTGCCGCAGGCGCACGACACCGTCGCCTCGACGTACTGGGGGTGGATCTTCGCTTTCATCGCTGGGTCTCCTTAGCTAGTTCGCGTTGGGTGTGACGTTCACCTTGCGGCGATCGTCCCGGGCCGGGCTGTACTTCACCGTGCCCGCGACAAGCGCGAACAGGGTGTGGTCCTTGCCGATGCCGACGTTCTCGCCGGCGATCAGCTTGGTGCCGCGCTGGCGCACGAGGATCGCGCCGGCATCGACGACGCTCCCCGCGTACTCCTTCACGCCGAGCCGCTGCCCGGCCGAGTCGCGACCGTTGCGGGTCGAGCCCGCTCCTTTTTTGTGTGCCATCGCTTATGCCTCGATCTTCGTGATGCGGACGGTCGTGGTCTTGGAGCGGTGACCGGTGCGCTTGCGGGAGCGGGTCTTGTTCTTGTAACGGAAGACGATGATCTTCTCGCCCTTCCCATGACCCACGATCTCGCCGGTGACCTTGGCCGACGCGGCGTCCTTGACGCTGTCGCCGTCCGCCAAGAGCAGAACGTCGCCGAAGGTCACTTCCTTCCCGGGCTCCCCTTCAAGGGTGGCCACGGTCAGGATCGCGCCCTCTTCGACCCGGTATTGCTTCCCGCCAGTGCGGACGACTGCGTACACGGTTGGGGACCATCCGTACAGAAAAAGTCGCCGTGTCCGCCCGACACGACGTAGAGAGAAGTATACCGCTAGGCGGTCGCCGGAGCCATCTGCGCGGTGCGACGGGTCGCCCCGAGCCGCTGCTGAAGCGTCGCGATCCCGAGCAGCGCAGCGAGTCCCATGACCGACGCGGTGTACGCGACCGGGTGCTGGAACGGACCTGGCGCGTTGTAG
>CAZMLV010000009.1:0-23354 GCA_964567235.1 uncultured Chloroflexota bacterium | reverse complement strand
AGGAAATAGATCTCGAGGATCAGCCCGAGAACGAGGAACGGCACGGCGATCGCGATGTGCCGCGTGCCGCTCGCCTCGCCCCACGGCGCCCTGAGCGCGCGGCCGCCGAAGCGCACCGCGATGATCACGATGCCGATCACCTGGAAGAGCGTCGCGATGCCCTGGAGCGGCGCGATGTTCATCCCGACGCCGATCGCGAGGAAGAGCCCGCCCAGGAACAGCACGTACGCCTGCGCGAGACCGGCCCGGCTCCGCGAGCCGCCGCCCGCGAGGCGCCACTCCGCGATGCCCGCCGAGACAAGGACCAGATAGCCGCCGATCTGCGCGGAGGCATGCGTTCCGATGAGGTCCGGCGCGGTCGGCAGCGTGATGCCGAGCGCCAGGAAGACCTGGATCGTCACGCCGATGATCGCGCCGATGGTGAGGATGGTGAGACCGAGCACGAGCGAGAGCTTCGGCACGTCGATCCGGCCGAAGCCTTCCGCGCGCGCCTGCGCGAACACCCACCACCACCAGTAGAGGATCACGAGCAGCTCGAGCGTTCCGGTGATCGCACGCGCCGCGAAGTTGCCGGACCAGAACGCGAGGACGTAGGCCGCAGTGACGAGCCCACTGATCATGACGTTGCGCGCGAGGGTCTCGCCACGGCCGGCGAACATCCAGATCGCCACGCCGATCACGCCCATGGTGATCCAGCCGAGGGTGCCCGAGTGCAGATGCGTGAGGAGCGTGTCCTGCGAAAGGGCGCCAAAGATGCGCGTGGCGTTCGCGAGCCCGAGCAGCGCGGTCAGGCCGAAGATGCCGAGCCCGAATTGGAACGCGCGGTAGACAGCTCGATCTGCGGTCATCATGCCGTCCCCCTCCTACTGGGGCGGCACAGTGCCACTACCGGGCGCGGGAGTCCAGCGTCACCACCTGGACGTTCTCCGGGAGCGAGCTGCGCGAGAGCGACAGCTTGGCGGTCGGCGCGATGTCCTTCACCCCAAGCTCGTGCAGCAGGCGCTCGAACGGGCTGTCCTTCTTGTTGGTCTCCGGGTCGTAGGACATCGGCACGACCACCTTCGGCTCGAGCTGGTGGATGATCTCCGCCGCCTGGGTCGCGCTGAGGTCCTCGTCGTGGCCGCCGATCGGGACGAGCGCGACGTCGATGTCGCCGAGCTTCTCGAGGTCGGCGGTCGGGAGGACGTGCCCGAGGCCCCCGAGGTGGCAGATGACCAGGTCGTCCAAATGGATCGCGTAGATCGTGTTCCGGCCCCGTTTGGCACCGTTCTCGTCGTCGCGGAAGGTGCCGATCCCGGTCACCAGGATCTCTTTCACCTCGTATTCGCCCGGCCCGCGGAGGACCACCGGCTCCCCGCCGACCGATCGGAGGCTGTTGTGACGGGGGTCGTCGTTCGAAATGGTCACCAGGTCGGCGGCGGTCTTCGGGATGGCCGCCCCGGACCGTGGGTCCGGCGGATCGGTCAGCACGACACCCTCGCGGCCACGCAGCCGGAAGCACGCGTGACCGAGCCAGGTCAGGTCCATGGAGGAGTTGAGAATACGCCGAAACATGGCAGCGAAGGCGTGGGTATGGATTGGTGACCGCACCAGCTGCCGGCCGGGAGATCCACGCTGACTCGGACGGACCAGGAGATCGTGCAGCGGTGCCTGTCCGGTGACGCGGACGCGTACGAGGCGCTGGTCGAACGGTATGGAGGTCGGGTGTACAACGTCGCGCTCCGGATCACGCATGACCCCGACGCCGCACGCGACTGCGCCCAGGACGCGTTCATCCGCGCGTACCGGGCCCTCCACCAGTACGACCCGGCCTACCCGTTCGGGCCGTGGCTCTTCCGGATCACGACGAACGCCAGCCTGAACTTCATCCAGCGGGGCCGCGGGCGCGAGATCACGGTCGAGGAATTCCCCGACGATCCGGAGCCTCCGGAGGCCGGGCCCGAGCTGTCGGCGGTCCGCAAGGAGGACGTCCAAGAGGTGCTGGACGCGATGGCGCTGCTACCTCCGGCATACCGGGCGGCCCTCACACTGAGACACATGCAGCAGCTGTCCTATCAAGAGGTGGCCGACGCGCTGGGGATCCCGCTCGGCACCGTGAAGACGCACCTGCATCGCGCGCGCGCTGCGCTCAAGACCACGCTCGCCGAACGGAGGGCCAAACGCTCATGAACGATCTGGAGAACGACGAGCTCGAGATCCACCGACTCCTCAGCGCGGCCAGGCCCGCGCCGCTTCCGGTCGGCTTCCGCGACGGGGTGATGGAGCGCGTTCGCGGCGATGGCCCGGCCACCCGCTGGGAATGGATCTTCGCCGCCGTACTGGCCCTGCCGAGCCTCGCGTACCTCGCGTGGGGACTCGTGTCCCATGGCGCCGAGCTCGGCGCGTCGTTCAGCGCGATCCTCGTCGCCGCGCAAGGGTTCGATCAGACCACCGGCGCCGACGTCGCGATCGACGGCCTGCTGATCATCTCCCTCGCGTTCCTCGGCATCGGAAGCGCGGTCGCCGCGCACGCGATGCTCCGCAGGACCGAGCAGCAGCAGCAGCGGGTCGTCGCCCGATGAGCGGACGTGACACCGTCTTCGCGCTCGGCGCGATCGTGATCGCGCTCGCGATCGCCACCGTCCTCCTGGTCGGCTCGATGGCCGCGGGGGCGGATGAGACCGGCCGGTCGCGCTCGTTCTTCTTCGTGAACTTCGGGAACCGCGTCGTGCCGGCTCGCACGGCGGTGGCCGCGGGCGACGTGCCCCTCCCGCTACGGGCGGTGGTCCCGTTCCAGCGCGGAGTTTCCGACACGGCGCGCGATGCGGCGGGCTACCTGTTGGTGGTGATCGGAGTCGCCGCGGTCCTGGTGCTCGGCCGCACGCAGGTGCTCGGCGCATATCACGCCGCGCGCGGCACCTGGCGCGACCAGCTCCGGGTCCTCGGGACCGGCGTCGCGGTCTTGCTGCTGCTCGCATCGGCCACGTTCCTTGGCGGCGTGGTCCTGCTCGGCGCGCTCGCGGCGGGATTCCGTGAAGCGCCGACGGCGATCCAGTTCGGGCTCCAGGTCGGGCTCATGACCATGGCCGTGTTCGTGGCCGCGCTGCTCCTGGTCACGTTCGTCGGCTTCGCTGCCGCCTCGTGGCGGCTGGGAGACGCACTGTTCGGACTGCGAGCGGTCAACGGCTGGGCCGGCGGCATCCCGGGTCCCCTGGTCGCGCTCATCGGCGCGACCATCCTGTACGTCCTCATGCAGCTGCCCGCGGTGGGCGGCGTCGTCGCATTCGCCGTCGTCGCGTACGCGCTCGGTGCCGTCGTCGTCGCACGGCTCGGCGCAGCGCCGACGTCGATCGTCTCCTGAGCGGGCTTCACGTGGAGAAGGGAAGAGGGTCAATGTCCATCCGAACGAGCGTCATCGCCGCCGCAATGGCGGGAGTCTTGGCCGCGGCGTGCAGTGGAGCGCCGGCGGCCGCGGAAACGCGGACCGCGCAGGTCACGCGTGGCGCGGTCACCCAGTCGGTCGCCGTGTCCGGGTCGGTGAGCTCGGCCGCCACCGTGAAGCTCAACCCGGCGACGAACGGCAAGGTCGCCCAGCTCCTGGTCAGCGTCGGCCAGGCGGTCACGGCCGGGCAGCCGCTCGCCAAGCTCGACACGACCGACCTCGAGGCCGCGCTGGCGTCGGCCCAGTACAACGTCGATGCGGCACAGACGAACTACAGCAAGGCCCTGTCCGGGGTCAGCGACGCGCAGAGCTCGTACGCCCAGACCCAGCAATCGACCGCGAACGACATCGCGACCGCGCAGCAGGCACTGGCCAAGCTGAAGTCGAACTACACCGCGGCCCGGAACAACTTCCTCACGCTCATCCAGGGCATGCAATCCGACATCTCGAAGTTCCGCAGCGGTGTGCCGACCGCGTCGGCCGAGCTGTCCCAGATCCAAAGCGATCTGCTGCAGGGATACCAGACCCCCGACAACCGGACGGCCCAGAACGCGGTGAACCAGGCGCAAGCGCCGATGACGAATGCGACGACGTACACCAATGGGATCCTCGCGTCGGCGTACGACGACTTCAGCTCCGCGTGGAGCACCCTGCTGACCTCGATGAATACGTTCGACGGCGCGTTCGCCGCCAACGCCGACACGTCGCCGGCGAGCCAGTCGTACCAGCAGGCCCAGGTGAACTACTCGCTGGCCCTCAGCCGGCTGACCAGCGCGCTGGACATCCCGAACGGCCAGCTCAGCTCGGTCCAGAGCGCCGCGACGACCGCCCAGAACGCGCTGAGCACGACCGCGACGAAGAACGATCCGTCGCAGGATCAGGCCCGGGCGGACCTCCTCGCACTGCAGACGATGCTCATCAACGAGGCGCAGCTGGTCACCAGTGCGAAGAACAAGAGCACGCAGGCTGGTACGAGTCTCGGCACGATCACCGACGCGATCTCGGGGAGTCTCGTGACCGCGCAGCAGAATATCGCGGCCGCGCAGCTCCGCGCCACCCAGAGCCTCCAGAGCGCCCAGACCGCCCTGAACAACCAGCCATCGAATGTGCAGAGCGCGCAGAACTCGGTCAACAACGCGCAGACAGCGCTCGCGACCGCGCAGGCGAACCTCGACAACGCCGTGATCAAGGCGACGGTCGGCGGGGTCGTCACGACGATCTCCGCGCAGGTCGGTGAGAACGTCAGCAGCTCGAGCACCACGGGCTTCATCGTCATCGCGAACACCGGGTCGATGGCCCTGCACGGCACGATCGGCGAATCGGACATCGTGAAGCTGAAGCTCGGTCAGGTCGCGACCGTGACGGTCGACGCGATCGGCACGGCGAAGATGACCGGCAAGGTCACCTCGCTCGATCCGGTCGCGACGATCTCGGGCGGCGTTCCGGTCTACGGCGTCGACGTCACGATCGACCTGCCGAATCAGTCGGTGAAGCCTGGCATGAGCGGCACGGCGAACGTGATCATCGCAAGCAGCCCCAACGCCCTCACGGTGCCCAACCTCGCCGTGAAGACCGTGAGTGGCAGGCGCTATCTGACCGTCATGAAGGACGGCCAGCAGGTCGACACCGAGGTGACCTTTGGGATCAGCAACGACACGGTCACCGAGGTCCTCACCGGCGTTCAGGAGGGCGACATCGTGGTCCTGCCGCAGCCGCGCGCGACCGCGACCAACGCCGGCGGGCGCGGCATCCAGTTCGGCGGCGGTGGCGGCGGCAACCCGGTGCCGGGCCGATGAACGCCTACGCGCCCGCCGCGGCCGTTCCGGTCATCCGGCTGCGCGGGGTGACCAAGACGTACCGGATGGGCAAGGACAACGTCGTCCAGGCGCTCCAAGGCGCCGACCTCGATGTGTACCCGGGCGAGTTCGTGGCGCTCATGGGCCCGTCCGGGTCGGGCAAGTCCACGATGATGAACATCCTCGGCTGCCTCGACGTCCCCGAGGCGGGCACGTACGTGCTGGCCGGCGAGCAGGTGCGTCAGCTCAACGACGATCAGCTCGCGGCGATCCGCAACAAGCACATCGGCTTCGTGTTCCAGACCTTCAACCTGCTGCCGCGCCTGAACGCGATCGAGAACGTCGAGCTCCCGCTCCTCTACGGCGGGAGCGCCCGCGGACGCACCCAGCGGGCGAAGGATGCGCTGGCAGCGGTCGGGCTCGGCGAGCGGATGCACCATCGGCCGAGCGAGCTCAGCGGCGGCCAGCAGCAGCGGGTCGCGATCGCGCGCGCCCTGCTGAACGACCCGGCGATCATCCTCGCCGACGAGCCGACCGGCAATCTCGACTCACGGTCGAGCGCCGAGATCCTCGCGATCTTCCAGCGGCTCAACGACCAGGGCAAGACCGTGGTCATGGTGACCCACGAGCCTGACGTGGCGGAGCACTGCAAACGGATCGTGCGCATGCGCGACGGCGTCGTCTCCGGTGACGAGCTCGTGACCCGGCCCCGGCGCGCGGAGGACGAGCTGCGCCTCGCGGGGCAGAGCCAGTCGGTCGATCTGCACACCGGGCCCGTTGCGACCATGCCGCTCGGCGCGCGATGAAGCTATTCGACTCGTTCCGCTCGGCGCTCCAGTCGATCATCGTGAACAAGCTTCGCTCTGCGCTCACGATGCTCGGCGTGATCATCGGCGTGGCGTCGGTCATCGCGATGGTCGCCGTCGGCAACGGCGCGTCGATCCAGGTGCAGCAGCAGGTGCTGTCGCTCGGCTCGAACCTGGTGACGGTGACGCCCGGCAACCAGAGCAGCGATACCGGTCTCCGCGGTGCCGGCGCGCAAAGCACGAACCTGACGCTTGACGACATGAACGCGATCCAGGCCCAGCTCGGGCCGACCATCGGCGCCGTCGAGGCGGAACAGAGCGCGGGCCGCTGGCAGGTGACCGCCGCCGGCCAGAACTGGAACTCGAACGTCGTCGGCGTGACCACGGGTTATCCGGAGGTCCGCGACTGGGCGCTCGCCACGGGAAGCTTCTTCACCGACGAAGACGTGAGCGTCTACGCGCAGGTCGCGGTGATCGGCTCGGTGACCGCGGCGAACCTCTTCGGCGACGGGGTCGATCCGACCGGGCAGACGATCCAGCTGCGGCAGGCCTTCGGCGGCGGCGGACCGGGCGGGGCGGCCTCCCGAGCGCGGATCGTGAATTTCAAGGTCGTTGGGATGCTCGACACGAAGGGCACCACGTTCGGTTTCTCGCGCGACGACCAGATCCTGGTTCCGACCACGACCGCGCAGCGCGTGCTCACCGGCAGGACGAACTCGGTGAGCTCGATCATCGTGAAGGCCGCGAACAGCGATCAGATGGCCAACACGACCGCCGACGTGACCGACGTGCTGCTGCAGCGGCACAAGATCGCTGACCCGGCCTCGGCGGACTTCACGGTCACGAACCAGAACGACACGCTCGCGGCCCTCAACCAGGTCACCGGGACGTTCACGATCCTGCTCGCCGCGATCGGTGGGATCTCGCTGCTCGTCGGCGGCATCGGGATCATGAACATCATGCTGGTCTCGGTGAACGAGCGGACCCGGGAGATCGGCATCCGCAAGGCCGTCGGCGCGCGGCGCCGCGACATCCTCGTGCAGTTCCTGATCGAGGCGATCGGACTGACCGGGATCGGCGGCGTCCTCGGGATCCTCCTTGGCTGGGGCATCACGGTCGTGGTCCATCAGATCCCGGCCGCCGCGAACATCCCCATCGCGATCACCGCGGGCACCGTCGCGATCGCGGTCGGTGTGTCGGTGGCGATCGGCATCGTCTTCGGCCTTTACCCGGCGATGCGGGCGGCGCGCCTGCATCCGATCCAGGCACTTCGCTATGAGTGACAAGGGAGAACAGCGATGAACGTACTCGCACGGCGTCCGGTCCAGATCATCGTCGGGGTCGTCGTGGCCCTGGCCCTCTTCGGCGGCGGGTACGCCTTCGGCTCGACCCGCACACCGGCACCCGTCGCGACGACGAACGGCGCGACGGGAGCAACGGGCGCGCGCGGGACCTTCGGTGGCGGCGCGAATGGCGGAGCCGGGGCGCGCGGCGCCGGCGCCGGCGTCACGACCGGCCAGATCCTCGCGGTCAATACGGATTCGCTCACGGTCTCCATCCGCACCGGCGGCGCGAACGGGGCGACCGCAACGACGACGACCGAGCTCGTGCTCGTCGGCAGCGGGACGCGGGTGGTCAAGACGGTCGAGTCGGATGTGAAGCTCAGCGACCTCAAGGTCGGCGACATGATCACCGTCGCGGGCACGCCGGATACGGCGAGCGGCACGGTGTCCGCGCAGACCATCGTCGTCGGCGCGACGAACATCCTCGGGGACATCCTGGGCGGCGCCGGATTCCCGGGCGGCCGCGGCGCCGGCGCGAGCGGCAGCCCGAGGCCAAGCCCGACGCGCTAGATCACAGCGGAGCGGTAGCGAAGCAGCCCCGGAGGGGTCACATCGACTCGGGCGCGCTGATCCCGAGCAGGCCGAGCGTCTGGCGCAGGGTCAGGCCGACGGCCTCGACGAGGCGGAGGCGTGCCTTCGACCTCGCTTCGTCGTCGCCGACGACGCGGTTGCCCTTGTAGAACGCGTGGAAGGCGCCCGCGAGCTCGAGGCCGTAGCCGGTGAGCAGGTGCACGTTGTGCTTGTCGCGGATCTCCTCGACGAGCTCGGGGAACCGGAGCATGAGTCGCACGAGGGCGAGCTCCGCCTCGTCGGTGAGCAGCCCAACGTCGGCACCGTCGGCCACCCGGCCACGCTCCGCTGCCGTGCGGAAGATGCTCGCGATACGCGCATGCGCGTACTGCACGTAGTACACGGGGTTGTCGTTCGACTGCTCGACCGCGAGCTCGAGGTCGAAGTCGAGCGTGCGGTCGGCGCTCGCCATCAAGAAGAACCAACGTGCGGCGTCGACCCCGACGGTGTCGATCACGTCGTCAAGGAGCACATATTGGCCGCGACGACGGGCCATGTTCACGAGCACGCCTTCGTGCAGGAACTTCACGTACTGGTAGAGCACGACCTCCCAGCGACCGTCCAGGCCGAGCGCGGTCATCGCCGTCTTCATCCGGCGCGCGTGTCCGTGGGTGTTCGCGCCCCAGATATCGATCTTCTTGTCGAATCCGCGCTCGACCAGCGCCTCCCGGTGATACGCGACATCGACGCCGAAGTAGGTCGGCATCCCGGTGCTCCGGATGAGGACACTGTCGATGTCCTCGCCGAGCTCCCGCGACTTCAGCCAGACCGCGCCGTCGCGATCCTCGATGTGTCCGGATCCACGGAGGGCCTCGATCGTTTTGGCGAAGTAGCCCGAGTCCATGAGCGACGTCTCCCGGTAGAAGGAATCGAAACTGATGCGGAACTTGTGCATCGTCGCCTTGTGCCACTCGATGACCGTGTCGAGCGCCGTCCGCGCGAACTGCGGCGCGAGCTCCTCAGGCGTCTTGTCGTCGAACGCCGTGGCGGCCTTCTGGCGGATCGCGCGCGCGAGGTCGATCACGTACTCGGCGGGATACCCATCGTCGGGGATCACTAGACCGGTCTTGCCGCCGAGCTCGAGGTAGCGGGTCGCGACGCTCCGGCCGAACACGTCGAGCTGCGTACCGGCGTCGTTGATGTAGTACTCGCGCTCGACGGTCGCGCCCGAGAACGCGAGGACGTTCGCGAGCACATCCCCGATCGGCCCACCTCGCGCGTTCGCGACCGTGACCGGTCCGGTCGGATTCGCCGAGACGAACTCCACCTGTAGCCGCTGGCCCTTCAGCGCGTCGTTGCGGCCGAACTCTGGGCCCCTGTCCGCGATGACCCCGACCTGCCTGGCGAGCCACGTCCGATCCAGGCGAACGTTGATGAACCCGGGTGCGGCCGCCTCCACCAAGGCGATGCCGTCGCGGGCCGGGACGCGCAGGGCGACGGCCTTCGCGATCTCGAGCGGCGGCTTCCGGAGCGGCTTCGCGAGCCGCATCGCGATGTTCGCGGCGTAATCGCCGTGGCTCGCATCGGCCGGTCGCTCGATCTCGACCGCGGCCGCGCGCGCGGCGTCGCCCCAGCCGAGAGCGTCGCTCGCGGCCAGCACTCCGGCAGCCACGGCGTCGCGGACGAGATCGCGCGCGGTGCCGGTCACTCGGCCGAGTCTGCCCGAAGTGCCGCCGCTGCGTCGCCCCGGGGCACGTGCCGGCGGAAGAAGACGACGAGGAGCGTCGCAGCGACGAGGTACGACGCGACGAGCGTCACGAGGTTCGCGGTGTAGCCCGACGCGCCGAGCTCCGACCGGACGACGCCCGAAAGTGCCGCACCCGCCGCGGATGCGCCGTTCCAGCTGATCGCGAAGGCCGCGACGGCGCCGGCCCGCTCCACCGGGGCGAACGAGGACAGCTCGATCGCCGTGAAGTTCGGCGTCGAGCCGTACATGAGCGCCGCGCGCAGCGCGAGCGCGACCCACGCGAGCAGGGGCTGCCCGGCGACGGCGGCGAGCAGCGCGAACGGGAGCGAGCCGAAGACGGGCAGGACGATCGCGGCCAGCGGCGGGAGACGAGGCACGACCAGCCGCCCATTCAGGATCGCGCCGACGCTGCCGGCGACGGACAACGCACCGATGGCGAGCCCGACGCCCGCGATCGGCAGGCCGAACCGGTCCGCGAAGAAGAGGTTGGCGAACGGGAGGAAGCTGCCGGCGCCGAACCCGAAGGCCATCTCGATCGCCGCGAAGCGGAGCAACAGGCTGCGCCGGTGCGGCGCATCGAGCGCCCCGACCGCGACGGCCGCCGGCCGAACGAAGAAGATCGGGATGGCCGAGGCGATCGCGAGCACGCCGCCGATCCCGATGACCGTCCGGATCGTGAGCGGGTCGGTCTCGCGAAGGCCGAGTGCCGCCCCGACCGGCGCGGCCAGCGCCCCGGCGATGACGATCGCGGCGAAGCTCGCGAGCGCGCCGAGCGCGACCTGGTTGCCGAACATCCGCGGACGGTCGAGGCCGGTGGTCGCGTCGGCGACGAGCGCGCTGCCGGACGAGGCGACCACGATCCCGCCGAACCCGGTGAGTGCGGCCGCGAGGAACAGCGCCGGCAGCGCCGTCTGGGTGAGGATCGCGATCACGCCGAGCGCGGTGACGAAGCCCCCGACGAAGATGGCATTCCGGCGCGGCATCCGGCGCGGCAGTAGCGCGGCCGGCACCGCGCCGGCGAGCGCGCCGAGCGCCTGCGCGCCGCCGAGCACCCCGATAGCCCGCGCGTCGAAACCGAGCGCGCGATAGAGGAAGTTCAGGTAGAAGAGCGCGATCCCGAGGCCGAGGCCACCGAGACCGCTCGCGACGATGTACAGCGACGCGTCGTGCCGGCGGAGGGCCGGCGCCGCGTCAGCCCTGCCGGCCGAGGGTGAGGTCGACGGTCTGCTGTTTCCCATCCCGGATGATCGTGAGCTTCACCTTATCGCCCGGTCGCGTGTGGAGGAGGATCGAGCTGATCGGATGCGTGCCGTCGATCTGCTGGTCGTTGATCTTCGTGATGACGTCGTTCACCTTCAGGCCGGCCTGCGCGGCGCCGGAGCCCGCGATGATCTGCGTGACGATGATCCCCTGCGTCTGCGCGGGGAGGGACAGCGTCGCGGCGAGGCGCGGGCTGAGGAGGCTGTAGCCGATACCGATGGCGCCACGATCGATCTTGCCGTTCGTGATGAGCTCGTTCGCGATGTCGCGCACCGTGTTGCTCGCGATGGAGAATCCGAGACCCTCCGCGCCGGCCTGGCGGTTCACGAGCGTATTCATGCCGATGACCTGCTTGGTCGCGGCCCAGATGAGCGGACCGCCCGAGTTGCCCTCGTTGATCGCGGCGTCGGTCTGGATCAGGTCCTCGAGCGTGACCGTGTCGGTCTCCGGCACGCGACGGCCCTTGGCGGACACGATCCCGGTCGTGACCGTGTTCTGCAGCTCACCGAGCGCGCTCCCGATCGCGACGACCGTCGTGCCCACCGGGACGTCGTCACTGTTCGCCAGTACCGCGGCCTTCAGGTTCTGTGCCGGGACCTGCAGGATCGCGACGTCGGTCTTGTCGTCGCGCCCGATGAGCTTCACGTCCTTGACCACGCGGTTGTCGGCGAAGATCACGTCGAATGACGCGCCCGGATTGGTGTCGCGCACGTCCTCGACGACGTGGTTGTTCGTGACTACGTAGCCGTTCGACGCGTCGATCACGAAGCCCGATCCGCTCGACTGCGCGGTGCCGTTCGGAAGCCGGTTGATCACGGTGACGACCGTCGGCAGAAGCTCGTTCACGACGCCGACCACGTCGCTCGCGCCGCCAGCCGACGCGACCACCGGCGGAGCGGTCGGGAGCGGGCCTGGCACCGGGGTGCTCGTCGCGGCGGTCGCCACGGCCTCTCCGGCTGGACCCGCCCGGGTCGCGGCGACGTAGCCGCCGGCGGCGCCGCCGCCGATCGCGCCGACGACGAGCGCGATGATCGCGAGCGCGGCGACGCTGAGACCGCGGCGAGGCGGTGGTGGCGGCGGCTGGGGTGCGGGGGTCGACCAGAACGGCGCTTCGCTCATCGCAGGAAGCTATCGCTTAGAACGTGCCACCGTGTCAGCGGAGGCCGGAGCGGCTGCCGTCCGCTTGCGCCGCGCGGCGGGCTTGATCAGCTCGGGCTCGACGAGCTGCCCGACGGCCGTGGCCCGGATCTCCAGGTCGACGTGGGAATCGGGTTCGATCGTGACGTTCCAGGAGCAGGCGATCTCGGTCTGCTCGTAGAGGCGCTCGAAGCCCTCCTCGGAGTTCGCGATCGCGTAGATCGGCTGCACCGACGTCTCCGCCGGCGGGTCCACGGCGAACGTGATGTCGAAGTGGCGGGCCTCGGAGTGCACCGCGATCTCGGTCACGTTGCGGACGCCCTCGAGGGCCTTGCCGGGGGTCGTCTTCCGGGTGCCGAGGGTGATCAGGTCACCGGCGTTCGCTTCGCCGACGAACGCGACGTTCGACGCGCTCGTGAAGGTGAGCTCGATCGTCTCCTCGCCGTCGTTGCGCAACCGGTAGCGCACGCCCGCGGCCAGACCCTCGTCGGCGATCCGGATGTCCTTGCGGATGCCGAAGCCGGGAACGCTCGCGAGCGACTTCGCCGGTGGCTCGACGATCAGGCTCACAGTGCGCGCCTCGCGCTGCGGCGTGAGCTGGTACGGCAGCGCGTGGAGGCTCACCGGATCCGCGCGACCGACCCGGAAGCTGTCCTGGAAGAACGCGCGGCGCGCGTCGTCGTACTCGAGCAGCTTCACGAGCCCGCGCTCCTTCGCGCGAACGACCTCGTGGATCGACTTCGATTCCTTCTCGGAGGCCTTCCCGATCTTGACCTTGCCGGCCTTCTCCGCGCGGCGCAGGGTCTCGTGCTCGTTCTCCGGCCGGCGGGCGAGGGTGTCGATGAGGTTCGTGGCCGACGCGTAGATGTCCCACTCGATGATCGAGCCGCCGTGGATGTGCACGAACACCGCGCCGGCGTTGCCGCGGAACAGATACTCATCGAGGCCATCGACGTCGTAGTCGCGCTGCTCGCCCGCTGCGACGCGACGCTCGGCGAGCAGCCGTTCCGCGCGCAGCAGCGCGCCATAGGCGTCGGCGCGAAGGTGCGGGAGGTAGAGCCCGCCGAACACGCCGTGCCAGTAGACGTCGTTCGTCTGCGCGCGCCAGAGGTTCTGTTGGGCCTGCCGCACCTCGGGTGACGCGTCGAGGATGCTGCGCCGGGCGAGCTCCTCGGACACGATGAGCATCCGCTTGTGCAACGCGTTGGCTTCCGGATACTTCGCGAGGAAGTTCCGCCACGGTGGCAGTGCGACGAGGTACGCAAGGTCGTCCTTCAACGCGTTGCGGGCCTGCGTGAAGCGCCGCGCCGCGCTCGCTTCGAGCGACCACTCGCCCATCTCGTGATACGTGCCGCCCGGGATGTAGACCCGGCGCGACGGCTTCTGGAAGATCCAGGCATCCTCGAGCGTCGTGGTCTCGAGGAAGTCGGCCTGCGCGATCTGGGTGAAGAAGTCCTCGAGCCAGCCGTCCTTATGGACGCGCTGGAACGTCCCGGGCCACGCGCCGAACTTCTCGCCGTCGTCGGCGTACACGACGAGCTTCGCGCCCGCGGCGTGCCGCTCGCGCAGCTCCTTCATCGTCTGCCCGACGTCGCGGAACGGGATGAGGTAGCGCAGGCGGGTGCTCGCGGGATAGAGGACGAGCGGGAAGCCCTGGTCCTCGGTGATGAACGACTCACCGAGCTCGTCGCGCCGGAGACCGGCCTGCAGGAAGTGGTCTTCGTCCAAGATCGTGTACGCCACGCCGGCCTCAGCGAGGATCGAGGGGAGGTGCGGCTCCCACACGCGTTCGGTGAGCCAGGCCCCGAGTGGCCGCCGGCCGAAGATCGCAGCGACCCGATCGGTGAGCGCTCGGATCTGCCCGACCGCGTCGCGCCGCGGGACGCCGACCAGGATGGGCTCGTGGTAGCCACCGGAGAGGAGCTCGATCTGTCCGCGCTTCACGAGGTCGGCGAGGTCGCCGATGACGTCAGGGCGGTTGCCCTCGAGCCAGTCCAGGAGCGGGCCGGAGAAGTGGAGCGTCGCCTTCACTTCGGGGTGCCGATAGAGCGCAGCCACGAGCGGCGCATACGCGCGCTCGGCTACGTCAGCGAACACATTGGGGAAGTTCCCCGCTGGCTGGTGCTGGTGAAAGACCAGCGCCAAACGCAGCCGATCGGCCACTTGGAGGCATTCTACCAAATTTCATTTCGCCGTACGGTCTGCGTACAAAATCGCCGTCTGCTTGTAAGGATTATCGACACACCGCATGGATTCGGTCAGACTGGGTGGACGTGACAGACCGCTTCCTCCTGTTGTGTGCGGCAGCTCTGATCGCCGTGGCCGCCTGCACGCCGGTCTCGGTCACCCCGCCCGCCACCTCCACGGCGCCCACGACCGCGGCGCCGACGCCGACCACGACGCTCGCTCGGCCCTCGCCGACCACGCCTCCGCCGACGCCGTCGCCGAGCCCGAGCGCCACGCCCGGCCCGAGCCCCTCAGCGGGGGCGACGCCGGTCGCGTGCCCGGCCCAGAGCGGCGGGACCACGGCATTCCAGGCCCAGATCACGGGGGTCCGCGCCGCGCACAACCCCGGATTCGACCGGGTGGTGTTCGAGTTCGGGCCCTCGACCGTCGGCCCGTACGGCCTGCCCCCCTGGTCGCTTGCGGTCGCAACGCAGTTCGTCGGGACGAGCGGACGCCAGGTGCCGGTGGACGGCAACGCATTCCTGTCGGTCCGGCTCAGCAATGCATCCACGGTCGATCCGACCACCGGCCAGCAGACATTCACCCAGACGGACCTCCGGCCCGGTCTTCCGCTCGTTCGCGAGGTCAAGCTCATCGAGGACTTCGAGCGGGTGATGACCTGGGGGATCGGGCTCGAGCGGCTGGCCTGCGCCAAGGTGAGCCAGCTGGCGAGCCCTGTCCGGCTCGTGGTGGACCTCCCGACCCCGCCCTGAGATAATCGAGTCTCTCAAGAACGCGATCAGGGGAGCGGTTCCACTTGGCTGATGCACCGAAGCTCGAGGTCCGGCCGCGCACCGTGCTCGGCAAGAAGGTCGGCGCGCTGCGCCGCGAAGGCCGTCTACCCGCCGTGATCTTCGGCGGCCACGCGGATTCGACCCCGGTCGAGACCGACACGAGCGTCTTCCAGAAGGGCTATCGGCGCTGGGGCCAGACCACGCTCCTGTCGCTGACCGGGCTCGATGGCGGCGACGTCGCGGTCCTCGTCCACGACGTTTCGCGCGAGCCGAAGAGCGGATCCCTCCTCCACGTCGACTTCGCGCGCGTCTCGCTCACCGAGAAGACGCACGCGATCGTGCCGCTGCACTTCACCGGCGAGTCTCCCGCCGTTCGGACGCACGGCGGCGTCATGGTCCACGCCCTCTCCGAGGTGCGCATCGAGGCATTCCCGCAGGACATCCCGCACCAGATCGACGTCGACCTCGCGAAGATCGAGCAGATCGAGGACACCCTCTACGTGCGTGACCTCGTCGTCGACGCGTCGAAGATCGAGATCCTCAATGACGGCGAGCAGGTTGTCGCGAAGGCCGTTGCACCTCGCGCCGAGGAAGTCGTCGAGAAGCCGGCCGCCGCCGTCGAGGGCGAGGCCGTCGAGGGCGAAGGCGCCGAGGAAGGTGCCGCGCCGGCCGTGGCTGGTGCCGCGCCCGCCGCCGGTGGTGCACCCGCCGCGGGTGCTCCCGCCGCCAAGGCAGCAGCTCCCGCGACCAAGGGAGCGGCGCCCGCCCCGAAGGGCAAGAAGGGCTAGCCGAAACGAGGCGGCTCCCGGCCGGGTAGTGCCGGCAGTGGAGCAGGCCACCGCGATGCCGTCGCGCCGTTTCGCTGGTCAGGCCGGTCGCGACATCATCTGGGCGGTCTTCAACGCGAACCTCGCCGCGATCCTGCTGCTCTGGTGGGTCGGCAGCGGCCACGACGGCGTGAAGACGGGCGCCGACGCGCTCAACGTCATCGGCCGGGTCACCGCGCTCATCGGCACCTACTTGGTGCTTTGGGAGCTCCTGCTCATGGCACGGATCCCGTGGCTCGACGATGCGTTCGGGATGGAGGGCCTCGTCATCCTGCATCGCCGCAACGGGTTCCTGATCCTGTGGCTGCTCGTGGCCCACGCCGTCGCGCAGACGATCGCCTACGCGGTGGACAACGGCTACGGCATCCTCCAGCAGCTCGGGGACTTCATCGATCACTACGACGGGCTCGTCCCGGCGATCGCCGCCCTGCTCCTTTTGATCGCCGTGGCCGGGCTCTCGATGTCGGCCGCGCGGCGACGGCTGTCGTACCAGACCTGGTACTTCATCCACCTCTACGCGTACCTGGCGGTGGCGCTCGCGTTCGCGCACGAGCTCACCGTCGGGATCGACTTCCTCCGCGCGCCGCTGTCGGTCGCGTACTGGTGGACGCTGTACGCCGTCGTCGCCGTCGCGCTGCTCTACTACCGCGTGGCCAGGCCGCTCGTCCGCTACGACCGGCACCGGTTCCGCGTCGAGCGCGTGGAGCGCGAGGCGCACGAGGCCATCTCGATCTACGTGTCCGGGCGCGACGTCGCCGCGCTGCCGTTCGAGGCCGGCCAGTTCTTCCTCTGGCGGTTCGTGGACGGCACGCGCTGGTACGAAGCGCATCCCTTCTCGCTGTCATCCGGCCCCGGCGCCCGGCACCTCCGGTTCACCACCAAGAGCATCGGTGACTTCACCGCCGGGCTCCCGCAGCTCCGCCAGGGCACGCCGGTCATCGTCGAAGGACCGTTCGGCCTGTTCACGCGCGAGGCTTGCCGGAGCTCGAAGGCGCTGCTCGTTGGTGGCGGCATCGGCATCGCGCCGATCCGGCCGCTCGCCGAGGTCCTGGCGCGCGACGGAGTCGACGTGTGCGTCCTGTACCGCTGCCGCCGCCAGCGGGACATCGCGTTCCGCGGCGAGTTCGACTCGCTCGAATCGCGCTTCGGCGTGCGGGTCGAATACCTGGTGAGCAATCGCGGACCGCAGGGCTGGATCCACGCCGACTGGTTCCAGCAGGCGAACCTCGTCAAACTCGTTCCTGACGTGATGCAGCGCGACGTGTTCATCTGCGGCCCACGGGGCATGACCCGGCAGCTCGTCCACACCCTTCGGTCGCTCGGCATGGCGCCCGATCGGATCCACACCGAGGCGTTCGACTTCTAGATGAGACGCGCGCTCGCGGCGTTCGCGGCCACGGTCATCGGCGTGTATTGGCTCGTGACGTTCAAGGTGACGGCCGCGCCGGTCGACGTCCCGGTCGTGAGCGTGCCCTCGCCGCGGGTCACGACTGCCCCCGGGCGCGCCCCCGTACCCACCGCTCGCGCGACGAACCCTCCAGCGACCGCCGGCGTGAGCGGCGGCACGGCCTTCACCGGACCGACGGTCGAGACGCTGTTCGGGCCGGTGCAGGTCCAGATCGCCCTGTCCGGCCGCACGATCATCGACGTCCAGGCGCTCCAGCTGCCGAGCGACCGCTCGCGATCGGCGCGGATCAGCCAGTACTCGGCGCCGATCCTCCGCTCGGAGGCGATCCAGGCGCAGTCCGCGCGGGTGGACATCGTGTCGGGCGCGACGTACACGAGCCGCGCGTACGCCCAGTCCCTCGCGAGCGCGCTGAAGCAGGCGGGCCAGTAGGGATGCGCCGGACCGAGGAGATCATGGGCATGCCGATCACGATCGACGTGCGCGACGGCGATGGCTGCATCGACGAGGCGTTCGCTGAGCTCCGGCGGATCGACGCGGTGTTCAGCCCGTTCCGGCCGGATAGCGCGGTGGCCCGCATCAACGATGGACATCTGCGGATCGGCGACGCGAGCGCCGAAGTGCAGGACGTGCTCGCGCGGTGCGAGCGGTACGAGGCTGTGACCAGCGGGTTCTTCAGCGCGTGGCGAGGTCGCGTGCTCGATCCGTCCGGCTATGTGAAGGGCTGGGCGATCGCGCGTGCCTGCGCGATCCTCGATGGCCACGGGCATCGCGCCTACTTCGTCGACGCCGGTGGCGACGTGCGGACGCGAGGCTCGAGCGACGACGGCGAGCCGTGGCGCATCGGGATCCGCCATCCGGTCGAGCGCGGGTCGGTCGTCCGGGTCGTGCTCGGCCGCGACCTCGCAGTCGCGACGTCGGGCACATACGAGAAGGGCGCGCACATCCACGATCCGCACACCGGTGCGCCCGCGGTGGAGCTCGTGAGCCTGACGGTGGTCGGCCCGAGCATCGTCGAAGCGGATGTCCAGGCGACCGCGGCATTCGCGATGGGTGCGGGCGCGATCGAGTACCTCGAGGGTCTGCCGGGCTACGAGGCCTACGCGATCGGCCCGGATCTGCGCGCGACCTGGACCAGCGGATTCGACGCGCTCTGCGCGGCTAGCTAGCTGACCTCGGCGAAGTCCTCGATCCGCGCGCCGGGGAACGGATTATCGGCGCGCTCGAGGCTGCGCAGCTCGACCTCGTCCTGGCCCGTGCCGCGCGCCGCGATCTCGAGCGAGCGCTGCAGACGCTGGGTGTGCGACCGGAAGCGCTCGGCGGCGTAGTCGCCGGCCTGACCGGTGGTGACGAGGAACGGCCAGTCGCTCGACTCGAGGAGCAGCAGCTCGCGCAGCGCGTGATCGGCCGCGCGCTTGCGCAGCGCATCGCGCGGCGGGTCGTCCGCTAGGGCGCGGACCTTCGGCGCGGCGCTGCGGATCCCGTCCCACATCCAGTTCGTCTGTGGCGCGATCCAGGTCGAGTGATCATTGTTCTTACCCCATGAGCCCTCGGCGAGCGCGATGCGCTCGCGCGGCGGCTGGGCTTCGAGCCGGCCCGCGACGGTCGTCGCGAGGTCAGCCAGGTCGCGCAACACCAGGCCGAGCCAGTCGATCCCCTCGAACCACCAGTGGCCGAAGAGCTCGCTGTCGAAGGTGGTCACGAGCATGCCGTCGCGCCCCGTGGCGCCGCGATGCGCGGCCAGCTCATCCCGGACCGACGCGGTGAAGTGCTCGGCGTGCGCGCGGACGCGCTCGCCCGCCATCGGCACCGAGTACTCGGCCTTGTTGCCGAGATCCGTCGTGCCCGTGACCCGCCAGTAGCGGAGGCCGGAGCGGTCGTCCTTGCGGTGGAACTCGCGGTAGAACGGATCGCCGGGGTACCCCTGAGACGCTGACCAGACCTGGCCGGAGATCTCCGGATGGCGCGACACCGCGGCGACCGCGGAGTCAGCGACGAGGTACGGCCGGAAGAGGTCGACCTCCGGATCGATAAGCGGCTCGGCCTGATCCAGCACCGCGACGCGCGCGCCGGCGCCCGAGTGCCGCTCGGCCCGCTTCGAGCGGAACGGCTTTTCCGCGAGTCCGATCTCGCGCCCGCGCATGAGTGCGGCGTCGGTGAAGAAGTGCGTGAACCCGTGGCGCTCGAGGGCCCGCTCGAGGCCCGGCTTGTACGCGCACTCCGGGAGCCAGATGCCCGTCGGCTCGATGCCGACCAGGCGCTTCGTGGAGGCGAGCCCGACGCGAAGCTGCGCCTCGACCGAACGCGCGTCGAGCAGGGGCAGGTAACCGTGCGTCGCGGCGGAGGTGAGGATCTCGACCTCGCCGGTGCGGGCGAGGTCCGCGAACGCGCCGACGATGTCGCGCCCGAAGCGCTGCGTGAACGCGAGCTTCAGCCTGCCGTACGACCCGCGGTAGAACTCCGCGACGGCCTGCTTCGCCGACGCGCCGGCGACGCCGAAGTCCCAGGCATCGAGCTCGGCGCGGCGGATCTGGTCGTCGGCGTACGCGAGGAACCGGGTGCAGATGTCCGGATCGGCGAGCTGCTCGATGAGCGTCGGGGTGAGCCCGATGGTGATGCGGTAGCGCACACCCTCGTCGCGCAGGTCGTGGAGCAGGACGAGCAGCGGGAGGTACGTGCCGAGGATCGCCTCGTGCACCCACTCTTCACCGTGCGGCCAGCGCCCGGCACCCCGCACGTACGGCAGGTGGGAATGGAGGACGAGGGCGTAGGTGTCGGTCATGCCCTGAGCCTAGCCCCCGTCGATGGCGCGAAGCTCCCGGACGGTGAGGACGAAGGCGAGGATGGTCGCGATCGCGACGCTCGCGCACCACGGGCAGATCGCGCGGATGACGAACAGCTCGAGGTACGTGAGGTACCCGACGTAGAGCGAGGCCGCGAGGCTCAGCCCGAAGAGCGCGGTGAGCGTCCATGTGGGCGGATCCGGCCTCAGCCTCCATGCAGCGAGCGCGGCGATCGTCGCAAGACCCACGAGGCCGATCACTGCGACCGGGACGGCGCCGACCATGGAGTATCGGCTGGCCTGCACCGTCTCGCACCCGCCGACGCCGACGCAGAGGGCGAGGGCGCCCGAGTAGTGGACCCAGGTGAGGTAGGCGGAGACGGCCGTCCCCGCCGCGGCGACCGCGACGATCGCTGACCGTCCGCTCACTTGATCAGCGGGTCGATGGCCGCGCGGAGACCGTCGATCGAAACGTCCGCGAGCTTGCGACCGTTCACGAAGAGCGTCGGCGTCGCGTTCACTCCTTTCGCCTGCCCGGCCTTTGTGTCATCGGTCACCCGCTGCAGGTAGCGATCGGACTCAAGGCACGCATTGAAGCCGGCGCCGAGGCCGATGTCGCCGGCGATCTTCTCGAGATTCGCCTTCGAGAATGTTCCGCTGTTCTCGCCGCCCTGCACCGCGTAGAGCCGGTCGTGCAGATCCCAGAACCGGTTCTGCTCCCCAGCGCACTCGACCGCCTCGCCGGCCCAGATCGACTCCTGGCCGATGAACGCCAGGTGGTGAAAGACGAACCGCACTTTGCCCGTCGCGATGTACGCGGTCCGCAGCTGAGGCTCGGTGCCGACCGCGAATTGCCGGCAGGCCGGACATTGGAGATCCGCCCACTCCTCGATCGTGACCGGCGCGTTCGACTGGCCCATGACGTTCGCCGACACACGGATCCCGGACGCGGTCGGTGGCGGCGAAGCGGCGTTCTGCGAGTTCGCGATGAAGATGACCGCGACGACGGCGATCACGGCGAAGGCGGCGACGATCGTGAGCTGACGGCGGTTCGGGCCCGCCCGCACCGGGGCCCGTGAGGCCCTCGCTGAACGCGTCGCGCGCGGCTGGCGTGGTCGTCGGGCCATGGCGTCAGCGTACGGCTCGCGCGCGCAGTGGGCCCGATAGCATCGCCGCCGTGAGCCAGCGTCCGTTCGGCATCGATCCGGATATCCGCACCGCCGCGACGCTGCCGGCGCGCGTGTATTCGGATCCCGAGCTGTTCCGTGTGCAGCGGGAGCGGGTCTTCGCGCGGACGTGGCAGTACGCCGGACACGACGATCTCGTGAGCGTCGCCGGCCAGGTGTTCCCATTCACGCTCCTTCCCGGAGCGCTCGACGAGCCGCTCGTACTGACGCGCGATGCCGACGACCGGCTGCACTGCCTCTCCAACGTCTGCACGCATCGCGGGACGCTCGTCGTCGAGGGCGCCGGTCACCTTCAACAGCTGCGCTGCCGCTATCACGGGCGGCGGTTCACGCTCGACGGCCGGTTCCACTCGATGCCGGAGTTCGAAGGTACGGCGAACTTCCCATCCAAGGCCGACGACCTGCCGCAGCTCGCGCTCGCGCAGCTCGAGCGCTTCCTGATGGTCGCGCTCGCGCCGGCGATGCCCTTCGAGGAGGTGGCCGCGCCGGTGAGGACGCGGCTGCGCGGATTGCCATTCGCCGACCTCGTGTACGACGCGACCGCGGCGCGCGACTACCTGGTGGAGGCGAACTGGGCGCTGTACGTCGACAACTACCTCGAGGGCTTTCACATCCCGTACGTCCACTCGAGCCTCGCGACGACCCTCGACTACGGCGCGTACGCCGTCGAGCTCGAGCGGTACACGGTCCTGCAGCTGGGCATCGCGAAGCCTGGCGAGCGGTCGTTCGCGCTGCCCGCGGGGCACCGCGATGCCGGTCGGCCGATCGCGGCGTACTACTTCTGGCTCTTCCCCACCACGATGTTCAACGTGTACCCGTGGGGCGTATCGGTGAACGTCGTCACGCCCCTCGCGGTCGATCGCACGCGCGTCTCGTTCCTGCCATTCGTGTGGAACGACAATCTGCGCGGCGAGGGTGCGGGCTCCGGGCTCGATCGGGTCGAGCGCGAAGATGAGGCGATCGTCGAAGCGGTGCAGCGCGGCGTGCGGTCGCGGCTGTACGACCGCGGCCGCTACTCACCCACGCGCGAGGGCGGGGTGCACCACTTCCACCGGCTGCTCGCCGAATTCATGCATGCCTGAGGTCCGCTCGGTGCGCGCGGAGCTCGACGACCTCGACGCGCTGGCACCGTTGTTCGACGCGTACCGCCGGTTCTACGGGCAGCCGTCCGATCTCGCCGGCGCGCGAACGTTCCTCGCCGATCGCTTCAAGCGCGGTGAGTCCGTGATCTTCCTCGCCGTCGTCGACGGCGCGATCGTCGGCTTCACCCAGCTGTACCCATCGTTCTCCTCGGTCTCGATGAAACGGCTCTGGGTCCTGAACGATCTCTTCGTGACGCCCGACGCGCGAAAGTCCGGAGCGGGGCGCGCGCTGCTCGAGCGCGCCGAACGCTGGGCGGCGGAGACCGGCGCGAAGGGCCTCACGCTGAGTACGCAGCTCACGAACCTCGGTGCTCAACGGCTGTACGAGGCGTGCGGCTGGACGAAGGACGACGAGTTCATCCACTACCACCGCTTCTTCTGACCGGCGGCCTATCCTCAGGCCGGCGCCGCGATCACGCACAGGGGGAATGCGATGGCGAATCCGGTCATGTGGTTCGAGGTCATGGGCAAGGACTCAGCCGGCCTGCAGCGCTTCTACCGCGAGGTGTTCGGCTGGAAGCTCACGCCACCGGTGAAGGAGATGGGCAACTACAGCATGCTCGAGCGGCCCGAGACTGGCATCGGCGGCGGGTTCGGCGAGGGCGACGCGCGCGTGAGCATGTACGTCGAGGTCGCCGACCCGCAGCGGTTCGTCGACAAGGCGGTCGCGTCCGGTGCGACGGTGCTCATGCCGGTCACGACGATCACGCCGACCACGACGATCGCGATGCTCCTGGATCCCGCGGGCAACACCTTCGGGGTGATGAAGCCGCCGCCGGCCCAGCGGAAGACCACGAAGCGGACGACGGCGTCGAAGACGACACGTGCGCGGAAGAAGTCGACCGCGGCTCGTGGTCGCAAGTCGACAGCTCGACCGAAGAAGCGGACCCGGCACAGCTAGCGCCGAGACGGCGTGCACCGGGCCGAAGGCCGTAAAATGGCCTTCGGCCACAGTGCCGACGTAGCTCAGTTGGTAGAGCAGCGGTTTCGTAAACCGCCGGTCGGCAGTTCGAGTCTGCCCGTCGGCTCAG
>CAZMLV010000008.1:29076-33765 GCA_964567235.1 uncultured Chloroflexota bacterium | reverse complement strand
ATGAAGCAGTTCGGCTCGATGGCCAAGCGCGGGAAGCTACCTCGGATCCAGGGAATGCCGATGTAACTCTCTAGCGCTTGCGCGGACCCGGTCCTACGCTCCGCACGTGCCCGAAGAGCGAAAGCTCGTCACGGTCCTATTCGCGGACATCGTCGGCTCGACCGAGATGGGCTTGAGCCATGATCCCGAGGTCGTTCGGGAGTCCCTCGGTCAGGCCTTCGAGTTCGCGAGCGAGATCCTGCGCGCGCACGGCGGTACGGTCGAGAAATTCATCGGCGACGCGGTGATGGCCGTGTTCGGGGTGCCCGCCTCTCACGACGACGATCCCGATCGCGCGGTGCGCGCGGCCTTCGCGCTCCGCCAAAAGATCACGAGCACCGACGCCATCGACCGGCCGCCGCTCCGCGTGCGGATCGGGATCAATACCGGCGAGGCCGTGGCCGGCTCTGGCGAGACCGCGCAGTTCCTCGTGACCGGTCCGGCCGTGAATGCCGCGGCGCGCCTCCAGCAGGCCGCGGCGCCCGGCGAGATCGTCGTCGGTGAGCTCACGCGTCGGATCACGGGGGACGGCGTCACGTACGGTGCCGTGCGCGAGATCGAGGCGAAGGGCATCGGCCGGCTGGCGGCGTGGCCGGCCGAGAGCGTCGTTGGTCATGTGCCGGAGCAGCACCGCGGGCTGCCCGGACTGCGGGCGCCGCTCATCGGCCGGGACCACGAGCTGCGCACGCTCGTGCAGGCGCACGAGGGCGTGGTGAAGGACGGCCGGCCGCACCTGCTCACCATCTACGGTCCGGCCGGCGCGGGGAAGTCCCGACTGACCACCGAGTTCTTCGAGGCGACCGGCAGCGGTCGTGTCCGCGCCGGCCGTTGCCTACCGTACGGAGAAGGCATCACCTACTACGCGGTCCAGCTCATCGTGCGGGCGGATGCGGGGATCGGCATCGCCGACCCGCGGGACGTGGCGATCGCCAAGATCCAGCGAGCGGCCCGCGACGCCTTCGGCGATGACGTCGAAGACGCGGACGCCGTCGCGAAGCGGGTGAGCGTGCTCGCGGGGATCGAGCGTGCCGACGAGGCGATCCCCGAGGTCCGGCCGGACCAGCTTCGCGAGGAGCTCGCATTCGGCCTGCGTCGCTACCTCGAGCGCCGAGCGGCCGCATCGCCGCTCGTCCTCGTCTTCGAGGACGTGCACTGGGCCGAGCCCGGCCTGCTCGATCTCATTGAGGACCTCGCGGAGTGGTCGCGCGCGCCCCTCTTGCTGCTGTGCCTCGCCCGGCCTGACTTCCGCGAGGTGCGGCCCGCGTGGGGAAGCACGGCCGCGAACGCGACGGCGATCACGCTCGCGCCGCTGAGCAATGACGACACGCGCCAGCTCATCTCCGCGCTGCTCGCGATCGACGACCTGCCGGAGCAGGTCCGAAGCGACGTCATCACGCGGGCCGAGGGCAATCCCCTGTACGTCGAGGAATTCCTGCGGATGCTCATGGAGAGCGGACGCATCGAAAAGCGTGATGACCGGTGGGTGGCGGACGCGTCCATCGCGACGATCGAGGTGCCACCCACGTTGCAGGGACTCATCAGCGCCCGTCTCGATCGCGTCGCGCCCGAGGTGAAGGCGCTCCTCCAGCGCGCGTCGCTCGCCGGAAGGCTCTTCTCCACCGACGCGCTCACGGCGCTCGGTGAAGGCGCGACCCCCGATCCGACTCTGCTCCGGGACGCGATCCGTCGCGATCTGCTCGTGGAGGCCGACGAGCGGGCGCTCGGATCCGGCCGCGTGTTCCGCTTCAAGCACGTCCTCATCCGCGACGTTGCCTACTCGACGGTGCCGAAGAGCGAACGGTCGCGTCTGCATGACCGGTACGGCCGGTGGCTCGAGACGAGCCTCGGCGATCGCCGACACGAGATCGCCGACATCGTGTCCTTCCACGCCGAGCAGGCGTTCCTCCTCGCTCGCGAGCTGCGTCCGTCGGGGGCAGCGGATCTTGGCCGCCGGGCCCTCGACCTCCTCCTCGAGGCCGCTGCGAGCGCGTATGACCGCGAGGACACGCATGCCGCCCTCAATCTCTACGAACGCGCGCGATCGGTGGCCGATGCGATCGGCGCGACCGTGATCGAGAACGCCCTGATCGCCGGGCGCATCGTCCTCGTCCGCGATGCGCTGGCAACCGCTCGGCCGGCGGTGGCCGAGGTCGATGCGGCCATCGAGCTCGCGAACGCGGTCACGCCGAGCAAGGTTCTCCCGGAGCTACTCGACCTTCGGGCGAGGCTGCTCGTCGACGAGCTGGGACCCGACGCGGTCCAACCGATACTCGTCGAGGCGCTTCAAGCTGCGAGGCAGACAGGCGATGTCGATCTGATCACCCAAGCGATGTGGGCGGTCGCCTTCAACCGGTACTACGCGGCCGACATGGACGAGATGCGGCGGCTGTTGGAGGAAGCGCACGAGTATGTGAGGCGGACCGGGTCGACACGGAAAGGGCTGGTCCTGTTCTGGCTCGGCCGGGCGGCCGTGTATCAGGGCGACCTGACCGCGGAATCGAGCCTGGTCGACGAGTCCATCGCCGCCCTCCCGTACAAGTCGAAGTGGTTCCGTGCGATCGAGCACGTCGCACGAGCCAACCGGGCTCAGCACCAGGGCGATCCGGCTACGGCCCTCAACGAGGCGCGCACTGGGCAGGCCCTGTTCCGCGAGGTCGGCCAGCCGAGCTTCATCGCGTCCACGGGCTGGGCGATGGGCGAGGCGATGCTGGACCTCGGGGACAACGCCGGTGCGCGCGACGTGCTGGCCGAAGCCCTGGATCTGTTCACGCGGCGCGGCCAGCGCGGCCAGATCCCCGAGGTGCAGGCCCGACTCGCCCGGGCGCTCGTCCACCTGGGCGACATCGCCGCAGCGCGAACGCAGGCCGAGGCGGCCGTCGGCATCGCGATGCCGAGCGACCTCGAGTCGCGCTTCATCTCGGCCATCGCGCTCGCCGAGGTCCGCGAGGCCGAGGGGGACCTGGCCGAGGCCGACCGGTTGTTCCGTGGAGCGGTCGCCTTCATGGAGCCGAGCGGTATCGGCAACGCTTTGGCCGAGACCCGCGAGCAATATGCCCGCTTCCTCACGCGGCGCGGCCGTGCGGAGGAGGCGCGCACGCAGCTCGATGCGGCCCGGGCGTTCTGGAGCGACCCACTCGCCGCGCGGCATCGCGACCGGATCGAAGCACTGCTCGCCGCTACCCGGCCCCGGTCCGTGTCGATCTAGGGCCCTCGTCCGGTATACTTCTGTTCTTCCCGCGCACATCTTTCACGAAGGGACGTCTGACTTTGGCTGTACATATCCGACTGCGGCGCACCGGCAAGACGAAGGCCCCGACGTACCGCGTCGTCGTGGCTGACTCCCGCTCGCCGCGCGACGGCAAGTTCATCGAGATCCTCGGGCACTACAACCCGCGCACCGAGGAGGGCGCGCTCGTCCTCGACACCGAGCGCGTGAAGCATTGGATCAAGAACGGGGCGAAGCCGACCTCGACCGCGCGTGCGCTCCTCGTCCGGAGCGGCATCCCGGACGCCGAAGTGCCACCCGTCGCGCGGTGAGCAAGGAATCCGAGCTCCTCGAACACGTGGCGAAGGCCCTGGTCGACGATCCCTCCGGCGTCGTGGTGAACGAAGAGCAGGACGGCGATTTCCTCAAGCTGCATCTGCAGGTCGCGGAAGCTGACGTCGGGAAGGTCATCGGGCGGGGCGGTCGAATCGCGAAGGCCATCCGCGCCCTGCTCAAGGTGATGGCTACACGTGACGGGACCAAGGTCAACCTCGAGATCGATTAGCGAGCCCGACGGCCTCGTTGTCGGTGTCATCAAGACGCCCCACGGCGTTCGAGGCGAGGTCCGCGTCGATCCCCGCAGCGATGTCCCCGATCGGTTCCGCGTCGGCGCGTCGCTCGAGTGTGACGGTCTTGGCGCGCTGACCATCCGATCCATCCGCGGCACGTCGCGGGAGCCGATCGTCGGATTCGAGGGCTACGCGTCGCGGCCCGCCGCCGAGCCCCTGCGCGGCCGGTTCCTGCGCGTGGCCGTCGAGGAAGCGAGACGGGCGACGAGGGGCAGCTACTTGTGGGCGGATCTCGTCGGCCTGCGCGCCGAGACCCCGGCGGGCGAGCCCATCGGCGACGTGCGCGACATCATCCGCGCCGGCGAGACCGACGTCCTCGTGGTGAGCCGCGCGCAGGGGGGCGAGCTGCTCGTGCCGGCGATCGCCTCGGTCGTGCGGGAGGTCGACGTGGCGGGCGGCCGCGTCGTGGTCGTGCCGCAGGAGGAGCTCTGATGCGGATCGACGTGCTCACGCTCTTCCCGAAGATGTTCGAGAGCCCGTTCGCCGAAAGCATCGTCGCGCGCGCGCGGGCGGCAGGCAAGCTCGACCTTGTGTTCCACGACCTGCGCGGCTGGGCGGGTGATCGGCATCGCACCGTCGATGACGTCCCATACGGTGGTGGCGCGGGCATGGTCTTCACGCCGGAGCCGCTCGCTCCTGCGATCCGCGACCTGGCGGGCCGCGACGGGCACGTCGTGCTGCTCTCGGCGCAGGGCAGGCTGTTCGACGAGCCGACCGCGCGCCGGCTCGCCACGATCGGCCATCTCGTGTTGGTCGCCGGCCACTACGAGGGCGTCGACGAGCGGATCGTCGAGAGCGACATCGACGAGGAGCTCT